>DASRAJ010000001.1:0-43092 GCA_035638255.1 Chitinophagales bacterium
GTCCCGATGCATCGGGATTACAATTCAGGCAAAGATCTAGAGGCTAATGACGCGCCCTCCAACGCCCCCGACCCCTAAAGGGGAGTCCCTCCGCATCCTCGAGTGCGTGAGCGGTTCTCCTTCAGGAATTAGAGGTGCAGCGAGGATGAATGTCATAGCCAAAGAATTCGATTTAAAATAGTTTGCGCTGTTAATGATACCCTCCCTTTCACTCCTAATCAGTCATTCAGTCCCGATGCATCGGGATTACAATTTAGGCAAAGATCTAGAGGATAATGACACGCCCTCCCACGCCCCCGACCCCTAAAGGGGAGTCCCTCCGCATCCTCGAGTGCGTGAGCGGTTCTCCTTCAGGAATTAGAGGTGCAGCGATGATGAATGTCATTGCCAAAGAATTCGATTTAAAATAGTTTGCGCTGTTAATGATACCCTCCCTTTCACTTCTAATCAGTCATTCAGTCCCGATGCATCGGGATTACAATTTAGGCAAAGATCTAGAGGCTAATGACACACCCTCCCACGCCCCCGACCCCTAAAGGGGAGTCCCTCCGCATCCACGAGTGCGAGAGCGGTTCTCCTTCAGGAGTTAGAGGTGCAGGGAGGATTAATGTCATTGCCAAAGAACTCGATTTAAAATAGTTTGCGATGCTAATGATACCTCACTCGTTAAAATGTGAAGTAAAAATATCATCGGCAAAGTACTCCTCAATGTTATCGGGAAAATGTACAATAAAAAATGTTTATAAACTGTGCCGCAGAAAACCGTTGAAGTCTGAGCATTTTTTGTTTGCTTTGCTATGTTCTTTCATCAATTATTTTAACGGTTCGAAAAACTAACCTATGAAACTACTCTTCCTCTCAGCAGCATTGAGCGTTGCGCTTTGTAAGTATTCAGCCGGACAAATAATTTGTATTTATTGCTATGATCAGAATGATTCAATAAGCTCCGGAGTAAATAACCTTTTACTGAATGGGGGCTTTGAAGATACCGTATGTGCAGGAGGATACATTTTAGATGTGTTCTGCCCCAACTCATTTTACTATTCATGTGATCTAACCAATTGGACCTGCACCGGTGGCGGCAGTGGAACTTATGTCTGCATCTTTAATAATGATCCCTATTCACGCTCTTTCATTCCCGAGGGATCACGGGCCGCTTATCTCGGTAATTCCTTTCCGAATGCATGCTCACCGGTCAGTAATGATACTTCGTGTTTAATCAATTTAGGATGTACAGTTACAGGTACTCCTCCCGGGTATCCATTAAATACTTCCGATTATGGGGGGTCAACCGGGGTTAGCATAGAACAAACTGTAACCGGGCTGGTAATAGGTCATACCTATGTATTGGAATTTTGGGCAGGCGGGGAAGTCAACAATGGATTTTTCGAAGCCAATGGATTATTTGCCGTAGACGTGGGATTTGGAGATACTTTAATGAGATGCAAACCTACTCCTCATTCAGGTGGCATTGGAACAACTTTCATCATTGAGTTTAATGCTACCTCTCCTTCTCATACCATTAAGTTTACTGGCTGGGGACATATCTGCAGTTCCTGCACAGAGGTGGTGCTGGATAATATTAGATTATATACACTCGCAGAATTATCATCCACGGTACCTTCCTGTGCCGGATCATTTTCAGCATCTTCCTTTGCGGCTTCGGATACTGACGTTTGTGAAAAATTCTGTGTCAGCTTTTTTGATTCATCTGCGAACAACCCCACTGCATGGCAATGGCTTTTCCCCGGAGGCACTCCTTCTTCTTCCACCGATCAAAATCCCACCGGCATCTGCTACAATACAGCGGGTACGTATGACGTCACACTGATCACTACCAGCGCAAGCGGGAATGATACCTTAACACTGCCGAACTACATAACCGTATATCCTACTCCTCCGTTTCCAACGATCACACAAGCAGGTTATACACTTACTTCCAGTGCGGCAAATTCTTATCAGTGGCAATTCAACTCCGTTAATATCCCCGGCGCCACCAATCAATCGTTCATTGTTTTGCAAACGGGGTTATATACGGTGATCGTGAGTGATTCAAATGGCTGCGTTAATTCCACAAATCAATATGTGCTTATAAGCGGCATTGCTGATGTGAGTGATGCAGGCATTTCTGTTTATCCTAATCCTTCGAATGGAAGATTTATGGTTGAATGGCTTAATCCCGAAAAGATCGGGACAAGTGGTTTAATGCCTGCCCCGATTTTTTCGGGGGCTGATAAAATTTCAATCAGCGTTGTAGATATGCTCGGACAAAATATTTATTCATCTGAAGAGTTCCCTTCACTTGGAAGTACAGGACTGCATTCCGGGAAGCTGGAAATTGATTTGTTTAGCGATGGAAAACGTTGTGTCACTGCGGGTATTTACTTCATCGAGATAAAACCGATGAATGATGGCGCTGGCACTGGTTTTATTGGGATGAGAAAGAAAATTGTGATTGAATGACTTCTATGAGGTTTCCTTAATGTTCGGTTTATTGTTTTATGATCTTGATACCTTGACTATGAATACCGTTTGAAATAGAGACAATATAATTACCGCAAGGTAGTGCTTTATCTAAATTCAATACCTCTTTATGCTCTGCCTGGTTTCTCTTTTCATTGGTAATGAAAGTTTGCACTTTACTTCCTTGCATATTGTACAAAGAGATGCTTATGCATTCTTCATTAGTGAGCGTGTATTGAAGAGTTGCTTCTGATTGAATTGGGTTGGGATAAATAAGTGCTGGCGAATCTGCTGTACTAAAATCAAGCATGCCTACATTTAAGCCGGAGAGATAACGTAACACTATCATTCCTTGCATATATGAAGTACCAGCAACAATAATTTTTCCATCTGGCTGAATAGCTACACTCGAGACAACATTCGTGGTATTGTCGATTGATGTGATAACAATACCATTGACACCAAAGCTGCTATCAAGCGTTCCATCAGATAGATATCTCGCTAATAAAATATCGGCTTTAAAGAGGCTGTCATCCTTTCCTGCACCTGCTATGATTATTTTACCATCTTGTTGTAGCGCGATAGCATACGCGTTACATGGAAAATCACTTAGAACTTTACCTTCTACCCCAAAGGTTAGATCGGGTGTACCATTAGCATTATATCTAATAATGGCCAACTTACTAAAATTTATTCCAATTATGGAATTTCCAGTCATAAGTATCTTACCGTCAGGTTGCAGTACAATAGCATAACCTTCGTCATCATCACTGGCATCACCCGCTCCGAAATAAGTTGTAACCATACCTCCAACACCAAAGTCAATATCCAATGTGCCATTTGAATTATACCGGGCTAAAGCAAAACAACTTGGGGCAATTGTAGCGCTCCATGAAGTACCACCTACTAATATTTTGCCATCAGGTTGTACTACAGCACAAGTTGCATAAGGCAAAGCGTTTCCAATAGTGGTTAATACTTTACCTCCGGTACCAAAACTATTGTCGAGAGAACCATCAGTATTGAACCGTGCCACAGCAAAGCCCTTTATACCTGAATTTGACCAACTTTCTCCCACCTGAATAATTTTGTCATCGGGTTGAATTGTTAATCCGTAACCAGATGAAAGATAATTCGAATCATTAAAGGAAGTCAATACAGTTCCATTCCCGCTAAAGGAATTATCCAAAGTACCGTCAGTATTAAAACGAGCCAATCCAAAAAGTGACCCATCAGTGCCGCTCTCTAAAATTTTTCCATCTGACTGAATTGCTACTTTCAGAAAACCAGGTGGCCCAAGATTCACCACAACAACACCATCAGAACTAAAAGTGCTATCAAGCAAACCTGAAGATTCAAATCTGGCTACCGCAAAATCGCCATTTTCAACACCCCCGACAACAATTTTTCCATCAGTCTGAATGGCTACAGAATATCCTGCTCCCCCGGGTAAACAATTGCTTATGCCGTTAATTCCAAACGTTGAATCCAGCATGCCCGCTTGGGAAAAAACACTGCTACTTTGCAGAAAGAAACAAAATGTAACTAAGAAGATTGTTTTTATTTTATGGCTGCGCACAATTTTTTTTAGATTGGGAAGATGCTCTAAACAAGAAGTTGCCATAGGATTGGTTTATTGCTTTATGATGCTGATACCCTGACTGTGAACACCATTTGAGATATCGAGAATATAATTACCCAAAGGTAACGCTCCGTCTAAATGCAATACCTCTTTATGCTCCCCCTGGTTTCTGGTTTCATTGGTAAGAAAAGTCTGCACTTTACTTCCTTGCATATTGTATAATGAGATGCTTATGCATTCTTCATTAGTGAGCGTATATTGAAGAGTTGCTTCTGACTGAATAGGGTTGGGATATATAAGAGTTGGATTGTTGCTTATCGCTAAGTTAATAACTCCAACATTTAAACCTGAGAGATAGCGAGCCACCACCATTCCTTGCATATATGAAATACCGGCAACAATAATTTTTCCATCTTGCTGTAAGCAAAGAGAGTTGATGGCATTAATAGTTGAATCAATTGCCGTAATTACAATACCATTACTTCCAAAAGAACTATCGAGAGAACCATTCGTATTAAACCGTGACAATAAGAAATCATGTTTAGAATCGATTGATGGAGAATTAGTACCGGTACCAGCAATAACTATCTTTTGATCTTGTTGTACTGCGATAGAACTAGGCTCATAGTATCCATGACTCGGAAAAAATGCTGATACTTTGCCGTCTACACCAAAACTATTATCGAGAGAACCATCGGCATTGTATCTTACAATTGGAATTTTTGCTAAGGTATCAGTGCCATTAATATAAGAAGTGCCCGTCATAACTATTTTGCCGTCTGATTGCAATGCAATAGCCAAGCCCGTATCATAATCATTGGCATCACCGGCTCCGAAATAAGTTGTAACCTTACCTCCAACACCAAAGTCAACATCCAATGTGCCATTTGAATTATACCGGGCTAAAGCAAAACAACTTGGGGAACCTGTAGCGCTCCATGAAGTACCTCCTATTAATATTTTGCCATCAGGTTGTACTACAGCACAAGTTGCATAAGGCAAAGCGTTTCCAATAGGGGTTAATACTTTACCTCCGGTACCAAAACTATTGTCGAGAGAACCATCAGTATTGAACCGTGCAACCGCAAAGCCCATTATACCTGAATTTGACCAACTTTCTCCCACCTGAATAATTTTGTCATCGGGTTGAATTGTTAACCCATAACTATAAGATGCATAACCAGAATCATTCAAAGATGTCGATACAGTTCCATTCCCGCTAAAGGAAATATCCAAAGTGCCGTCAATATTAAAACGAGCTAATCCAAAAAGAGTCCCATCAGTACCCCCCTCTAAAATTTTCCCATCTGACTGAATTGCTATTTTTTGACAAGAATTTGGTCCAAGATTCAACTCCACAACACCATCAGAACTAAAAGTGCTATCAAGCAAACCTGAAGATTCAAATCTCGCTAAGGCGAAGTGACCATTGTGGTTACAACCACCCACAACAATTTTTCCGTCGGTCTGAATGGCTACAGAACATCCGGCTCCCCCGGGTAGACAATTGCTTATGCCGTTAATTCCAAAAGTTGAATCCAGAATACCTGCCTGTGAGAATGCGTTGCTTATTTCAAGTAAAAAGCAAATTGTAAATAGAGCAGCTTGATTCATTTTTAATACATATTGTGCCCTCGCCATGGCCTTGCACGGGTTAGCTGCACGGCGAATGTAGTGGTCATAAATCATTCTAAAATTATTTTCTCGATGCTAAAAGTATTGTTATTTTCTATTCTTAGAAAATAGATTCCTCTCGGGTAATCGCTTAAGTTAATCACTCGTTTTTCGCTCGGCGTGTAACTATTGAAATAAATAATTTTGCCCAACGCATCAGTCACTTCAATAATTCCTGATAAGTTGTCGCGATTGTTAAAAAAAATAATTCCTGAAGAAGGATTCGGAAATATCAGGTAATTAGTATCAGAAATTACATTGGTTACTAAAGTTGCTGCAGATAATTTTACAATCCAATAATCAAATAGTCCCTGGTTTAAGCTGAGATCGTAATCATTTGAAAATGATCCGCCCGCAAATACATAGCTCCCATCATTTAATTGAATTAAAGAAGTAGCTTCATCAATGTCGGAACCTCCATAAACTGATTGCCATTGCAGCGTGCCGGAATTGTCGAGTTTTACTATCCAGGCATCAGGATAGATGCTGTGATTATAAGTCACATCTCCATCAGATGAACTAGTATAGCCTATTAATAAAAGTCCCGAATCTGCAGATAAAGTTATTGAATTGCAGATATCATGAACTGTTCCGCCTAATGATTTTTGCCAAATCAAATTCCCTGCACTATCAGTCTTAACTATCCAATAATCATAATAGACTGAAGAACCATGATGATTCGTCACATCGCCATCATCCGATTGAGAACTTCCGTCAATGATATAGCCGCCATCATCAGTCTGCATAACTGAGCTCGGACTGTCTTGTGCATTCCCACCAAAACACTTTGACCACTCAATCATTCCAATGCTATCAATTTTAAATAGCCAATAATCACTACTGTTGTGATAATTACTGTTACTTACATCACCATTGCCTTCTGTTGTAACTGACGATATAATATAACCGTTATCCTTGGTTTTATAAATTGCTGTACCTTGATCAAACCCTGTTCCACCGTATAACTGAGACCAAATAATGTCGCCCAGACTATCCAGCTTTACTACCCAGGTATCTGTTGCGCCGTGAAGAAAATTAGAAGTTAGATCTCCATCAGTTGATTGTGCAAATCCAACAAAGATGAAGTCTCCATTGGGGCATATTTGAATATCAGAAGCAACATCTGCCTGGCTGCCGCCAAAACATTTTGACCACTGGACAAGTCCCGAAGTATCAATTTTAAGTATCCAGGCATCTGCACCACCCCCATGGTTTCCTACTATATCTCCGTCATTTGATCCTGTTTCGCCGGATAAAATGTAACCATCTTCAGTTTGTTTAATTACAGTTATAAAATCACTCCAACTCCCTCCATACGTTTTTTGCCAACTGATTTCTCCTTCGGCATTTAGTTTTAGAACCCAGGCATCATAATCGCCATTATTTCCGATTACATCACCATCGTTCGATTGGGAATATCCACATACAATAAAACCACCATCAGAGGTTTGCAGGATACTATGTACTTCTTCGGAATTACTTCCACCATAAGTTTTTGACCATAGAATATCCGGATTTTGTGAAAATAATTTTCCACAAGCTAAAACAGTGAGACAAGAAAGAAGGAAAAGATTTTTGTACTTCATACCATCTGGCTGTTGCTTATGTCGAAGGCAAACCTAAGGGACAGCAAAAATGTGTAAACTGAAACACATGGGGTTACATAATTATAGAAATAACTTACATAATTCACACATCCTGCTAAAACAGGAAATAGAAATCTTTTCGAAAAATGGAAAAATAAGACTGCATTGCCCAAACATAGCACTTATAAAATCCCTTTATGCAAATTTGATTATGAATAATTTAGACAGAAAAGCAACCTGGTCCCTTGCCGGTGGTATGGATGTTGTTGCCCGGTGGGTACACTAAAAGAAAAAATATGAAAACTTCAGAAACAAAAGCACGCTGGGTTACCGGGATGGTGACTTTTTGTGTATTCCTGATAGTGTCATCTTTTGCATTTGCAAACGGTCCGAAGACACCTTCAGCGATCTCTGCAAAATACCAAACGGAAAATGCGGATATCAAAAAGGATATTTCGAATATAAATCTTCACAAAGAAACTATCAAGACTCTTGAAGAAAATATTAAAGCAGACAAAGAGCAAGGGCTCCGGGTCGCCGCAATCATGCACAAGCGTGAATTGATGAAAGCGAAAGCCGATCTGAAAAGAGATCTGACCTATCTGAAAGCCGATAAGATGGATCTTGTAAATGATCACAAGCTGGCCATCTGCGACAGCAAACATGCAGTTAAGAATGACCAGGCTGCTCTTCGCACATCTAAAGCCAAACTCCGGGAAGACATTGCCAAAGGAGATAAATGGGCGATAAAAAATGATGCAAATACCATAGTAGACCAGCAGGAACAACTAAAGAAAGACCAGGAGAACCTCGATGGTGAGCAGGAAAATCTCAACTCCGATTTAGTTGCTATAAATACGCAGCTTGGAAAACCACGGATCACCTTATTCAGATCGGATAATAGTGAAACCGCTTATGTGCAGGTTGAAACTAACCGGTAATAACAAGATATAAATACCAGCCATGGAACATGAACGCCTCTTGTGGAAACACAGGAGGCGTTTAATTTACTGATCAGCGTCGCCTTCATTGCTGATGCCTCTGTTTCATAAATCCCTTATCTTTATCTCACGAAGCCAGGCGGTTTGCGCAGGCGTGTGAGGCGGTCTCAAAAGTTATAAAAAGGAAACCGCAAAGCTCGCTGAGTGCATACCTAGAAACGCAAAGTGTGAGACAGCCTCGTTCCCGGTGTGAAACCGTTTTTGGTCTGAGCTACATTGTAAGATAAATGAAACTTTAACTCCCAATCCATGAAAAAAATATACTTAGTTCTCTTCCCGTCTGTACTGATGATCCATATTGTTTCAGCTCAAAATACCTGGTTGCAAAAAGACAACTTTGGCGGAATGGCAAGAATGGGTGCAGCAGCTTTTTCAATCGGAACCAAAGGATATATAGGAACGGGCGGTGACTTCTACGGAGTTTACCATGCAGATTTTTGGGAGTACGATCCTTCTACAGACATCTGGACACAAAAGGCCGACTTCCCGGGAACATCAAGATATCGTGCGCTCGCATTTTCATCGGATTCAAACGGGTACATCGCAACCGGATGGGACGGCACCGTCGGCACCAGCGATCTGTGGGAATACGATCCTGCCTCAAACTCGTGGACAGCGAAAGCAAACATGGGAGGTCCTGGCAGATTAGGCGCCATTAGTTTTACCATCGGCAGCAACGTGTATGCAGGCACAGGATATAGCCTGGGCTTTCTAAGTGATTTTTGGGAATACAACACCGTAACCAATGCATGGACACAGAAAGCAGATTTCGCCGGACAGGCAAAACTTTATGCGACCGGATTTTCAATCGGCTCAATAGGATACTTAGGAACCGGGGCAGAAACTTATAGCAACGGCATGGGCACTAACGATTTTTGGGAATATGATCCTGGTGCAAATTCATGGACACAAAAATCAAATTTTCCGGGCACAGGCAGAAGTGAGGCAGTCGGTTTTTCAATCGGAAGCTTTGGATACATCGGAACAGGAACCAGCAACTGGGGTGTAGGCGCCCTGGCTGATTTCTGGAGATATGATCCTTCAACAGATACCTGGATCACCATTGCATCTTACCCGGGTGGCATTGTAGAAGAAGCTACAGCATTTGTAATCGGCTGCAAAGCTTATGTGGGTACAGGATTTATAAATGACATTAACAGCACTTTAAAAATAAGTTTCTGGGAATACACTCCCGACAGTGGCTGTTACCCTTTGCCTCATTCAAATTTCATGGCAGTGGATACTTCCATCTGCGAGAAGTTTTGCATTGACTTCACAGACCAGTCAATCAACAATCCTGTAAGCTGGCAGTGGTATTTCGCCGGGGGAAGTCCTTCATCTTCTACCGATCAGAATCCAACCAACATCTGCTACAACACCCCCGGTACTTTTGATGTTACACTTATAATTACAAATGATTTCGGGAGTGATACGCTCCTTCTCACAGATTATATCACCGTGTATCCAACGCCTCCCATCCCTAACATCCTGCAAAATGGGAACGTGCTTACCTGCAGTCCTGCTATGAGCTATCAATGGCAACTGAACAGCACAGATATTCCCGGTGCAACCATGCAGACTTATACCTATACGCAAACGGGTTTGTACACCGTGTTCGCCTATGATTCAAACGGCTGCGTGAGTTCTGCGGACATACTCATTACGGCAGTGGAGAATCCCGCCAACGATGTTTCTGTTTTTGTTTCCCCAAATCCTTCTGATGGGAATTTCACAGTTGAATTAATAAATTGCTCCGCACACAATACATCGTTGCGGATATTGAACACAATAGGACAAGAAATACTGCTGCAAAATTTTACGTCTTTGCAAAACGATTATAAAAAGGAAATTAATCTCAGAAATACAGCGGCAGGTGTTTATGTTATTGAGATGAAGAGCGGGAATGAGTTTATCAGGAAGAAAATTATTGTTGCAGAATAAATGTTGTTTTTTTCAGACACAATTTCGATTTAAGAGTTTTGATGAAGTTTTTTTGCAGCTAAGAAGGTCGGCAAGTTCCTAATGACCCACCCACCCACAGCCCCCGACCCCTAAAGGGGAGTCCCTCCGCGCCCACGAGTGCGAGAGGGGTTCTCCTTCAGGAGTTAGAGGTGCAGCGAGGATGAATGTCATTGCCAAAGAACTCGATTGAAAATAGTTTGCGTTCCTAATGACATACTCCTCAATCAGTCATTCAGCAGGAAACTTCTTACAATTTAGGCAGAGATCTATCAGGGTGTAAATCCCGCAATACCGCGGGATGAATGGCTGAAGATTTGAAAGTAAAAACGTCATCGTCAAAGAACCCCATTGTCGGTAGAACTCTATGAGAAAATAGAATATGAAAAGCTGCATCCCATCAATTGTGCAAATGTTGGTGGATGAACGTCAGCATCAGCCGAAACAAAAGTTATGATCGATCGAGCCCTTTCTTTCCGCACCTTCAAAAACTCTCTATTAAAAAATCCTTCTTGCTTGTAATTGCGAGTGCGTTTCTGCAAATAAATCTTTTCAGTACCAGCTCTTCCAGTTCAACGTCAGAAATCGATTGGGAACTCCGAATCCTGCTGGGTTGCCACTTCGAAAAAACCCCTACCTTGGCGCCTTCGTGAGTCCGTACCTCACTAAGGTTAGGAAGAGCGATAAAATACTTTGTTTGTCAGGGGATGAGTAAAAGCAAAAAATTACCAGTCCGTCTTCATGAAACTAACAGGGATAGATTGTCAAATACCTTCGCGGAGAATCTGTAATGAAGATATTATTGAACTGGTACGGCACTATAGTGCGCCTCAAAATAACAGCGATCAGCTAAAAGAGCTGGAAGTTTTAGCAGGGAAACTACTTGTTAAAACCGGAATAAACAGCCGCTACTGGAGAACTAAAAATGAGAAGCCCATTGATCTGATCGTGCAAAGCGTTGAGAATGCACTAAGAATGTCGAACCTTCAAAAGCACGATATTGACCTTGTGATTTACTCCGGCATTGACCGGGGATTTGCGGAGCCCGCCAATGCTTCTTTTATTTGTAAAGCTCTCGGGTTATACCATGTGAGAAACTTTGATGTGGTGGACGCATGCATGGGTTGGGCCACGGCAGTCCAACTGGCTGATTCCTTTCTTCAGAATCCTTCGGCAATAAATTCTATACTGCTGGTTAATGCTGAGTTTCCGATGGATGACCACGGTTCTGTTATCCCGCATAATTTTACCCTGGGCGATAAAAAGGAATTGAAGTGGAAGTATGCTTCCTTTACTTTAGGAGAAGCAGCGTCAGCCTGCATCTTTCAAAGGGATTCCACTTCAGATTGCAAATTTGAATTTATCGAAAATACTGAGGAAGCAGACACCTGTGCCATTGCTTTGCCAAATTTTGAAAGATATATAATGGATGCGGAAGAGCAAATTGATTTACCCATGATGGATTTTTATGCTCATAGCTCCTCACTGCTGCGGCATGGGGTGAACCCTGCTATAACTGTGTTGCAAACATTATTGAGTAAATTAGATTACCGTCCTAAAATTATTTTTCCCCATTCTGTTTCGCATAAAATAATTCAGGATACTTCGGCTAAAGCCGGAGTACAATCCTTAATTTGCTCTACCGTTTCCGAGTTAGGAAACCTTGCAACAGTCTCGGTTCCAAGTTCAATAAAGAAAGCGCTGGGTGAAAATTTAATTGAGATAAATGAAAAGGGAATTGCCTGTGTGGCCAGTGCCGGAATGAAATTTTGCGCATTCGAAATACAGCTTTAATTTCATTTAGTTCATAACAATAATCCTCACGCACTAATCCATTGAATAATGGAAACAAATCCACAGAATGAATCGCGAGAGCAAACCCCCAATGTTCAGGGTATTGATCTCCGCATTGATGGTTCTATTGATAAACTTTGCGAGGTGTCTAACTCTACTTCCAACAATACGCGCAGCCTCTGGTATGTGATTGTGATCGTGAGCACACTTTCCTTCGCAGAATTCTGGAACACCCATCCATTTAACTATGCAAGCCAGCGATTAGAACATTATAGGGACTCAGTGATTAAATTGCAGAACCGGTTGCTGAAAGCTGACCGGTCTCCGGGATCTGACTCCTCAAACTATGAACTTCAATTTCAACTAACTAAGGAATTGTTTAGTCTTTTAAACAGCAACGCTGTTGCTAACATTCAAACGGTAAAAATCCCCATCTTAGGTAACACATTTGATGTTAGTGATATAGGATTATTTGCCGGCTTTTCTTTCATTGTGCTCCTGCTGATCCTTAAATTTATTTTAACCAGGAAGGTGAGTAGCCTGAAGATTGCTCTGAACTCCATTACAAACCGGTACTCCGATGAGGCGGATGAAAAATATTTTACAGAATTCCTTGATAAAAGTCCTGATAAAATGAAGGCGCTGGAAGCAATAAATCTAAACCGGAGAAAATATCACTATGACTTCCTCTCCATGAAAGAAATTTTTAGCGTGCCCGACGACGAGATTCCCGGCGAGGCTTTTTATGATACCAGCCTTGACTGGTTCAGAAAAAGAATTTTCTACATACCCTTGGCGGTTTCAATATTATTGCTCTTTAATGATTTGGTAAACACGTATATCAGTGGCTGGGGCTATGATAAAGAGAATCATGTGTTTTTAATAGTAGTGAGTATAATCTACATTTTTATCATTTATGTTGTCTCAAAGAGGTGCACAGGTGAATCGCAGCAAATAGAGGATTTATACGAAAATTTTAAAAGTAACAATTACAAATACGTTCCGGCCAAAGACTGAGTCCGGTATTGAGGCATAGAGGGATTTTAATTTATCCGTCTGATGAAATCTTTTTCTAAAATTCTTATTGCTGCGGGTACTTCGGGATTTATTATCTCCGTGGTTCTTAGCGCTTCTCTTTTGTATTTTTATGTTGCTGCTAAAAGAGACCTCTTTGATGCAGCACAAAATTTGAGAGCTATTGGCAATGAGTTTATTTATGATACTGTAATTATTGATACCACTATACCGCTGGATACAGAAATAGCGATTGAAAATTCTGTGCCCATAGATCTACGCATGCACGTCAGTGATTCCATACCGGTAATAATGACGTTGGACTTAAGCAAAGATTCAATGATGGTTACCATGCCAATAGACACAGTACTAAAAATAGACACTGCATTGTTTTTACGTGACACATTGCGATTATTGGTTCAGGGAATTATTCCCATTGATCAGAAATTCACAATTAAGAAATTTAAAATCCCGGTGAAGGCGCAAGTACCGTTAAACCAATTGCTGAATGCAAAATTGAATGGCAGTACTGAATTTGTTAGCGATATTCCTATCAGGCTGATGATAAATCAAAAGCTGCCCTTAAATGTCAGGGTTCCTGTAAATCAAAAAATAAAAATTGATTTGCCTATAAAAGGAAGAGCGATGGTTTCATTCCCTGCGCAGGTGAGGATAAAGGGTTCTATTCCTATTCATCTTGAAATTCCGATTAATATTCCTTTATCTAAAACACCGTTGAAAAAATATTTAGACAGCACCGCAAATGACTTAACCAGGATTTTTTGATGAAGAGTAAATTAAAAGGTCTCGCAGATTGCGCAGATTAAGCAGATAAAAAAAATCTGCGGGAATCTGCCTGATGTGCGAGACACATTTCTCTAAGCAACGATCACCGGGTAATCAAAAATTTGTTGTTCGTCCAACGCATTTCCCTTGGCGAAATGATATAGGTTCCAGCCGGTAGGTATCCTAAATTTTTCGTTGCCTTGCCATTACCCTCAACAACAATTTGCCCAAGGGAGTTGAACACTACCCATGCTCCATCGTAACCAACGACAAGTGTTTTAGTTGACATATCGAATTTAAACATGGCAGGGATTAAGGGCTGAGTTGGTGTTATACCCGTGGCTACCGGCAGTTTGCCATCCCACCAGAAAATGAAGTTGGAGCTTATGTAGAATATGTTGGTTTTCGCGTCTTTGGTCATTGCATATATAGTGTTTGTTAGCGGGCTTTCTATTTCGACCAGCGTCATGTCCGGCACCACACACTTATATAATTTGCTGCCGAAGAAATAAATCGCCTCATCATTATCGTTAAATGCTCCCTGACAATTAAAGGCCGCCGGAAATTGAAGCACGAATTGCCAAACTGATCCATCGTATTTCCACAACTCGTAAATTCCAAGAAAGATGAATGTTGCATACAAATTCGAATTCGAAACAAACAGATTCGCGATACCATAATTATCGGGAACCTGCGCAGTATGTGAGGAAACACCATCCCACACCAACAGGTGCGCCTCAAAATCCGGTGATGTGTACGTTATATACTTCTTCCCTTCATAAGTAACACAGAGATCTGAGGGCCAATAGACATCAAGACCCGGGATCGTGCTAACATGGCTTCCATCATACTGCATGACGTGCCCGGGGTATGGTTCAGTGGATTCTCCAAGGATGAGGATGTTAGCGCCCATGGTGTCAAGATAGAATGATCTTGCATTAAGTGTAACGTTGGGGACTGCGTTCCAGGTTACATTGAGGAATTGAAACGAGTTGGATCCTTCTGTAGCAGCATAGAGTGTGCTGAAGAAATATCCAAACTTATTGATGGAAGGACCGGGAATGGAGCTGGTCACCGTATCATGACTGAGGGTGATTACATTGCCGCCACCGGATGCATAAGTGGTATTTAGTTCAGGAATATATGCTACATCATATCCCCCGGTTACAAGCGGGTATGTGGTACCCCACGACTGTGCGAATGAAATGCGCGAGACTAAGAGCAGAATTAAAATACCTGTTATTGTTTTCATAAGAGATATGAAGGATTTTAGTATGTGCCTTCCATTTAGTTGCGTTACTGAAATGTTTATACAAAATTATCGATAGCCATTCCCGTGAACTCATGATTTCAATCAATTGTAAGAATGAGATTCATCAAATTGAGTTTCGCTTAATTGGCCTTCAGGCGGAATACAACACATGACAGAAGTCATACTCTTTTTGCTGCACCAATTCTATTTTCGCAGGCGGATATAAATGATGACATCTCTTCTTCAAACCAAAAAAATAATTTTCGGTGTTGTACTGATGTCATTCATCATTGCATGCAAACCCGATAAAACTCCTGTACTCACAGGCGATTACCCTCCTGAAATTTCAAACATCATACTTACCAAATGCGCGACCACGGGTTGTCATACTACATCAAGTAAAGCGGCAACCGGCGGATTAGATATGAGCAGTTGGCAACACCTCTTCGAGGGAGGTAACGGAGGATCGGTGGTAATTCCCTTTCGCTCCGATCAAAGTTGGGTGATGTATTTCACCAACACTGATACAACACAAGGTCCGGTGTTGCTTCCCACGATGCCTTACAACAGCGCACCACTTTCAGCTACAGAGGAGCAAACTCTCAAATCATGGATTGATAACGGTGCACCTGATGCACAGGGTAAGATTCCTTTCAGTGATGATCCGCTTCGCAAAAAATTTTATGTCGCCAACCAGGGCTGTGATCTTGTTTCTGTTTTCGATGCTACCACCAGGTTAGTGATGCGTGATGTTGACATTGGAAATTCTTCCGGCATTGAAGCGCCGCATGAACTTGAAATTTCACCCGATGGAAATTACTGGTATGTGATTTTTCTTGCGGGAGATGCTATACAAAAATTCAGAACCGCTGATGATTCTTATGTGGGGGAAGTGAACATCGGCTTTGGTAGCTGGTCAACCATGACAATTTCCCCTGATGGTACTAAAGCATTCGCCGTGGATTTTGAGAGCGACGGAAAAATTACCTATGTTGATTTGGATCATCTGACGGTGATAGCCTCGTACCAGGGACTATTTTCTTTTCCTCACGGTATTGAAGCAGATCATGATTTCAAAACTCTTTACGTGACCGCAGAATACGGCAACATCATTTATAAGATTGACATTTCGAATCCTCAATTTCCTGACGTGACACAGGTATGCATTGAACCCGGCACAACACCCAATACCATAGCCGGAGGACCCGATCCTCATCAGCTCAATTTTTCTCCGGATGAATCCATGTACTTCATCACCTGTCAGGGTACAGCAGAGGTGCGCGTGTTCAAGACCTCGAATGACAGTTTGCTCGCAGTACTTCCGGTCGGTACATTTCCCCAGGAGATGGATTTTTCAGAAACACATCCTTACCTGTTTGTCACCTGCATGGAAGACGGCTGTGGTGATAAATGCGATGGTTCATTATATGTGATCAACTATGAAACGCTGAGTGTGATCACCAGCATCTCCGGCGGATTTTATCAGCCGCATGATCTTGCTGTTGACGATGAAAGCGATGTGATATATATACCCAACCGCAACGTGAATCCTAACGGACCGGCACCCCATCACACGAGCACGTGCGGAGGAAGAAATGGTTTTGTTCGCATGATTGACATGAGTACACTGCAAATGATCCCGAACTATAAAGCGGAAATTTCTGTGGATCCGTATGCGATAGGAATAAGATAATGAAGATTGAGTAGGAGAAATGGACATGCTGTACTTCGTCACCTTAGTAAAGATTTAATACGGGGCGCGCCTGTATAAAAATTTTATCTTGCATCGCAACCCGCCCCATGCTAACATTCATTGTTCTTGTTGTTGCCGCTATTGTTCTCGGTGTCGTATTTAAGCAAGGCAACAGGATAAAACTCCTCGAAGAAGAAGTGCGGGAGCTATTCATTCAGCAAAGAGAATTGAGAAGAGAGAAGAAAGAAGTTGTTACCGCTGCTGAAGAGAAAAAAGAAAAACCCACAGAAAAAATTCCGGATGAAAACTTCGCTGCTTCAAAGAAGCGTGTAGTGTTTGAAGAACTGCCCATCCTCGAAGAACCTCCACCCCCGATCGTGGTGGTAGAAGAGAAGCAGGAAGAGATAATCGTAAGCACGGAAGTACTGGTTCCGGTAATTGAAGAGACGAAGAAAGAAGAAGAAAGAATTTCTCCTCCTGTTGAGGCGCCGCAGGAAATCTTCACCCCCAAACCACATCGCACCAATGCCGAATGGGAAGCGCTCATCGGCGGAAAAATTTTGAATCGCATCGGGGCACTCGCTCTCATCATCGGCACCGGCTTCTTTCTCAAGTATGCTGTTGACAACGACTGGATCACGCAAACGATGCGTGTCATCATCGGCTTTGCCGCAGGTTTGGCTTTGCTTTTCGGAGGGCACTATTACCACCGTAAAAATTTCCGTGTGTTCTCACAGGGATTGGTAGGTGCGGGCCTTGCGATACTCTACCTCTCGGCTTATGCTTCCTTCAATTACTACCATCTCGCTTTCGTTTCACAAACGGTAGCTATGCTGATGATGTCGGCAGTAACCGTGATCACCTTCACACAGGCATTCAAGTATGATTCTATTGTGATTGCACTCTTTGGATGGCTCGGAGGTTTTCTCACACCCATTTTGCTGAGCACAGGACATGCAAACGAAACGGGGTTTTTCACGTACATCTCCATTCTCGATGCAGGCCTGCTGATTATTATTTTGAGAAAAGAAAAATGGAGGGTGCTCGAGCCCCTCACACTTGCTGCCACCATACTGATGTATGTCGCATGGAGGATGGGCAATCTCTCCGAAGACAATGTGTGGACGACTGTCTTCTTCCTCACCATCTTTTGGGCGCTCTTTCTCGCTATGGAACTGATTAGAATTTACAGGAGAGAACAGAAGATTGATGTCATTCACCAGGTTATCTCGGCCATCAATGCGGTATTTTATTTTCTTGCGGTGTATGATGTGATTGATACGCATCATCATTCGCTCACTGCGCCCTTTACCGTCTTTCTCGCTGCCGCTTATTTCGGAGTCTATCTTTTTGCGCTGAAGTGCCGGTCCGGTGACGAGCCACTCCTCATTCGCTATCTCCTCTCCGCCATCCTTCTTTCTGTGATTGCATCTGCCATACAGTACCGCGATTTCGATCTCAACATCGCGTGGACGCTGGAGGCACTCGCGCTGGCGCTGCTTGCCACACGATTCAGAAACATCATCGTCACCTGGTGCGCACTTGTGTTGTTTGTACTCTCGTTCCTTTATTTCTTTAGCGTACTCAACGCGCTGCAATTGCCACCGAAAGAATTTCGCTTGTTGTGGAATGAGCGCACGCTGGCCCTTGCAGTGATGATGGTAAGCGCCACCCTTGCAGCGATCTATAAGTCAAAACCGGCAACTCTTGATTCAGCCGTAACCGGTATGAGCGGGGAAGATTCATCACCTGAACTGCAGCCGGTTTCGGGAGAAATAGGTTCCTCTCAGCAAATCCTCACGGCTGGGATATTAAACACCGTGTACACTTGCGGTGCTGTCCTCTTTCTTTTCATGATCGTCACGCTGGAAACGAAAGACTATATGATGCAGTTGATGACCAATGCGCAGGAATCGCACAAGTTGTTCTATTGGGAAAACATTCCGTTTGTGCTGTGTATAGAATGGATGCTGCTCTCATTGCCGCTTTTATTTTTCGGGCTCAGAAAAAACAATCCGTCGCTCTACATCTGGGGAATCATCCTCGCAGGAATCACTTTCCCTTACCTCGCCGTCAGCGCGATTACAGAGCAGCTCAGTGCCGGCACTTTTGTTTCAATCTTTAATTTCAGAACAATGGCGCTGCTGCTCACTTCCGGTTGCTTTTTCATTGAAGCGAAGTGGATGGAGAAGAAAAATTTCCAGTCGTGGTTCAGCACGCTCGTGTATGTTTTACGCATGACGATGGTGATCCTGATTTTTATTTTCCTCACTACTGAAACCAGCGATTACTTCAACCGGCTCATTGCAAACTCTGTTGAACAACGCGCACAGTTCTACAGCAACTATTTGCCCTTCGTCTTGTGCATTGAATGGACGCTGCTTTCGATGCCACTTTTGTTCTTCGGGTTAAGAAAAAATACCGCGCCGTACGTTGACAGCGGATTGATGCTCTCAGGAATTGTTTTTCTTTTCGCCATCATAAAAGTGGTGGCAGTTCATCTGCAGCCCGAAACATTTGCTCTCGTTTTCAATATCCGCGCACTGGCCCTGGTGCTTGCCTCGCTCTGTCTTTTCATCCAGGTAAAATGGATCTTGAAAAAGGAATTTTATCCGTGGTTTTCCACTGCACAGTATGTGATGCGCATAATGATGGTGATTTTAATTTTCAGTTTCATCACTTCGGAAACCTGTGACTACTTCAATAAACTAAGCGTGAATGCGACTCCGGCTCATCTCACATTCTACAGTGAGAATTTGCCATATGTACTCTGTACGGAATGGATGGCGCTCTCGCTCGTGCTTCTGTTCTTCGGATTGCGAAAAGAAATTGCAGCGTTCATTCAATGCAGTTTGGTACTTATCCTGCTTGTATTCGCATCGTGCTGCGGCGCGCTGGTGCTGCAAAACGTACAGGCAGAAACCCACACTCCTGTTTTCAATTTCAGAACGCTGGCATTGCTGTTTACTTCATTGTGCCTTTACATACAGGCGCGATGGATGGAGAAAAAAGAATTTTACGCGTGGTTTCCCATTGCGCAGTATGTGATGCGCGTGATGATGGTGATTTTGATTTTCGGTTTCATCACATCAGAAACCGTTGATTACTTCAATAGGCTCAGCGCAAACGTCACTCAAACACAGCTCAGATTCTACAGTGAGAATTTGCCATACTTGCTCTGCGCGGAATGGATGGCGCTCTCGCTCGTGCTTTTGTTTTTCGGGTTGCGGAAAGAAATTACGCCATTCATTCACTGCAGCTTGTTGCTGATTCTTATTGCAGTTGCTTCCTGTGGCGGTGCGCTGGTGATGCACAGCGTACAGATTGAAACCTTTATTCCTCTTTTCAATTTCAGAGCACTGGCGCTGTTATTTACTTCACTGTGCCTTTACATGCAGGCGCGGTGGATGGAGAAAAAAGAATTTTATCCTTGGTTCCCCATCGCGATAAACGTGATGCGGGTCACGCTGGTAACGCTGATCTTTATTTTCATCACGGCCGAAACGTTTGATGTTTTCGAAAAGAAAATTTTCAACAGCGGAGAAGCAGGCAAGTCCGGGTCAGCGCTGGTAAAAAATCTCCGCAACCTTCAGCAGCTCTGCATATCCGGTGCGTGGCTTTTCTATTCCATGCTGCTGATGGTGATCGGCATTTACAGGAGCCGCTTCAACATTCGTGTTGTTTCCATCGTAGTGTTCACCCTCACCATCGCCAAAGTTTTTTTCTACGATCTCTCCTATCTCGATACGCTGCACCGCATCTTCTCCTTCATTGCCCTCGGAATTATCCTGTTGCTGGTTTCATATCTCTACCAGAAATTCAAGCATTTGATTCTTCCGGATAAACGTGTTTGAGGTTCGATGTGAATTCCGATGCGCTTACAAATAATCCCGGATTTTGCAATTGAACTCTTGTAAATGAAAGTTGACAACGATTTTCTTCCTTGCTCAGAAATGAGGTTGTCTCAAAAGAATTTTAACCGCAGAGTACGCGAAGAGATCGCAAAATTTCGCAAAGAAAATGCACTTCAAAATCAACCCTTTGCGTTTTCTCCGCGTGCACTCAGCGAGCTTTGCGGTTTTCTTTTTCTAACTCAATTGCAAAACCCAGGTTAATATTTCACAATTTGTTTCGGACATCTTCCCCGGGTGCATATTTTGGTCACCCTGAGAACCCATCCCGCGTTGCAGAAAAACAACAAGAGATGACACTTATTTCGCCTGCGCGCGCCTCTAGCTCCTGAAGGAGAACCCCTCTCGCACTCGTTAGCGGGGAGCGGTCTCCCGATTAATCGGGATCAGGAGGCAGCGCGGGTAATTGGGGTTGTGTCATTAGTAGCTTGTCGAAGGGCTTGTGCGGGTGGCTCTCGCACGTGCTTCGACAAGCTCAGCATGACCGCGCACTGCGACAATTTGGTACGCACCTTCTTCCTCTTATCCAATTTTCTATTTCGATTTCTAATTTTGCATCCATGGATAAAAAGAAATTCCTCTTCGTCTCTTATGACGCGCTCATCAGCGACATTGCGTGGGAAGTAGTGAAAGAAGGCCACGATGCGAAATACTGGATACGCGAAAAAGACAGTAAAGACTGCGCGGATGGTTTTGTTCCGAAAACCGATGACTGGAAAAAAGAAGTTGATTGGGCCGACATCATCATCTTCGATGACGTACTTGGCATGGGCGAATGGGCTGCCGATATTCGCAAGCGCGGCAAATTAGCTGTGGGCGGAACACCTTATACTGATCGCCTTGAAGATGACCGTACATTCGGGCAAGAGGAATTGAAAAAGCACGGAGTCGGCATCATTCCATTCGAAGAATTCACTTCGTTCGATAAAGCGATTGAGTTTGTACAGGCAAATCCCAACCGCTATGTGATCAAGCCCAGCGGCGAAGCGCAGAATTATAAGCGGCTGCTGTTTGTCGGTGAAGAAGAAGACGGCAGGGATGTGATACAGGTACTGGAGGCATACAAAAAAACAGTGGCCGATAAAATCAAAATATTCCAGTTGCAACGGCGGGTGACAGGTGTTGAAGTAGCAGTGAGTGCGTTCTTCAACGGCAAGCAATTCATGTCACCGATCAACGTAAACTTCGAGCACAAGAAACTTTTTCCCGGCAACATTGGGCCGGCAACAGGTGAAATGGGAACAACGATGTATTGGAGCGAGCCCAATAAAATTTTTGCGGCCACACTCGCTAAAATGGAAGTGAAGCTCGCCGAAGAAGGATACGTCGGCTCTATGGATGTGAACTGCATCGTGAATGCGCAGGGCATCTACCCGCTTGAATTCACAGCGCGGTTTGGCTATCCCACCATCAGCATTCAGCAGGAAGGCATTAACATGCCGATCAGTGAATTTCTCTATGAGATGGCGGCAGGCACGCTGACGGAATTCAAAACGAAGCGTGGCTTTCAGATGGGTGTGCGCATTGTGATGCCGCCCTTTCCTTTCAATGACCCGGCTACTCATGAGACCTACACGAAAGATACCGTCATCATGTTTAAGAAACCGAATTACGAAGGCATTCACATTGAAGATGTGAAACTCGTGAACGGAGAATGGGTAATTGCAGGTGAGTCGGGCGTGATATTGATTGTTTGCGGCACGGGCCAAACCATGAAGCAGGCGAAAGCGCAAACCTACAGCCGCGTGGCAAACATCATGATCCCAAGCATGTATTACCGCGATGATGTAGGCGAGCGATGGATTGAAGACTCAGACCGGCTGCATGCGTGGGGTTATTTGAGGAGTATGTGAATATTTTCATTACTGTTGAAACGTCTGATGTTTTCGAAAAGAAAATTTTCAGCAGCGGAGAAGTAAAAAGATTTCGAAATGTTATTTGAATAGTTCTTACACCTCGGAACTTTCCCCTTCACCAACTACTTCAATAACTCCACCTGCCCCTTAACCATACAAGATGTTAATACACACAAGAAAATAAACGAGATAAAAATTTTTTACTTAAAATTTTTTTATGTTTTCTAAATGAAGTTCATAGTGCTTTAAATTGACATCGAATTGAAACCATACTTCATCATATTTAAGGCGGCTAATAGGCCATCCATCAAGGTTAGCTGATACCCAAAGAAAGGAAAAGGGGAATGCTGTACTTACTGGATCTTCCTGGCCCCCTAATATCACAAGAACATTATCGTCAAGATGTTGACGCCCCCCGGTCACACGATAATAATTACCGTCTGTATCACCCCATTGAATTGCGTAAGGAAAGTCACCTAAATCACTCCAATCATAAAAAGTAAAAGTACACTCATTTCCAAAATAATTATTCCAATACTGCAGGGAATCCTGACCATCAACAGTAAAATATTTTAAGCTCCATTCACCCAAAAGTCGTTTTTCCTTACTTCGAAAACTTATGCAAGGTCCATCTTCATACTTCATGCAAGAAGTAAGACTTACGAAAGAGCAAAAAATAAAAATTATAGATTTCTTCTTCACCTATATTTTTTTAAGGTTTTCTAAATGCAATTCATAATGCTTTAAATTGACAGTTAATTCAAGCCAAACTTCTTTATATTTTAAACGGGTAATAAGCCACTCATTCGTATTAATTACATATAAAAACGGGAATGCGGTGTTAGCGGTATCTTCAGTAAAACCTATGGGGCCTAAAAACTCATCATGAAATCCAAGATGTGACCCATATGCAAAATAATAATTTGAACCCTTAAAGCCCCATTCAATTGTAAAAGGATAATAACCTAAATCACTCCATTTATTGAAGATAAATGTACATTCATTTCCAAAATAATTATTCCAATACTCAAGTGAGTCGTCACCATCAACAGTAAAATATTTCAAACTCCATTCACCTTCCAGTCGTTTTTCTTTGCTTCGAAAGCTTACGCAAGGTCCATCTTCATACTTCATGCAGGAAGTTATACAGGCTGATGAAAAAACAATTGCGAATAGAAAAAGAAATCGTTTCATTGTTTGCGCAGCTTGGACATGGGGAGAGTAGAAACATACTACTTTATTTATCAAGTAAAAAATGAAAAATTGTTGTCCCTTTCCAATGAAGTTTTTTTTCGATGAAAGAAGATTTTCTTTCCCTGTCAGAATTTTGCTCATCTTTAATCCATCAAATCACCCTTCACAAAATTTCTCCAATGAAAAACCTTACACTCTTGTTCCTGCTCCTTCACTCAGCAGCATTTGCCCAGTTTCAATATGTTTCCCCCATGCCCGGCTCGAAGATGAGCAACATCAACCACAACATCATCATCCGACCGGGAAGTCTTTTGGATGCTTCTTCCCTCAGCAACAAATTATTTTCAGTGGAAGGAACCAGGAGCGGCATTCACGACTTCAAAATTGTTTTGGCGCGTGATGGAAAAACAATTATTCTTCAACCGGTAACACCATTTTCATATAGTGAAGAGGTAACCGTGCGAATAAGTGCCGGACTAAAGACGGTGAACAGAAAAACGTTAAGCGGATATTCGTTTAGCTTTTCTACACATCGCGAATATTCTTTGGCAGAGCAGGAGCAATTGCACAATGCAAAACAGATTTTGATGAAGGAAGAATTGCAGCGCAATGGCTATGATGAGTCAACAGCGGGCGATGATGAAGGTGACCTGCGTGATATCACCGGAGGATTTACCATCGTCAACAATACCAATCCTACACCGGGCGAAATCTTTTTTGATGCATGGGGTGGTTTTGGCTTTAGTACCAAATTCGACGGATATAACATTATAGAGCCGAATGGCGACTCAGTATATTATAGCGCAAAGAGAGCATACGATTTTGATTTCGATGTTAACCCCAACGGTTATCTGTCAGTTTACAATACCAACTACCCGAGGTATGATATACTGGATTCAAGCTACGCTGTAATTGACTATTACTATCCTGCGAACGGATATACCATGGATGTACACGAATTCACATTAACGGCAGATGGAAATGCGTGGTTTATCGCCGACGATCCTGAAATAGTTGACATGACGGTTTACAATTCGGGCTATTGTCACAATGCAACGGTAACAGGAACTGTGATCCAGGAATTGGATCCGGATAAGAATTTAATTTTTGAGTGGAACAGTTTTGATCATGTAGCCATAACGGAATCTCTTCACGAGAATCTATCCAGTTGCGTGATTGACTATATGCACACCAACTCTCTCGATTTTGATGCGAATGGAAATCTCGTGGTCTCAAACAGGCATCTTGATCAGGTCAACAAAATTGATCCGGCAACCGGAGATTTTATTTGGCGCCTCGGCGGAATCAGTAACGAGTTCACGTGGGTGGATGAACCTGAGCCATTTACTTACGAGCATTGCGTTCGTGTCCTTGATAACGGCAACCTCACAGTTTGGGATAACGGAAACTATCATGTCCCGACACATTCGATGGCGAAAGAGTATCAGTTGGATGAAGTGAATAAAGTTGCCACACTCGTCTGGAGTTATCAGCCGAAGACGTATTCAAATGGCAACGCGTATTGGTTTGCTATGGGAAGCGTTCAGCGTTTGTCAAACGGGAATACACTGATCGGTGGCGGTTGGGATTTCAGCTCTAACCAATCTAACTTTTTCGAGGTCACCCCCACGGATTCTGTGGTTTGGGAAATGGCGCTTAATAACGGAAAGAGCCTTGTATCCTATCGCGCTGCTAAGCGCAACTGGAAACCCTGTGCCCCTGTAAATCCTGCAACCATTACGGTGAAAAAAATAACTGCCACCTCGGCAAAAATAGCATGGAGTACTGTGCACAATGCAACATCGTATGACCTTCAATTTCGCAGGCTAAACAATGTCACCTGGAAAGTGAAGAACACTACGAATACGAGCAAGAAACTTGAACACCTGTTAGCAAACAAATCCTATGAATTCCAGGTTCGCGCTTACTGCAGCAACGGATATATTTCTGACTGGTCTCCGCTTGATACTTTTAAAACTTTGCCACTGAAGCTGACGGATACACAGCGAGAGGTATCGGCTACAGTCGAACTAAACCCCAACCCTACGAGTGGTCTGTTGAATATTCAATTTGCGCTGGAAGAAGATCAGCAAGTGACCCTTTCCATTTATAATGTGGAAGGAAAAATGATTTCCACTTCTTCCCAATTCCTCACTGCCGGTGATCAGTCATTGCAACTTGATGAGACCAGCTTGCCCGCAGGTTTTTATTTAGCCGAAATAAAAGTCGCTGGTGACAAACAGATTGTGAAGTTTGTGAAGGAGTGAAGCTGAAACAAACTCATCCATCCCTAAGCTGAGCAAAGGACACGGATGGAGAACAAAAGTCATTCGGGAGTACCGACCATTTTGCCAACGGAAAAAATAGAAATGACGTTACACCAGCGAGGCTGTCATCCCGATGACACGAAGTGCATGAACGTCATTATAAGGAAGAATATATTGTCAGTAATAGTATTGTTGAGCAATTAAACTTCAAAGACACACAAATCACGATGAAAAAAGTTCTGCCTCTTTTTTTTCTCATCAATCTTTGCATTTCTCTTCCGGATATTTCTTACTCGCAGAGCTGCAATGCCATTAACGGAAATGCCTATTATGTAACTTCCCCTTATGACTATGGACCCGGCTCACTCTCGCAGATGATCATGAATGCAAACGCCGACAATGTCGGAGGATATATTTACAGCTACATAGATACCATGTACCTCAATAGTCCTCCTCCAACGATTACGGTTGACAGTCTGAGTTTATTTGTTTTTAGCTCTTGCCATATTGACTGCCAGTTTAGCGTTTCGGATCCTGTCTTTACATTCGCCGCAAGCGCCTCACACAGTTGTGTAAGCCCGGGCGTGATTGCCTATAATACCGCTGCAACAACTTTTACAGTTACGAATACTGATGATGCAGGTCCCGGCTCATTGCGGGAGGCGATTGCTTTTTCGGAAGTATCTCCATCACAGGATCAGATCTCGTTTAACATTCCGGGTATTTCTCCTCATACCATCTCTCCTTTGAGCATGTATACCGTCACCCGGCCGCTCATCATTGACGGAAGCACTCAGCCGGCCAACGGTTATACGGGCATTGCCCCTAAGATTTCTTTGGATGGAAATCATATTGTAGGTACTTGCTTTTATTTCGACTATCTAAATAACTATAATGCTTATGGATGGAAGTTGTATGGGTGCCACATTCATGGTTTCGAATCGGGTATCTCCTGCTATTTTGCACATTCAATAACTATTGGAGCAACCAACAAAAGAAACGTTTTCAATGATGATACGGCGGCCGTTACATTAAGCGAGTGCCGGAACATCACGATAGAAAACAATTTTTTCGGCACTGATACTTCCGGTATCGCAGCAGGCGGAAATAACTACTACGCGCTTCAACTCATTGACGACTCAAATGTTGTTATAAAAAACAACCTGGTTTCCGGGAATGTTTGGGGCATTGATAATAACGGATGCACCACTCTTTCTATAAAAGGAAATAAAATAGGTACTGACGTTACCGGAACCTATGCCATCGCCAATGAGCATGGCATGTATCTGCAATTCGGACTCAATTTAACTGTGGGCGGCACTGGAGTTGGTGAGGGGAATATTATTTCAGGAAATTTATCGGGCTCCGTTGGCGAAGGTATCTATAGTCACTTCAACACGAACATAACTATAGCCGGAAATAAGATCGGCACTGATATTACAGGAACACTTGCCATTCCCAATTATTTCGGTATTCGCATTGATGATGACGGTGCCATGATCGGCGGAACAACCGCCAGTGCAAGAAATATTATTTCAGGAAATACTTACGGCATTGAGGTAGAGGGCAGTGGACCAACAATACAAGGCAACTTTATCGGTACGGACGTTACAGGTTCTGCCGCAATTGGAAACAGCACTGCCGTCGAATTCTATAGTGGTAATTCGGATGCAATAACCACGATCAATAATAATCTGATTTCAGGAAACAGCATAGGCATAAGAACTTATAATAGCATTGCTTATTATCATATTTACAGAAATAAAATAGGGGTGGATTTTTCGGGGCAAAATGCATTACCGAATATTACCGGCATTGGTCTCACCAATGAAGCTGGTGGAGGAATGGTTGGCGGCATCGATGCTTCTTTTGCAAACATCATCAGCGGGAATACTTCTGATGGCATCACGATCAATAATGATCAGCAGTTTCAGGACTCGATCATGAATAACAAGATCGGCGTAGATAGCGCACTGACTACTTTGATCCCGAATGCGACGGGCATTGACCTTGCAGTTAACGCGGATCAAAATTATATTGTGAATAATGTAATCGCAGGAAATACAACATCAGGAATTTCTATTTCCTACAACAGCAGTTTAAATCTTATAAGCCAAAATAGTATTTACCAGAACGGGGCAGATGGCATCAATTGCTACGGGGAGCAAAATACATTTACGCACAATGCCATCGGCGATAACAGCGGGAAGGGCATCAACAACAATGGTACTGCAAACGGGGGGATCGCAACACCGGTGGTGCTGGTAGCAACCGCTAACAACGTTAGTGGCACAGCCCTGCCAAACGCGACCATTGAACTCTTTTACAATCAAAGTATAAATGCTAATCCGCAAGGTTTTACATGGATTGGGAATGTATCAGCAGATAATTATGGAAACTGGAATTATACTGGCGCCATTTCAGCGCCCTGCTTAGTTACAACTACGCAAACTGACGGCCTGGGAAATACTTCGGAGTTTTCTTCTCTCTCCGTTCAATCAATTGATCTTGGTCCTGACTCAACTATTTGCGAGGGCACTACTTTTACAATTGATGCGGGTCCGGGATTTGATTCTTATAGCTGGAATACCGGAGATACCACTGCATCCGTTACCGTTGACACCACAGGATATTATTCAGTTTCAGTTACGAATATTTCAGGCTGTTCTGCAACTGACACGGTGTATGTTTTGTTTGTTCCATGTCTAAGTATAAATGAACATAACGGAGTATCAATTTCTCTTTATCCAAATCCTGCTTGTGATGTTGTTTATATATCTTCATCAATAAATTTCAATCAAAGCAGCATAGAATGGTTTGATGCAAAGGGAAGAAAAATTTATGTCCCGCTTGTCGCAAGGATTTCCCCGGGAGAAATAATTCAGCAGGAAATAATCGCGGTTGATGTATCAGGGTTGCCGGGCGGAATTTATTATTGCAGAATCATTTCTCCCGAAGGAGTCCACTGGACAAGTACTGAAGAGGCTTCAGTGAAAGTCGTGATTGAGAAATGAAAATTTTGAAGGCCTGCGATTAGGGAAAGAAATAAAAACCAGAAGAGCTGCATATTGAAATTACTTTTGGTTTAACATCCTCCGAAAAAAATTTGGAACATGAATAAAATACTTTTAATTGGTCAGACAAGGTATGTTTGAAAATGAATGATTACGCCGGAGTTTATTGGTTATTCAATCAGATGTGTGTATTCGGTAACAAAGCATGGTGAATTAACGTATTAATGGAAATGAATGATGAACAATTTCATTTCAACCCCACCTTCCAATATTGTCTATGACTAATTGGAAAATAAATGAATGTCATATTCCAATCTTATGTAATTTTATTCCCATAATCTCCATTATGAAAAAAGTATTGTTGCTCGTTGTTGCAGTCATTCTCTTTATTTCAGAAAAGACTACTGCACAAAGTTGCGTCGCTTCCGAACCAACAGGTCTCTTTCTGACCGATATCACTGCCTGCCAGGCCACCTTACACTGGAAGCATGTGCCTTACATCTCCTATTACAGGATGAGGTACAAAATCAAAGGAACTTCCGTATGGACAAAAATTAAACCCCACGTGTATGATACGCTTTATACATTTTCAGGGCTGCAACCAGGCATCTCCTATATCTTGGGCGTAAGCTCTGTGTGTCCGGACAGTAAGGGGACATACAAAACTAAAAAAGCAACTACGTTAGGCTGTGAAGTAGCTCAAGTGACGTCGGTTGATGTGAGTGATTACCAATCTGCATCTATCACATGGCAAACCTATTGTTCCGCTTCCTCGAATCAGATTCGCTTTCGTCCGGTGACTACTTCAACATGGAGCTATGTTTCAACCGGGTCCACTCAATCTGCAGAACTAAATAGTCTAACTCTGAATACTTCTTATGTTTTCCAGGTAACCGCATGCGCTGACACAACGAACCATTGGTCAGTTCTGGATACTTTCAAAATAGGTGCATTGCCCAACATCCTGGTTATTGTGATTGACGATGCGCGATACGACTCATATAGCGGCAACGGCGGACCTGAATTTTTGCAAACAGCGTCTATAGATCGTATAGCAAATGAAGGGGTCAATTTCAAGAATTCATTTGCTACTTATTCGCTTTGTGCACCGAGCCGGGCCACCATGCTCACCGGGCTTTATCCTCATAATAACGGGGCTTACAATAATGAAACATCCTATACAGATGGTCTTCCCACCACGGGTTCCATTCTTCATGATAGAGGTTACTATACGGCCCTGCTGGGAAAATATCTATACCCGACATTGCCTAACCAGCCTCAGCCGGGATGGGATTTCTGGATGGCAACGGATAAATGGGCGAAAATAAATCCGAGATACAATTACGGCGGCGTAGAAATTCACCCCAAAGGTCATGAGATGCACATTCTCACGGATAGTGCCATTCATCTTTGGGCAACAAGGGCGACTACTCAACCGATGTTCATGAACCTCTGCTATCTTTCACCGCATGCGGCATGGATACCGCAGGCCGAAGACACAGGGGCATTTGCAAATGATTCACTGCCTTTTCCTTCCAACTTTTATAAGTATTCTAATAATTGTCCCAGTTTCTATAGCACGCTAAACAGCCTCGTATCATACAGTGACGCTGACTCTTTAAAAACTGATCTGGAAGCCTATCTTGAAGTAGTGCGGGGTTTAGACCGCGAGATCGGCCGTTTGCTTGACACGATGCAAGCGATGAACAAGCTTGACAATACTTTAGTTATGTTCGTCAGTGACAATGGATTTTTCTTCGGAGAGCACAAGCTGAAATCAAAGAACCTGGCGCAGGAAGAATCCATTCGGGTTCCTATATATGCGCGCTATCCAAAATGGTTTTCACCCGGTACGGTTAACACAAATCAATTGGTTACTAACCTCGACATAGCACCTACCATCCTTGCTGCAGCGGGTGTTCCCAATACTTACAACATGGTTGGTTTTTCATTGAAAGACCTTTATAATGGAACAAAACAGCGTGATGCTTTTTACATAGAGTTGATTCAGGGTTCTATAACCAATTATCCCGACTTCAGGGCTGTGCGGTCAAAGCAATATCTGTATACTCATTATTTCTGTACCGATTCGGCTGAAGAGTTTTTTGACATAGTGAACGACCCGAAGGAGAACACGAACCTCATCAACGATCAGGCCTATCAATCCTTGATTGCTGAATTTCGCATTAAGCTCGACAGCTTTAAAGTCCTGTTGAACGATACGGTGCCGGGTGGTTATTTTGACTGCGATATGGTTGTAAATCCCCGCGTAACGGTTGGTGAGCCAATCGCTGATCCCGGCACGCAGCTTTATCCGAACCCTGCATCAGATGCGGTGGTTATTTCTATGGATGATGCAGAAGGCCCTGTGAATGTTACAATATATTCTTCAGACGGGCAGTTGGTAATGCATGAAAAATGGAATGCTGAGAATAGCAAACTGCAGGTGATGCTCGACGTGTCTGATTTTCCGGAAGGGCTTTACCTGGTCAATATAAAATCCGGAAACAGCGTTGAGTTGCATAAACTGATCGTGACTCACTGAGTTCTTCTTTACCGGGTGATTATTCAAACGGATTTATGGGATTGTATCATCACGAATGATTTGGGCGTCGCCATCAGATACACAGGGCACCCGCGAGGGGTGCCCCTACGTTATAACTTGACAAGTTTGGTATACGAGACTTTATTTCCTGATTTTATTTCAACGTTATAAACTCCATTTTCCAAATGAGCGACATTAATCATTTCATTCTTCCTGTAGTTTTGCTCTAAAACTTTTCTTCCGCAAACATCAATAATGGAAATCAATGCATGATCCGTTGAAATGGTGATTTTAAATTCACCGTCAGCAGGGTTGGGATATAAAACCCCGGCATTTTCATCAGGCATCTGCAAGAAAGTGGCTATCGTATCATTACATTCACCAGCGACCGGGGGCATGTTGTAATAAGGAGAATTAGGAAGCCCTACAATACTATAATTTCCTCCCAGGGAAATAGTAGCTGTATCGAAATTGCAATCTATGCCAAGTTGATCAGGATCATTGATCACACTCAGATTCAAATTGTATATATCCGTCAAAGTATCAGTAGCCCACCAGTAGCTCATCGCGACATAAATTTTGCCGTCAGGTCCATTTTGAATTTGCGAGAGGTTGTAATCGAGATTGTAATCGTTATAGATTTCTTTGATGCTGCTGTCAAGAGCACCGCCGCAATCAAGGCACAGTTGCTTCAGAAAGGTAGGAAATTGATTGTAATGAAAGGTAAAATACAGCTTCGTCCCATGTGGAGAAAACGCGAAGCTGTACGGTGTTTCAGGAAGCGGAATGGTATCAAAATTACTGAAGCTGCCATGGCAGCGATCAAAGTCAACGAGGTGAATGCCAAGAGATGAAGCAAATGCCAACTTCGTGCCCTGCAGGTTTGAGACAAGCTCCACATCAGAGTTCTCTCCGGCGTAATTATAGTCAAGCCCGATAGAAGTAGTAACAAGAGTATCAATTCCCGAAGAAGAAAGTCTCCACGCCAGGAACTTCTCTCCTAAGCCATGAGTTATGAGCCACCAATCGACACCGTTGCCATGCTTGATAGCCGTCATGAACCTCTGAACGGGGTTATTATAGAGCAACTGATTTTTTACACTGAGATCGCCGTTGAAGCCATCTAACGCCATATCAATAATCGAGTAGCTGAGAGCACTATCAGAACGCGTAAACAAGTAATATAACTGAGCGTCACCGGGCGCCGGTAATATCACAACAGATTGAGGAGCGTCAGCACCGTATTGCCATTGAAACCCTGTGGCGAGACTATCTCCATTAGGCATCATCTGACCAAGACGGTTATAAACATTTACCCCATTGGTATAGAATAGCAGTTGCCCGCTTGAATCAGAGATAGAAGCACAATCTTCAACAGAATAAATACCGGAAGTAAAGGGTTGAGGAAGGGCCAAATCAAAATTTAATCCGGCATGATGACCGAACACCCAGTTATTATCCTGCTTCTGTGCAGAGCAAAATTGGGAGGCGAACACCAGTAAAAGTAGAATTGTACGATGCATGAGGAAAGTTTATGGCTTAAAAGTAGAGAATGCCGGAGAAAAAAAAGAATTATTTTCATTTCAGGCATCTCTTCTTTGTACACTCAATTCTTCGAGGTTGGAATATCACTCAAAAATTTAATTCAGGCAGCGCGTATTGATCCTTTAGCTTTTGATACTGCTTGTCATACGCATTGTTATTCTTTACGCCGGCACTGGTGAGCATTCCGCTCATGATGGATTTAATCCAATAATTGAAAACAAACTTTTCACGATCACGGATATAGAATATTTTCGATTCTTTCCGGTTATTGGATTTTATAACAAACCGGTTCGCAACAAAATTTACAAATGACAGCGAGATTCGTTTTTGGGTTGCGTCTTCACGATCCAGAAAACTAACCTTGAGATCATGATAGTAAAAAAGCATTTCACCAATGGCGGCGTACTTGTTGCCACTAATTCGTACAACCATTGTATCGAGAATGCCATCGTCTATATTAACGGCAGCAAGCGGATTGGATATCTTACTGAATTCATTCAACTGCCCGGGAGACGCTTTTACTGACAGCCTGAAAGATCCAAGGGAGTCATTATAAGCTTCTGCATACCGGAATTTTTTGATAGAGCTGTTCAGCAATTTCGCTTTGCCGCGGATGGTGAGTGTATCTTCATTTCCCGAATGATAGTTTTTTACGTTCTGCATGGTAGCATTAATATTTTCAAGCGGTACTGTTCCTTCGCGGTTGGTAATGTTTGAAAACTCATGATAGAAGATGTCGCCGTTCGTAACGGTTACAGAATCTATGTTGAGGCGGTAGGCAATAGAATTAATTAACTGTGCAGGCATGCTCACCTCAAAGCCATGTCTGAATGGAACTCGCTTATCACGCCACACGTCAACAGTAACATCACTGAAAGCTATTTTATTCGTTTGAAAAAGTGAATCATTCTCCCATTTGTCAAAGTCAATTCCGGAAACGGTAAGTAAGCCACCATGCAATGATATAAGGTCGGATTGCCATGGTGTTTTGCTAAAATATTCACCCGGATTTAACCTGGGTTGAAGGGTAAAAGAATCTATTCGCAGATCCTGCGTAGATGCACTCCATTTTATGTTATTGAGAGATGCAGTCCTGATTGAATCACTGTATAGCAGCCGGGCACTTAGTATATTGATGCGGTTCATCCATTCCATCCACTGAAATTTTTGACCCTGTTTCAAATCAAATCCCGACTGCGAAAGCGTACCTGAAAAATTAGTGATGTCCATTTTCGAATCTTTGTTTAATAGTATGTCCATCGTTGCGTGGTTCCAATGCCCGCTTATGAAAGATTTCAAACCCGTTTCGCCCTGCTCGTCAAAAATAGTTGCGTCAGAAGCGGTGAATTCCATAGACGGCACGGAGACGTCTAACTTCTTACCATGAGCTATTATTTTAGAAAGCGTGATGTTCATTTGGTTGATGTGCAAAGATTCTGATTGACTCCCGCTTGCCCTTAAAGAATTGAGGGATGCATTTATTACAGAAGAAACCTGCATGGAATCGGTTCCATTATTCAGTTTATAAATGATCTGCCCGCCGTTGACACTCATGCTTCCAATGGCGAAGTCAAATGGAATCTTATGTGGCTTTGATGTTGAGTTTTCAGTGACTGTTTGAATCACATTTAATGATGGCTCGTTAATTATTACAGTTGGAAATTCAAGCCGGGAAAAATCAGTCGAAGTAACCGTTGTCTCCACATTTATTTCAGAAATCCGCCCGCGTATTACTTCTGCCCTGTTCTTTACATCCAATTTAATATCCGATAAACGTGTTTTTCCCGGCGCTTCAAACTTGATCTTGTCGGAAGATGCAGTAACTCCGGGTGAATTGTATTCGAAATTGGTAAAGACTCCCGTTGCATTCCTCCACAGTAACTTATCCTTCAGAGTAGAAAGGTCTGTGAACAAAATATTTTTTCCCTTGGCTTTTGCAACAACGCTACTGTCGGCAGCAAGTGTATAATGCACCTTGAATTCATTGATGCCGAGTTTCCTGATCCTGATCACTGGAAGATCTTTTAGATTTCCGTTGGTAGTTGGGGTTCCATCACCATTCCTGACATTCAGTTCATCTATATTAATAGAGTCAGCAACAATAGCATTCCTGTTCTTCAATTCATCCCAGTTCAGTTTTCTCCAGACAATTTTTTTTCCTTTTAACGTCATTCCATTGGCCAGGGTGAGTTCAATTTTGTTTATCATGTTGTGATGTATCGAATCGAAGAGGCCTAATTGAGTTACATCTGCAGTCAGTGCCTGCGAATGAAAGGTAATTGCCGCGGCTTCGAGGTAAGGAATAGAATGCTTGATGTCCTGCAGCGATTTGCTGTTTAAAAAATCATTCAATAAAACGGAGATATTGAAGCCGCTCACTTTAGCCGTTAGCGATGAATCTGAGAGTGATCTATAATTGATCGTCCCATTTTTTATGTTGAACATCTTTACTTCCATCAATTCACTGATTCCCTGTAGCCCATCATAAAATCCCGACCAGTTTCCTGAAACAGTCTTATTCTTTTTCTTCTCACCCCGTGACTGAATAGTGACGACAGGGTTCTCCATTTGTGCTACTTCTGCCACCAAACGTTTTTCGAGCAGTTTCTTAAGGTCGAGGTTTTTAAGCGCAAGAACAGGAATCCTTATAAAAAAAGATTCCTGCTTATGATTGTTAGGAGCAGGGCTGAAGAATGCATTTTTGAAACGAAGGTCATTATTATACAAATCGAATTCATCCAAAGTCAATTGATATAAACTATCCGGTGTATAGAACTGCAGCGTGTTTAGCTTCAGATCTATATTTCCGGTGGTGAGGAACGGAGTTTCATCGGGGCGTATATCAAGATCATCAATTTTGAGATTCGTTTTTTCGGTGGCATAATGCGACGATTTCCCGTTGGCCTTCTCATCAATGGTAAATTGCCCCTGGTCTATGTCGAGGAACTTGATATGAATATTCGCAAAAATGCTCTTCAGCGATTCACTGATCACGGAAGATGTATCAATGGAAGAAGTGTCTTTATTTAGTTGAAGCTGAACAACGGGGCGAATGCAATGCAGGGTATCGATGAGCAATTCGTTATTTTCATAAAAGGCAGATAGTTGCTTCGACGTGAAGGTAAGTTTGGCAATGCTCAATGTTAGCGCACTTTCATTGTTAATGGTACGAGAGGAATATTGAAGAGAATCTAATTCAAAGGATTGCTTTTTGCCGGAAAACTGCAGTTGCTTAAATTTTATTTCCTTGTTGTTGTCATCCAATTTCCAGTCCTGAGCGCCAATTGCTATTTCAACCTCATCCGCAGACATAAACCGGTGTAAATTATTGCTGTCACGGGCGAAATTCCCGATTGAAATATTGATGCGATGGCTTTCAAACGGAGGAGCTCCATTACCCGGATGATAAATAAACGATCCATCCGCGAGATGAAGGGACCGAACATTGAATAACTCCACTGCCTTGTTTATCGCTTCAAAAATTCTTACCGATTGAAAGACGATTTTCTGTTTCGGCGCCCTGCTGCTATCTTCAAATACTTCGAAGGATGGTTGAGTCAGCATCACGCTATCAATAGATAATTTCTTTTTGAAAAGAAGGTCATTCCACGACTTCAATTCAATATAGATTATAGGAAGCCGAACGATAAAATGGAGGCCCGCTGATGAGTCAACGTGCGTGATTTGCGCATTCTCCAATTCTAATTTCCCGCGCCAAACAGAAAGATGCAGCTTCTTCATGGTCAGTGTATATTGCCCGTTTGTTTGTTGCCTGACGAGCTCCGCCGCTACTTCTTTGATCCTGTAACTCAAAATAAAAGAACCAGTGATGAAAAGGACGACAACAATGCCCGCTGCAAGAAGAAACCTGTTGATGTGTTTACGGTGTTTAACAATGGGATGCATTACACTACAGGGCGCGGAGCGGCGATTTAATTCAAAGTAAAAGTAACAAATGAATTAGTGGGTGAAAATTTCACCTTGATTTCGAATGTGACTGAGGGGGCCTTTGATTCTGATGTTGTCAGAATATGTTTTTGTTTCTTTTTATTTGTGGAAGGAAAAGCAGTAGGTTTGATAGAGAAAAAGATTGTGCAACTTACACTTCTATAATAATTTGAAATGAAAAAAGTAACCATCGTTTGTGCTCTCATCTGTTACTCTTTATTCTGTCATTCTCAAAAGCCAGATTGCAATTGGCGCTTTTCGGATTCTTGTGGTTTACATTTTACGGATTCTTCTGTAGTCTTCTTTACAACTGCTGCGAGTTTTGATACTTCACTAATTATCTGTCTGGAAAATACAGTAAGCATAAGCGATTATTCAGGCAACCTTTTATTTTATACGAATGAAGACTCTTAATGTAATTGAATAACTCAATCAATTCACATATAAAAACAAAACAACATGAAAAAGATCACAATTTTAATCGCAATCTTAACCGCAGCCGGTTTAAACAGCAGCCGCGCACAAAATACGTGGACACAGAAAACCAACTTCGGCGGAACAACGAGAGAGGCTGCTGTCGGATTTTCAATCGGCAGTAAAGGATATATTGGGACCGGCTACAATGGTAGCTATAAGAATGATTTCTGGGAATATGATCCTGCTACCAACGCCTGGACACAGAAAGCCAACTTCGGCGGAACAGCAAGATACCGTGCAGTCGGATTTTCAATCGGGAGCAAAGGATATATCGGTAGCGGCTACGATAACAACTATAAAAATGATTTCTGGGAATATGATCCTGTTGGCAATTCCTGGACTCAAAAGACGAACTTTGGAGGAGTAGCAAGATATGATGCAAGCGGATTTTCAATCGGCGACAAAGGGTATATCGGTGCTGGTTACGATGGCAGCAATAAAAATGATTTCTGGGAATATGATCCTTCCAGCAATACCTGGACACAGAAAACCAATTTTGGGGGAACAGCAAGGAGAAGGGCAGTCGGATTTTCCATTGGCACCAAAGGGTATATCGGTACCGGCCTTGATAACAGCAATAAAAATGATTTCTGGGAATATAATCCTGTCACCAATGCCTGGACTCAAAAGGCGAATTTCGGTGGATCGGCAAGATACTTTGCGACCGGATTTTCCATTGACAGTAATGGGTATATCGGTACTGGCTATTCTAACTTGAATGATTTCTGGGAATACGATCCTGTTACCAACGCCTGGGCACAGAAAGCCAATTTCGGTGGATCAGGAAGATATTGGGCAACCGGATTTTCAATCGGCAGCAGAGGGTATATCGGCACTGGTTACGATGGAAACTATAAAAATGATTTCTGGGAGTATACACCCCCATGCATCGGGCAGACTTTTTATGAAGATGCAGATAATGACGGTTATGGAAATGCTGATGACACGCTCTTTGTAGCGAACTGTATCGCGCCGACCGGCTATGTTGCTAACAAGGCCGATTGCGATGATGCCAATGCCTCGCTTAATCCTGGCGCAACTGAAGTAATCAATTGCATGGACGAGAACTGCAACGGCATTATAGACGAAGGCGCTTGGATTCAAAAAACCAACTTCGGCGGAATAGCAAGATATAATGCGGTTGGTTTTTCTATAGGCGCCAAGGCGTATATCGGTACGGGTAAAACTTCAACCAACACTTATAAGAAGGATTTTTGGGAATACGATCCTGCTATCAATGTGTGGTCGCAGAAAGCCGACTTCGGAGGGGCAGCAAGATATAAAGCAAGCGGATTTGCTATTGGCACCAAAGGGTACATCGGTACCGGCTACAATTCAAGCGGCTCGCTGGTAAAAGATTTTTGGGAATATGATATAGCCACCAACGCCTGGACCAAGAAAGCCAACTTCGGCGGAACAGGAAGACAAAGTGCCGCTAGCTTTTCTATAGGCACCAAAGGATATATAGGTACCGGTGGGGATTTCTTAGCGCAGCACAATGATTTCTGGGAATATGACCCTGCTACTAATCACTGGACACAGAAAGCCAATGTCGGAGACACCTTAAGAGAGGCGGCAGTCGGATTCTCTATTGGCAGCAAAGGGTATATAGGCACCGGCAGCAACAGCAGCGGATATAAAAACGATTTTTGGGAATATGATCCTGCTGCCAATACCTGGACACAGAAAGCCGCCTTTGCAGGATCAGCAAGACAGGCAGCCACCGGATTTTCCATTGATACTAAAGGGTACCTCGGCACCGGTTACGACGGAAGTTATAAAAATGATTTCTATGAATATGATCCTACAAACAATGCATGGAAACAGAATGCACATTTCACTGGAGTAGTGCGCGCTTATGCCGTTGGATTATCCGTCAGCGGCAAGGGATATATAGGTACCGGCGGTGGTACTGCTGGGAGCGCCTACAATGATTTCATGGAATATGATGTTCCGGTCTTTGTCGGCCTGAAGGTGTATGCAGATGCTGATGGCGACGGCTTCGGAGATCCTGGCAACAGCATTCTTACAGCAGACTGCGGCGTGCCGGGAGGTTATGTATTAGACAGCAGCGATTGCGATGATGCCAATTCTGCAATAAATCCTAATGGACTGCCCACTAAACAGTGGGATGTGCGATTCGGAGGAACGCTTGATGACAGGCTTTCCGAGGCACTACAAACTACCGATGGCGGCTATGCTTTAGGTGGTCGCTCCAAGTCCGGCATCAGTGGTGATAAAACACAAGCCAATTGGGATGGCACCAATGCCACGTGGGATTATTGGTTGGTCAAGACTGATGCAGCCGGTGAGAAGCAATGGGACAAGCGCTATGGAGGAACAAAGAATGATGAACTCGTAACGCTGAATCAAACAATTGACGGTGGTTATATACTCGGTGGTCATGGTTACTCCGGGTTGAATGGCGACAAGTCGCAATCAAATTACGATGCTGCAGAAACCACTGCCGATTACTGGATCGTGAAAACCGATGCAAGCGGCAATAAGCAATGGGACTTTCGCTATGGAGGAAGCGGCGATGATCAATACCAGGATCTTGAGCTCACCTCCGATGGAGGATATCTGCTTGGAGGATATTCCACCTCCGGCATCAGCGGAGACAAGTCTCAGGCAAGCCAGGGCAATGCCGACTATTGGATCATAAAAATAAATTCTGCCGGAGTCAAGCAATGGGATGCGCGATATGGTGGAACCGACGCTGACTACCTCTATGATCTGGAGCAAACTGCCGACGGTGGTTATATATTAGGAGGACGATCCTACTCCGGCATCGGAGGTGATAAAACACAAGCCAACCGGGACGGCTCAAACACCACCTTCGATTACTGGATTGTGAAGATAGATGCTAACGGTATAAAACAATGGGATAAGCGTTTCGGAGGAACAGGCGATGATGTTTTCTACGCGCTCAAACAGGCATCCGGCGGAGGATATATACTCGCAGGATATTCCGGTTCCGGCATCGGCGGCGATAAAACTCAAGCTACACAAGGGGGCACCGATTACTGGATGGTGAAGATAGATGCTAACGGAGCGAAGCTATGGGATGCGCGCTTCGGAGGAAGCAGTGATGAGCAACTGTATGTTCTTGAGCGATCTTCTGATGATGGATACCTGCTGAGCGGGTATTCTAATTCAGGTATCAGCGGTGACAAAACACAGTCAAACCAGGGAGTGCGTGATTTCTGGATTGTAAAAACCGACAACAGCGGAGTCAAGAAATGGGATATCCGCTTCGGCGGAACCAAGGCTGATGTAGCCACCAGTCTTCAACACACTGCCGATGGCGGTTATATTGCAGGAGGATTTTCCTTCTCCGGAGCCACAGGGGACCGGTCACAAGCCAACTGGGACGGCTCGCTGCTCACCCAGGATTATTGGATCGTTAAATTAACAAGCGGCACAGGACAACTTCCATTCTATATTGATGCTGATGGTGATGGATACGGTACTTCGACAAACTCAGTATTAGCATGCAATGCTCCTGCCGGATATGTGTCAAATAACACAGATTGCAATGATGATCCCGCTTTAGGCGGAGCCATTCATCCCGGGACTCCTGATATATGCAACAGCATTGATGATAACTGCAATGGTGATATAGATGAAAATGCAATCACAGCAACCATCACTCCGACCGGATCAGTGTCCACTTGTTCCGGAGTGGCAATCACCCTCACTGCCAATACCGGTTCAGGCATCTCTTATCAATGGCTGAAAAACAGTGCTAACATTTCAGGTGCTACCAACTCCACTTACTCGACCAGTAAGGGAGCAAGTTACCAGGTAAGCGAGATAGATAATTTCAGTTGTGTATCTACTTCTGCAGTTACTACATTGAGTGTTATTGCCAAGCCGGCGGCAACCATCACACCTCTCGGCAATCTTGACATTTGCGCAACAGGATCCGTGGTGTTGCAGGCAAATAGCGGTGCAGGATTAACCTATCAGTGGCTAAAAGGAGGCAACAATGTTAGCGGCGCTACCAATCAAACTTATACAGCAACTAAACAAGCTACCTACAAAGTAATTGTTACTAACAGCAGTGGGTGCAGCAAAACTTCGGCAGGAGTAAAGGTTACTAAATCCTGTAAAGAAAGTTCACCAAGCGGCGACCTTTCAAATACTGAAATGAATATATACCCCAACCCCACTGACGGAACATTCACCCTCGATCTGAAATTTAACAGTGAGGAGAATGAAGAAGCACTCATTCAAGTCCTCAACATGACGGGGCAAGTGGTGTATGATAAAACAACAATAGTAATGAATGGAGTGCTGCAAAATGAAATTCAATTCAATGAGGGAGCAGCAGATGGAACGTACTTAGTGAAGGTGACCGTTAGTGATCATATTTATTCCGCGCAAATTAATTATCAGAAGTAATTTTGGTTAGCCGCCTCGCACTTCAAAGGGCGGGGCGGCTTTTTTTCTAACTACTTAACGGCTCGATGGTATGGAATAAGAATCATCAACAAATGGCTCACGGTCTTCATTCAAATATCTCCCGGTTTATTTGGTGGCTGTTAATAGTGGTGGGCGGGCAATGTGGTGAAGGAATAAGGCTTCTTCAATAATGATCGCGACACCGGAGAACCTCAATAACCTCATTTGTTATTTTGTAAACAAGACGATGCTCATCATTGATTCTTCTCGACCAGCATCCTGAGTATTGATGTTTCAGCGGTTCGGGTTTACCGATTCCTTCAAAAGGAGTTTTCTGAATATCGGAGATGAGCTCAAGTACTTTGAAAACCAATTTTTGATTCCCCGTCTTGAATGAGTTCAAATCATCGAGAGCAACTTGAGTAAGCAGAACCGCTCTCATTCACCGGCTAATTTATGCGCATAGGCTTCGAATTCTTCCATAGTAAAGGAGGTTACTTCTCCTCTTTCTAATTGTTTTATTGATTCATTTAACTTCATGAAATAAGTATCTGGATCTCCGGCTTCCAAATCCACCCGAATATTGATCTCGGGATCATTGTTCTTTGAAGCGCTGCCAAGAATTTTTTTCACTCGTGAAATTGTTTCTTCAGTTAATTCTGATAACCGCAATCGAATTACTGTTTCCATCTCCAAATAGTTTTTCCAAAGGTAAAAATTATTGAGGCACGAGTTATCTGAGATGAGGCGCCTCACACGGTTCACCTCGCAACAAACAACGCTCGCGTGAATTGATGCGAACCAAACCCTACTTTCACCAAATACATTCCTTCAGGAATTTTTTCGTCGAAGGAAATTACTTCTTCTAAGCTTCCATTCAAGATGGAAGATTCTTTATTAAAAACTTCTTGACCAAGAAGATTAGTGATGCTAATTGTTGCGTTCAAATTTTCTTTCGTCAATAATTGCATAGAAAGATTAAAAAATTTATCAGCAGGATTGGGAGTGAGCGAAAAGAAAGAATTTGACGTGACTGCATCAATCGAAGTCGCCACATCGAGTTGCACGATCCACACATCAGCAGAGCCGTAGTTGAATGACACATCGCCATCATTCGATTCCGT
>DASRAJ010000002.1:0-82640 GCA_035638255.1 Chitinophagales bacterium
GGGTGATCCAGGAATCTATGCCGGATCCGATTTCTGTGGTTCATATTTTTCGTTTCGCAGATAATCGCATCGTTGAGCTTTGGGACAACATTATGCTGCAGCCCAAAGAGATGGTGAATGAGAATGGATTGTTCTGAAATCGAGTCGTAAGGATGGCAACCACGTAACAAAGTATGAATGTCACGGAAAAACTTTTATTAGTTGGATTCTCTCTGCTGATGATTGTTTTGTTCTCATTGAATTTTATCAGCGGATACAGAAATTGGACATTCGAAAAGCTTAGAAACAAAAAGCTCACCTGGTATTGGTTTCGGGTGTTTGGAATAAATGAAACAAAGGAAAATTTTTTCATATTCCAAAAATATTACAGCATGCTTGTAATCGTGATAATGATTTTAAGTCTCCTGTTGCTATTAACAAGATAAATCTGATGGACAACGACTTCAAGCAATCCCTGTGGAAACAATTCGGAGCAAGCATCGACATGCTTGAGAATGCCATCACACTCTGTCCATCCCAATTGTGGGACACCGATAAAAAATTCTGGTACAACGCCTACCACTGCTTATTCTACCTCGATTATTACCTCACCCCTGAACCTTCTGTGTTCACACCGCCGATACCATTCACACTCTCAGAATTCGATACGTCAGGTGCAATGCCTCCGCGTACTTATACCAAAGAAGAATTGCTTGCCTATTTGAGCGCCAGCCGAGTCAAATGTTACAATCTTATTGCGGGGTTAACGGATGAGATTGCGGGCAAACGCTGGGTTAATGAGTGGAGAAATTTTTCTGTGCTTGAGATTTTGCTTTACAACATGCGGCATGTTCAGCACCACGCAGCACAACTGAATTTGCTTTTGCGGCAAGCAATAAATGACGCGCCCGGATGGGTATCGCAAGCAAAAGAAGATTTACAATTCCTCATCCGTTCCTCGGACACCTTCTCTTGAGGAGAAGGAATGGAAGAAAAAATTTATTGAACAGATAAAAAATCCACCATGCAAAAAATCACACCTCACCTCTGGTTCGACAAGGAAGCGAAAGAAGCATCACAGTTTTATGTTGCTGCTTTCGGAGGGAATTCACGAGTGAAGCATGCGAACACACTTCACAACACGCCGTCGGGTTCGGTTGATATTATTTCATTTGAACTGTGGGGATATGAATTCATGGCGATCAGCGCAGGTCCGCTTTTTAAGTTCAATCCTTCTGTTTCGTTTCATGTGAAGTGCGGGACGAAAGATGAAGTAGATGTAATGTGGGCAAAGCTGTCACCAGGTGGAACCGCTCTCATAGAATTAGGATCATATCCTTTCAGCGAGCGTTACGGATGGCTGCAGGATAAATACGGACTTTCATGGCAAATCATTTACGCCGCAAAGGATGAGTCAGCGCAAAGGATAACGCCGGCACTCATGTTCACGGGAAATGCTTGCGGCAGGACGGAGGAGGCAGTAAATTTTTACACCTCCGTTTTTCATGATGCAAAAGTTGCGAGTATTTTCCGCTACGGTAAAGGTGAAGAGCCGGACAAGGAAAGAACCGTGAAGTATGCGCACTTCATTCTCGAAGGTCAGGCGTTTGGCGCGATGGACAGTGCGCGTGAACACAACTTTCATTTCAACGAAGCCATTTCAATGATCGTGAATTGTAACACGCAGGATGAAATTGATTACTACTGGAATAAACTTTCTGATGATCCGAAATCGGAGCAATGCGGATGGCTTAAGGACAAGTTTGGTTTCTCATGGCAGGTAACTCCTGTGGCTATGAATGAGATGCTTGCCAGCAACGACGAGAAAAAAATCGCGCGGGTAACGGAAGCATTTCTGAAGATGAAAAAGTTTGACTTGGCGCAGTTGCAGAGAGCTTTTGAAGGAAGATGAGATTCCCTCGTGATGCAGCGGTTTAATGATTTTACAAGAAAAACTGCGAGATGCCGGTGCAGCATTCTGAGGACCTACAAAAAAGAGAAACGCAAAAAATAAATCCATACGATGAAAACAATTTACCTCCTTACTTTATTCTTAGTAGTAGCTGGCTTAAGAAACCATGTAAATTCCCAAAATCTTAACTGGGCCATACAAATGGGTGGAGCAGATAATGATATTGGCAAGTCTGTGGTTGTTGACGGCGCAGGAAATGTTTATACAACAGGAAGCTTTGATGGCACAGCCGACTTTGACCCCGGACCTGGTACCTATAATCTTACTACTGCCGGAGTGGGTGATATTTTTATTTCCAAGTTAGATGCTTCGGGTAATTTCCTTTGGGCAAAACAAATAGGAGGAACAACGTACGACTATGGTTACTCCATTGCCGTTGATTCCGTCGGCAATGTTTATACCACAGGATACTTCGATGATACAGCCGACTTTGACCCCGGGCCCGGCACTTATAACCTTACCACTGCCGGTAGCGCCGATATTTTTGTTTCCAAACTGGATAATTCCGGAAATTTTATTTGGGCAAAACAAATGGGGGCAACGCAAGCTGATTTTGGCTATGCTATTACTGTTGACGTGAATGGTTATGTGTATACCACAGGAGAATTTAATGGCACAGTTAATTTTGATCCGGGTCCCGGTATCTTCAACTTAATTTCTACTTATCCGGAAATATTCATCTCAAAGCTGGATGCTTCAGGAGATTTTGTTTGGGCAAAGCAACTGGGCGGAACAGGAGAAGATAAAGGTTATTCCATCGCTGTGGATGAGAGTGGTAACGTTTATTCAACCGGGTACTTTAAAGATACGGCCGACTTTGATCCGGGTACCGGAATATATAATCTTATTGCCGGGGGCCTGGCTATTATTTATTCTGATATTTATATTTCGAAGCTTGACGCTTCCGGGAATTTTGTGTGGGCAAAACAAATGGGCGGAACAAATAATGACCGCGGTAACTGCATAACGCTTGACGCCTTGGGAAATATTTATTTAACAGGAACATTTTCAGATACGTGTGACTTTGATCCCGGTCCTTCAATATATAATCTTATCTCTGCCGGATTCCTTGATGTTTTTATCTCCAAACTGGACACGGCAGGAAATTTCCTTTGGGCAAAACAAACAGGCAGCACAAGTTCTGATGAGGGTTACTCGGTTGCAGTGACTCCAAACGGAAATGTTTATACAACCGGAGGTTTTTTCGGTACAGCCGACTTTGACCCGGGTGTGGGTATATATAATCTAACCTCTTCCGGCTCATCTGATATGTTTGTTTCCATACTAAATGGGTCAGGAGATTTTCTCTCAGCATTCCATATAGGCGGAATAGCCAGTGATTATGGGTTCTCCATGGTTGCCGATGAAACCGGGAGCATTTATATAACGGGACAGTTCCAGGATGTAGCGGATTTTGATCCGGGTCCGGGCGTATTTAATATGAGTGCTTTCGGAAGCAGCATCGAAAGTTTTGTAATGAAATTATCAGATGTTCCAACATGGATTACTGAGAACAACCCTTCTTTTAATGCCATGAATATTTATCCCAGTCCGGGTAATGGACAAGTCAATATTGTAAATGACGAGGTTATCAGAGAAATAAAAATTACTAACCGCCTGGGGCAAATTGTTTACCAGGCAAAACCAAATGCCAATAGTCTTTCACTGCAGCTTGACGTGAATGGAATTTATTTCATTCTAATAACCGGGTATCAAGGGTCCATCGTAAAAAAGATAATTATATGCAAACAGTAATGGTATTTTAAATTTAGAAATTGAAAAAAAACATTTTCAATTCACTCTGTCCGCAAAGACCAGCAACGTCGAAAAATTAGCGGAAATTTATTCCTCACCCCATAGAGAGAAATTCGCTTTCATTTCGTTTAGCACCGAATGTTTTGATCTCAATAAAAGAATTGCTCCATCACAATCTCACCATTTTTCACTTCGTACAGTATTATCTCATCAACCTTTACTCTTCCTAATCCTTGCACAGTTAGATCGAATCCTCTGCCTACGGCAAAGTGATTTCCACCTGCGACCGGATTGGTGGTGTAAGTTCCATGAACGGCTTCAATTCGCTTAACCCACGCTTCACCTTTTTTGCGAACCGGAGATTTTCCTTCCGCACTTTTGAGGTAAGGAGAATTTGCGGGCTCAATGCTCCTTACATCATCTGCAAAGAGTTCGTCCTGGATCTCAAACCATTTTTCCTGCTGTGCAAGCTCGTTGAATCGAGCTGCAACTTCCTGAATTGTCAATAGCTTTTTACCGGTTGTCATTGTCATAAAATTTTATCGTGAAACTTTTGCTATGTTCTTATTGTCGGGTTTCCCTTTACCGGTAGTGATCAGTTTGAGCAAGCTCTCTTGCACGTAATAACTCCATCCATTTGAACAAGCATCGAAGCATTCGATTTCAGGAACCAATCCTTCATGCGTAAACCGGAGTTGCGTCTTATTGCCCTGCTTAGAGATTTCGAAAATAACTTTGGTGCCTGTCCATTCACTTTTGTCTTTAATGAAACTCAAACTGCTGTCAGTGACCAGCCAAACTACTTTCTTGTTTGGAATGACTTCGACTAATTTCTGTTTGGAATAATGCACGTCTTTGTGACGATAGATAAACTCATCGTTGAGTTTTTCTGTGCCGCCTTCGATTCCTTCTCCCCACCATCCGCGAACATTATTGATGGCGTTGAATGCTTCTTCGGGAGTTTGATCTACTAAAAGTGTGGTTGTGAAATTTTGTTGTTTCATTTTGATGTAAGTTTTTTTTCGTTCTCAGTTTTCGGGTTGTTAGTGCTGTTCGGCTGTCCTTTACCTGTAGCAATTAAGTTGCGCAAGCTCATGTGTATATAATTGTTCCAGGAATTTTCACAAATGTCATAGCACTCATATTCGGGAACTAAACCCACTTGAGTGAATTGGAGTTGTGTTTTATTGTCCTTCCGGGTTATCTCAAAAATTATTTTGTTGCCTTTCCATTCACTGCTGTCTTTAGTAAACTTGAAATAGTTATCCATCACCAGCCAAACGACTTTTTTGTCAGGAACTACTTCTATTAATTTCATTTTGCAACGATGGACATCTTCGTAATGATAGGTGAACTCATCATTGAGTTTGTCGGTGCTGCCTTCAATTTCTTCTGACCACCACCCGCGAACATTGTTGATGGCATTAAAAACTTCTTTCGGAGATTGATCTACCAATATTGTAGTTGTGAAATTTTGATTTTGCATGATTTTATTTTTTGAGTTTAATTTGAAAATCTATCCGGCAATCATTCCTGCAGTAAGGTTAACAATAGTTCCTGTTATTGCACTTCCCTCCTCAGATGCGACAAATATTGCGGCATTAGTAAGTTCTTCAAGAGTTGTTAAACGATGTCTGTGAGTCATTCCTTCCGCCATTGAACGAAATTGTTCAACCGTTATACTGCGTGCCTTTGCACGACTCTTCCAGACTTCTTCCATAAGCGGCGTTTCCGGTATGCTCGTCGTAAGCAAGCAAACTGCCCGCACACCGGACTGACCGCATTCTACCGACAGTGAACGGCAGAGCGCTTCCATTGCTGCCCATGCCGGTGCCAAGCCACCTATAAACGAAGGGCTTATCCGGCTCGCATTGGGTGTATGCATGACAATCACTCCTTGCCCTTGCCTGACCATGCGGCGCGCTGCTGCCCTGGCTGTTACAAAATGCGATTGCGTATAAGTAGTGATTGGAAGAAGGAAGCTCTCGAGTGGTAGTTCTGTAAGGGGAATGTTCTCAATATCTTTTTGAAGGATGCCGCCGATAGCATTGAAAGAAATGTCAATCTTCCCGGCTTTGTTAACGGTCTCAAGCATGTGCTCCTCTACAGCCCTCTCGTCAAGTGCGTCGAGTTTGGCTGTCTCGATAGCTCCGCCATCGGACAAGATTTCGCCGGCTATAACATCGAGCTTTGTTGCTGTACGACCGGTCAAAAAAATCTTAGCACCTTCTTTTGCAAAAGCTTTTGCAATGGCGCCTCCGATGCCACCGGCTCCGTAAACAACAGCAACTTTATTTTCAAGTCTCTTCATTTTGATTTCATCTTGATGAGATACTTTTCACGCGCCAAAAGTATTGTCCGAATATTCCTCAAGAAGGGTGTAAAATGGACTTTGTTGCGGGTTGATTTGGACACAGCATATTTCTATTTTTGCCGAAAGAAAAGTTTTGATGAAACATCTTACCATATTGGTTCCCCAAGGAGAAGGCAACAACCTGAGCAGCATTGTAGGTGCTTACAAAATATTTACACGAGCCAATGCTTACTGGTCGCAGACCCCTGCGGGGAAGGAAACCGGCAGAAAAGAATTGTTCAAAATTGAATTGGCAGGTACTTCAAAGAAAGTGGAATACTATGATGGCTTATTTACGGTGAAGCCGCACACCAGCATTTCTGCCATCACCAAAACCAATCTCATCATCATTCCATCCCTGAATCATAATTATCAGGAAGTAATGAAGGGAAATAAATTAATGATGGACTGGATTGAGCGGCAATACAGGCACGGGGCTGAAGTAGCAAGTATCTGCACAGGCGCATTTCTCCTGGCAGCCTCAGGATTGCTGGATGGAAAAAGCTGTTCTACCAATTGGGCCGTTGCAGATAATTTCAAAAAGATGTTCCCGCAAGTGATCCTGCAAGTTGATAAATTGATCACTGATGAAAATGGAATCTATACGAGCGGCGGTGCCTATTCTTTCCTGAACCTCATTATTTATCTGGTGGAGAAATATTACGACAGGCAAACCGCTATTTTTTGTTCTAAAATTTTTCAGATTGAGATGGACAGACAAAGCCAGTCACCATTTATAATATTCAAAGGACAAAAGTTGCACGGAGATGAAATGGTTCAGCAAGCACAAACATATCTTGAGAACAATCCGGATGAAAAAATATCTATTGAACATTTGTCTTCAAAGTTTGCCGTGAGCAGGCGAAACTTTGACAGAAGGTTTACCAGGGCGACCGGAAATACTCCTGTCGAATATTCGCAGAGAGTAAAAATTGAATCTGCAAAAAAAGCATTTGAAACCACCCGCAAAACAGTCAATGAAGTGATGTATGATGTTGGTTATTCCGATGTGAAAGCATTTCGTGAAGTGTTCAGAAAGATCACTGGCTTGTCGCCATTGGAATACAGAGGTAAGTACAATAAGGAGGCGGTGGTTTAGAAAGGTGTTTCACTTGGTCGGGCAGAAATGGCAGTTGGGCGTGGTTCATCCGTAGAAGCTGATCCGATCACTGGTTATAATCTTGATGATTGATGAACTGTTTGCCGGGAACCTTGAGCTCATTCCGATCAAAAAAAAAATTTTTCAAAAAAATTTGCGTAGTTAAATAACTACACATACATTTGCAGTCAAATAGCTACGCAATGAATTTAAGACGAGATGTTTTTCAAGCCATAGCAGACCCGACAAGAAGAGCTATACTGCTGTTGGTAGCCACACAATCCATGACAGCAGGTGCAATAGCTTCAAACTTTGACACAGCCAGACCGACCGTTTCAAAACACCTGCAAATACTCACCGAATGCGAATTGCTTGAACAAGAGCAAAACGGCAGAGAAATGTATTATCACATCAATCCAAAAAAAATGAAAGAAGTAGACGCCTTTATTGAACCTTTCCGCAAAATGTGGGAACAGCGGTTCAGCAAGTTAGAATCAATCATGAAAAAACATAAAAGCAAATAACATGGAACAGAAAACAAAAGTCAACGCCGAAGACGGCAAACAGGAATTAGTGATCACAAGGGAATTTGATCTGCCGGTGGAATTACTTTTTAAAGCCTATGTAGAGCTCGACCTTGTTGAAGAATGGATGTCCAACCCATATTCGACAACGAAAATGCTGAAGCTTGAAAGCAAAAAGCAAGGCGGCTATCAACTTGAAAGTAAAGATGCCCGGGGAAAAGTGGTGTTTCGCGCGAATGGGGTAATCCATGAGTTCGTTCCAAACCAAAAAATCACACGGACATTTGAAATGGAGAATACACCTTTTGGTGTTCAGCTCGAGTTCTATGAATTTGAAAAACTCACTCACGACACCAGCAAACTCAACATGCACGTGATCTATGAATCCGTTTCACAAAGAGACGAGGTGCTGAAGTTACCTTTTGCCCAAGGCATCAACATGGCGCATAATCGAATAGAAGAAATCTTAAGTAAACTAAAAATGACAAGATGAAAACACTAAGAATTATTTTGATCGTACTTCTGGTTTTGTACGGAATAGGTCCATTGATTGGAGCCATACTCTCACTCTTCAATCAAACAAAACTTGCAGAATGGCAGCACCTGGGAGAAATGACAACCGGCATGCAGAAATTAATGTTGTTATCTGCGGGAACGCTCGCTGCACAAGTGTGGCTGTATTTTTCCGCCATTGCTTTGCTCGTGACGAACATGAAACAAGGATACATGTATGCGGTTACATGCGGCTTCGTAAAACTTATTGAAGCACTCGTAATTGTCATTTCATTTAGCGCAAACCACTTTGGCAGTGCCACGGACTACATTGCAATTTTAGAAGGAGTAGTGTTACTTACATTGGCACTGGTTGCTTTCAAGAAACAACAGACTCCTTCCATGCAATAGCTTTGCAAGAAATAAAACAGAAAAAAAATGGTCAACATTATTCATCGAATCGGAATAAAGGCTTCTGCAAAACAAGTTTACAATGCCATATCAACCATAAAAGGTCTTGCCCATTGGTGGACTGAAGAAGTGGAGGGTGATGAACAGATCGGAGGAAAGATCGTCTTTCGTTTTAGTTCGCTTTCATCAGGTGAGGAAATTGGTAAAATGGTGATGGAAGTGAAGGAACTCAATCCCGAAAAATATGTCCGATGGCGCTGCACAGAGGGACCGGCAGAATGGATTGGAACCCATGTCACCTTTGGGCTGTCACAACAGGACGATCAAACTATTATCATCTTCGGTCACAGAAACTGGCGTGAAGAAGTTGAGTTTATGGCTCACTGCAGTATGAAGTGGGCAGTGTTTCTCTTAAGCCTTCGTGAGTATGTAGAAACCGGAAAAGGAAAACCCTCTCCTCATGATTTGAAAATTGATAACTGGAATTGAAGACACTGTGGCAATCAAAGGTTGAAAAAAGTATATGACATATGCTCAGGGGTAGTGATTAGAGGATTAGTAATTTCGATGAGTAAATAAACAGACGAATGCAAAGACTCTTGATTTTTTCTCTTCTCTGTTTTAGCTCTGGCTTTTTTTCAGTTTACCAATCTGTTGGACAGGTTAAGATTTGCGACAACGAAGAATCTCAACATCCAGTTGATATAAGAGCATTGCGCTTAAGAGATAGTTTGAAACAGAAAGCTATTGATACAATAATTGTTTATAGGGATTGGCTTGGAACAAACGGTTTTAACGGGTATGGTAAAGTTATTTGGCTTAATATGGGACAATGTTTTCAATTTAAAATTGATTACGAAAGAAAGGATGGCGATAAAATTAAATCAGTCGCACTTTCAAGACTTAAGAATGACTCCATCTTTCAATTTTTTTTTTACAATCATATTGATACTGTATCAATGAATCCAACCAAGCAGGCGTTCCGAATGGATCATGATGCTGAACATTTTATTGAAGTAGATTATGGAAGCAAGAAATACTGTTACCTAATTTCTGGCCTTATTGTTAGGTTCAATCCGGATAATTTGAGAGCGGAATTTGTAAGATTACTTACTGACACAGATTTCTCACTAAGCATTTTTGGAACAAGAGTAAATCCAATAACAGAGGATTCAATAAAAAGTAATAAGAAGAACTAAGCGATTTCGTGCAGCGAGAAGAAAATAATTCTGCATTAAATAAACATGCAGCACAAAGCCCAAATTCCAAATCCCGCATTAAAGCCATTCAGTCGATTGGTTGGAGAATGGAAAACTGTTGGCTCCCATCCGTATTTTCCGGGGAAAATATTGAACGGGCATTCGTCATTCAAATGGATTGAAGGCGGTGCATTCCTGATGTCGCATTCAGAAATTGATGCGCCGAATTTTCCGGAGGGCATTGCAATTTTCGGAAGTGATGATGCGACGGGAGAATTTTTCATGCTCTACTTTGATGAGCGGAAAGTTTCGAGAAAGTATGAAGCTTATTTTCAGGACAATGTTTTGAAATGGTGGCGAAATGCTCCCGGTTTCTCGCAACGATATTCCTGGACATTCACTGACAATGACAATACAATAATTGGTAAAGGAGAGTTGAGCAAAGACGGAAAGAATTGGGAAAGAGATTTGGAACAGACATTTACCAGAGTAAAGTAAAAGCAAAGAAACCATGAACCTAAAGAATCTTGAATTTTCTTCGATCAAACTCACTGCTATAATAATCTTCATTTTGCCCATGAAGTTATATAGTCAAACCTACTTCATTGACACAGGTGAGAAAAGTATACGCGAGTATATTAAGATGGAAAAGAAGTATGGCTCTGACTCTCTACCTAATGATGGGGTAATTGAATTACCCCTCTTTCCTTTTGACCGTATACAGAAAATTAAATTCGTTAGAAACAATATTCGCTTTAGTCCAAGACCAATTATATCTTACATCTTTTCTCTTCCGGACTCGATAGTTAGAAAAATAAAAATTGAACTCGATAGTTCACAATTTTTCCCTCAGAATGTGTTAAACGTAGTACGACCAAAAGAACCTTCTTCAAGATTTTTAGAGTTCAAAAAACAATACGACTTAATTAAGGATGAACTGGTAAATCTTTTTGGTACGCCGTCAGATAGCGAAGAATTGTCAAAGAAAGATTTTGGTTATGGAAGGTACTGGTGGGAAACTGAAAATTGGTTGACTGATTCAGCAAGAGCAGATATGCTAATGCGATTTTCCGATGGAGATGTAGAGGGTATATGCAGAATTTACGCCATGATCTATTTTGTTCCCAAAAATTAGTAATTACAACAGGTGTCCAAAACGCTAATTATCATGAATCCAAAAGTTGATTGGTATTTCAACAAAGCCGGAAAGTGGCAGGAGGAAATTGAGAAGTTGAGAGAGATCGTTCTCGACTGTGACCTTGTCGAAGAATTGAAGTGGGGTTGTCCCTGCTACACGTTTGAGAAGAAGAACATCGTCTTAATCCATTACTTCAAAGACTACTGTGCACTTCTTTTTTTCAAAGGTGCGTTGATTAAGGATCCAAAGAAAATTCTCATTCAGCAAACAGAAAATGTGCAGGTACCGCGACAGATTCGATTCACCTCTCTTCAGCAAATAGCGAAGATGGAAAAGACAATCAAAGCATATATCTATAACGCCGTTGAAGTGGAAGAAGCCGGTTTGAAAGTGCTATTAAAAAAGACTGCAGAATTTAAAATGCCTGAAGAGTTTCAAACTAAATTAGATAAACTCCCTGCTTTGAAAAAAGCTTTCTATGAATTAACCCCGGGAAGACAGAGAGGATATCTTCTTTATTTCTCTTCAGCCAAGCAATCGAAAACACGCAAAGCAAGAATTGAAAAATATGTGAAGCATATTCTGGATGGCAGAGGATTAGAGGATTAAAAATAAAAAGTCCGATGGGTAGGGCACCGGTCGATAAAAAAATTATCCGTTATTTAAAATGACAAAGACAATTCTTTCCTTTTTATGTTGCACTGTAATACTCACGGCTTGCAAGCATGAGTTCAGTCAAAATAAAACTTACAATATTGATTCAGTCGTGAGTGAAAATGAAATGTATATTATCTCTCAAACACTTCCAGATTTAGTAAAAATGCGCCGTACTATCCCTCCACCATATCCTGGGGAAAATATGGATCAATATGCAAAATTTAAAGTGGAGGCACAAAAGCGAATTGATACCAGTAACTTCACATTATATCTGAAGGATACACTTATAATTCCAGATTATAAATATTTCCCAAATTTTCCCGATACAGAATTTAGTGGCCTTCCAAAAGCTTTGGTATCTGACACTCTGAAAGCCTCACCAATAAATTTTGATAAACTAAGATTACCATTTGAATTGTTAAAAGAAAAGCCTGCATTCAAAAATTGGAATTCGTTGTCATATTCCTTTCTTGGATATGCATCGTATTCCAGAATCATTTTTTCTAATGATTTTAACAAGGCATGTTTTTACTTTGAATTACATTGTGGGCTGCTTTGTGGCTTTGGGAATGTTTACTATTGTGAAAAGAAAGATGGGCACTGGGTAATTTTTAGAGAAGTACCAATTTGGATTTCATGAAAATTTATCTATCGGTCGGTGTCCTCAACGACAGAAATGAAACGCTAGGTTTCCACGCGCGAGAACACCCACCAATAAAAGCAAAGAAAAAATCTAAAACAGTTAACAATAAAACGATGGAAAAAACAGAAGACAGAGAAATGCAAAATTACCAGAACATTGAATGCTCCCATTGACCTTATGTGGAAAGTCTGGACTAATCCCGAACACATCGTAAACTGGTGGGGACCTGCTGGGTTTACCAACACGATTCACAAAATGGATTTTCAGGAAGGCGGAGAATGGAAATTGACGATGCACGGGCCAGATGGAACGAATTATCCAAACAGGAGTATTTACAGGGAAATTATTCCGTTTAAAAAAATCGTGTTTGAGCACTTCAATCCGCATTTCATCACTACAGTTCTTTTTGAGTCTAAAGGCGAAGAAACCCAAATAGACTGGACGGGACTATTCGATACAGCAGAAATGCGTGAAACCGTAATCAAAGCACACAAAGCTGACGAAGGACTAAAACAAAACATTGAGAGACTTGAAAAATATTTTTCTAAGCTGCGTAGTGAAGCCAAAGCCAAATAAAAGTGGTGCTAACAATGCATATAGTTTATGGTGGGGGAGAAAATGGCGACACTGCAAACAGTGAACAGACAGTGAAGTAAATAAAGCATGATGAAACTTATAAAAATGACATTGAACACGATTTTACTTTTCAGCATACTGACTATATTCACTTCATGCAACGGACAAAATGCTTCACAAGTGAATAATATAAACGACCACGATTCTTTCATTGCCAAAGGCGATACCGTAAAAGAGCTCAGCAATAGCTTATGGATTATTTTTCAGGACAAGAATAATAATTATTGGTTCGGAAGTGATGGACAGGGTGTCTATCGTTATGATGGAAAAACTATTCTCCATTTTTCAACCAAAGACGGGTTACCTAACAACCGGATTCGGGGAATTCAGGAAGACAAATCAGGGAACATTTATATCACTACACTGGAAGGCATCAGCAAATTTGATGGACAAACCTTCACCACATTGACGCCAATAGAAACTAATGAGTGGACGCTGGATCCGAATGCTTTGTGGTTTTCTATCCCGGGCAAAACAGGAGAATACGGTCCCTATCGTTATGACGGCAAATCGTTGTACCATTTAAAATTTCCAAAACACTATCTCGAAGACGAATACTATTCAGGGAATTCAAATCCTCCATCGAGCCCTTATGAAGTTTATACTATTTATAAAGACAGCAAAGGAAATATTTGGTTCGGCACAGCGGCCCTCGGAGTATGTCGTTACGATGGAAAAACGCTAAGCTGGATGTATGAAAAAGAATTAACGGAAACACCGGAAGGTGGCTCTTTTGGAATTCGCTCTATTATTGAAGATAAAGAGGGTAAATTTTGGTTCTGCAATACTCAATATCGCTACAATATCTATCCGGACATCACTCCCGGGAACAATGGGGGCGAAAAGGGAAATGGCTTAATTAATTACAAAAGAGAAAAAGGCATTGATCTTTTAGAAACCCAAAATGGAGGTGACTTTATTTACTACCAGTTTATCGCCGAGGATAATCAGCAGGACTTGTGGATGTCGACTTACCGTTCAGGTGTTTGGCAGTATGATGGAGTGAATATGACCCACTATCCTGTCAGGGATGGCGCTGAGGATATTAAAATAATCTCCATTTATAAAGATAACCATGGGGACTTATGGCTTGGCACACAGGAGGCAGGTGCTTATAAATTCAACGGTAAGACATTTGAGAAATTCAGACCTGAACTCAATTAATAAAATGAATCCTGAGGTTACTAAACAGAGATAATATAAAAATATGAAAAGCAATAAAAAGAAGTTGCCACCAGAACAAGTCGAAGAACTACTCAGAGCATTGAAAGTCCGTTTTGAGAAAAACATGGACCGCCATAAAGGGCTTGACTGGAATAAAGTGCAAGCAAAGCTGGAAGCTAATACTGAAAAACTTTGGTCACTTGATGACATGGAAACGACCGGCGGTGAACCTGATGTGGTAGGTTATGATAAAAAGACGGGCGAATACATTTTTTATGATTGTTCAGCGGAAAGTCCTAAAGGCCGCAGAAGCCTTTGTTACGACCACGAAGCGCTGGAATCAAGGAAAGAACATAAACCAGAGGATAGTGCTATTAATATGGCAGCTGACATGGGTATTGAGCTATTAACTGAAGAGCAGTACCGGGAGCTGCAGCAACTTGGAAATTTCGATACAAAAACTTCGAGTTGGGTGAAAACACCTTCTGAGATTAGAGACCATGGTGGTGCCATCTTTTGTGATCGCCGCTACGACCATGTCTTCGTTTATCACAACGGTGCGGAATCTTACTATGCCGCCAGGGGATTCCGTGCCTCGTTAAGGATCTGAATTTTGTTGCCGTTGGTCTTTGGGAATGCTTTTGCCGTTGTTGGTCTTTGCAAATGCTTAAAGTGCAGGTGGGCCATCAACTGAAGTTAAGCTGCCTACGCTTTCGTTCTCTTTGCGAATGCTTAAGCGCAGGTAGACCAACCACAGAAGTTGAGCTGAGAGTCATTAATAAAGAATACCGGTGTTCTGTTGACTTCTCTGCGGATGCCACCTTCAAAATCCCGTTGCATCTCCTGAAACAATTGATAGATATAGGTTGCATAAGAGGGTATCGGAAAGTAACTTCGCATAAAGTTGCGTAAGTCAATGTCACCATTTCATAAGTACATCAATCATCTTTTTCACGATGCAGAGAGGTACGCAAAGAAGGCAGTCAAAGACTTTGATAAAGAGGATATTCACAAGATGAGAGTGGAGTTAAAAAAAATCAAAGCGGCATTTCACTTTCTCCAATTCTTTGACGCGGATTTAAAAAATAATGAGCTGAAGAAACTGAAAAAAATTTTCGCCGGAGCAGGCGAGCTTCGTGAGCTGCAATTATTGGAAGAGGCGATAAAGAAGTTTCGGAGTTTACAAAACAAGAGCGCTAAAGAATTACTTCTCCACTACTTACATGAAGAAGAAAACAAGGCGAAGAAAAAATTTGATCACCAATTTCAGAAAGCGGGAAAAGAAGCATTGGATAACCTGCATAAGGTTATGCTTCATGAAAAGGAAATTGATGTTAGCGACTACATACTTTATTTCCAATCCATAGTCCGTTCTATTATTGGCCAGATGCAGAACACCAGCCTAACCACCGAAGAATATCATGAGCTTCGAAAAAAATTGAAAGAACTGAAATACAATTTAAGTTTTGCAGATGAACAATCGAAGAAAATTGTTGAGGAAACTTTCAGTGAAAAAGAATTATCAGGATTGGAAGAGTTGGTCGGTAAGTGGCATGATCAGGTGATTATTGTTTTACGTTTGAAAGAAATTTCAGAGCGGAAAATGGATCTTCAATCTTTTATTCTCACAGTGACGAGGCGGACACAGCATCGCTGTGATCTTCTCCTGAAAAAAATTTCAAATCAGCTCATGAAAAAAGTTTCAGGAATAAAGAACGATGCGAATATTGTTCTTAAATAAAATACACTTGCTTTCATTGCTGTGGATAAAGTCTGCTGATTTAGTCAGTCTTGCGGATACAGGCATCCTTACTTTGAGCAACCAAAAATTTATTCTCATGAAAAAACTTTTTTCTCTTTTACTACTGTGCATGATCACAGTAGCTGCATTTGCTCAAAAGCCGACTGCGAGTGATATGGCATTCACCTTCGGCCTCAATGGACTCAGCCAAATCGGAGTAAGTTCCGATTTCGGAGGTATGGGTACGTTGCTTTTTCGTTATTACCTGAGCGATAATATGGCACTTCGGGCACGCCTGGATTTATTGATCTCCTCTGACAAATTTGATCAGACTGACACGTCTCAAGTTGAAGAGCATGATAAAACCAGTAGTCACATGGTTACATTACACCTCGGAGTACAAAAAAATATGGGTACAGATTTAAAGCGTATTGAACCATACATTGCTCCTGAGCTTGTTTTTGCCCTTGGAAAATTGAACATCACTGACAATACTTCTATAACTGATGAGAACAATAGCACTCAAATAAAAACTGAACCGGGTGGCACTATGAGTATTGGCCTTGTTCTCAATGTAGGATTTAATTATTGGTTCACTGATCATTTAGCACTCGGCGCTGAGTTTGGTTATGGTTTGCAGGTTTCCCATACGGGTGATGCAACCGTCACCACAACCTCAGTCGTCGCAGGCGATTCAGAAACTTCTGTTGATACCCAGGACATCACTACGAAATCCTTCTCCTTGAGCGGTACAGGTTCAAGCGGGTTGATCATGTTTACTGTTGCCTTCGGGAAATAACCTGAAACTAGTTTCCTACTGAAACCTTATAGGTCTTGCTGACCTATAAGGTTTTGTTTTTTTATATCTATTCATTCTCATGTTCTTCAGACAGAAGATTAAATTGGTTGGCCTACGATAAAATTCTTTCTCTTTCCCAAAGAGAATTACTTTGCGTCAATGAATTGGACGGAAGAACAAATTCTCTCACTCGCACCGGATGAGTCTTCGAAAAAATCAGGGCGCGAATTGGCATCACCATCAAAATGGGTGAGTCTCTATATAAATGAAAAAGCAGTGTGGGGAGAATGCAAAGGCAGTGGCGCGAATCCATACAAAACACAAATTGATCTCGGCAACATTGCCTTCAAGTGCTCATGCCCGAGCAGGAAATTTCCCTGCAAGCACGGGATTGGGTTGTTTCTCCTTTATGCCCGTCAGCCAAAAGATTTTTCTCAAAGTGAAATGCCCGCATGGGTGAGTGAATGGCTTGAGAAAAGAAATGAGAAGCAGGAGAAGAAAACAGAAGCGGAGTCAACAGTCATTCCTGATCCCGATGCAAAAGCAAAACGGGTTGCATCCCGTCAGAAAAAAGTAGAAGATGGAATTGAAGAATTGCAACTCTGGATCAAGGACATTATTCGAAATGGAATTCTCAACATGCCTGAAAAAGGATTTGCATTTTGGGAAAATATGACGAAACGAATGGTGGATGCACAAGCGCCGGGACTTGCTTCCATGGTGAAGTCTCTTGGCAACACAAATTTCTTTTCTGAAGAGTGGCAAACGAAATTTCTCGATCAGTTGTCGCGCATTCATTTGGTGATTGAGAGTTACAAGCGGATTGATTCATTACCCGAAAATCTCCGCAGTGATATCAGATCATTAATTGGATTTACTCAAAGCCAGGATGAGTTGAAAGCACAACAAGGCCTTGCCGATGTTTGGATTGTATTAGGAAAGCAGGTTTTACAGGATGATAATTTAACAGTAGAGCGAAATTGGTTTTATGGAATTCAATCGAAGCGTTATGCACTCATTCTTCAGTTTTATGTGAAGGCACAATTGCCTCCCTTGAATTTTGCTGCAGGATCATCCATCATCGCCGAGCTGGTATTTTTTCTTTCAGCATTTCCGTTGCGTGCTATACTCAAGCAACTCGATCATGCGCAGGAGGGAATGCCATGCGAAGGTTTCAAGTCATGGAATGATGTGATGAATTTTGAAGGTTCCGTTTCTGCTGCATCACCCTTTGTTGATCAGCTTCCTGTGATCGTAGAAGAAATTCTTCCTGTGAAAAAGAACAATACCTGGTGGATGAAAGACAAAGAAGGATTCGGTGTGCAACTGAAATCAAATGAGCAGAAGATCATGAAGCTTCTCGCCATGAGCGGAGGCAAGCCGCTTGATTTGTTTTTAGTAGGAAGAGAGAATTCATTTGAACCTGTAGGAGTTTGGTATAACCGTCAATACAAAAGCCTCTGATGGAGTTTTGGAATAACATCGTCAATACGTCGCTGCTCGGAACGGAGAAGAGGCAACTTACTGCTGCTGATCTTCCCACTGTTTTTGAAGGGGTATTGACTGAGTTGCAGCAATCAGCAAAAGATAATGAAGAGAAATTTCTCTCCTTTGTTGCTGTAATATCCAACTACCGACAGGCAGGGGCATTGCCTGCCAATGTTGCATCACTCATGTTAGTGGGAGCACCTGCCGAAGATAAAAAGTATTGCTCTGATAAATCAATGCGATCACTGCGAGTGGTATTGGCAGAAGAAAATAATTCACTGCTCGGCTATTGGCTCCGCTGGTGTCTGGATTGTGACCAGGTGGTGCAGCCGGAGTTGATCTCTGAATTGCTGGGCATTGCTGTACAGCATAAAGCATTCCGTAACGCCGTGGTTACGGTGTGTGGAAGAAGAGGTGAATGGCTCAGTCAATTCATTGAAGCATGGAATTTTTCACAGCAGAAAAATCCCGAAGAGATTTGGCAAACCGGGAAACCGGAAGAGCGAAAAGAACTGCTTCACGAGCTTCAGAAAACAAATCCTCAGCAGGCAAAAGAATTTCTCCGGTCGGCGTGGAAGGATGAGCCGGCAAATCTGAAAGTTGATTTCCTGCGTGAGTTGTCACCCGGAATTTTTGCAAATGATTTAGAGTGGTTAGAAGGCCTGCTGCAGGAAAAAAGTCAGAAAGTAAAGGAGCAGGTGCTTGGCATGCTGAAAAGAATTCCTTCTTCCAATTTAGTTCAGCTCTATTGGAACCAGGTTTCAAAAGCAGTGACACTCAAATCAGGAAAAGCATTTCTCGGGCTCCTGAATAAAACTTCAGTTGAAATAAATTCTTCCGTTCCATTTGACGACTCCATTTTCAAAACAGGAATCGACAAACTCAGCAACAACAAACAATTTACCGATGAAGAGTTCATCATCTTCCAACTGATTTCAAATGTTCCTCCGAAAAAATGGGAGCAGCATTTCAATGAATCACCGAAGAAGATTATAGATTTCTTCAGGAAATCACAGGAGAAATTTTTTCCCGCGTTGATCAATGCAGCGAATTCATTTAAAGATGAAGCGTGGGCGAAAACGTTGCTCGATCAATTGAATGGATCTGATGATACGGAACTCACTTTTTATATGACAGGTGAAGAAAGAAGAGACTACTACTTGAAATACCATCCTAAATATCTAATCAACTATTTTCAAATTACTCCTGAGACAGTGAATGAATGGAGTCGCGACTTCACGAAGAAGATGTACGAGATCCTGCTGAGTGAAACGTATAACAAAACATATTTTCTAAACACGATTGCATTAGTGCCGGTAGAATTTCAAAGTGAACTCGATTCTTTATTCCCTGATGATCCTGCTATGAAAACTTTTTGGACCAATACCTCCGAAGAAATTAAACGCCTTCTCACTATCAAAAATCAAATCATTCAATCCTTCAAATTATGAGTACGATCTTACGTCAGCATGCAGAGCAGCAATTCGCGCAGGAACTTGATGAATTAAAAAAGAGCGATTCAGATAAGCGACCGGTTAATTGGAATCTCTCCCCGCAATCAGTGGTCACTTATATTCTCGGCGGCAAACTGAAAAACGGTTTTGAAGTTTCTCCGAAATACATCGGTCAAAAGCGGCTTATTGAAATTGCAGTGGCTACACTGACTACTGATCGCGCGTTGTTGTTATTCGGATTGCCGGGCACTGCTAAGTCATGGGTATCGGAGCATCTTGCTGCTGCAGTCAGCGGTGATTCCACACTCATCGTTCAGGGCACAGCGGGCACCAATGAAGAATCTGTTCGGTATGGCTGGAACTATGCGCGGTTGATTGCTGAAGGTCCGAGTGAAAAAGCATTGGTGGAAACTCCCGTAATGCGTGCGATGAAAGATGGTAAGATTGTGCGCATCGAAGAACTCACGCGCATCGGCTCCGATGTTCAGGATGCATTGATCACGATCCTTTCTGAAAAATCATTGCCGATTCCCGAACTCAATTCAGAGGTGCAGGCGGTGAAAGGATTCAATGTTATTGCCACTGCGAACAACCGCGACAAGGGTGTGAACGAATTGTCGAGCGCATTGAAGCGACGATTCAACACGGTGATTCTTCCATTGCCGGATACCATTGAAGAAGAGATTGACATTGTAAAGCGCCGCGTAGAAAGTTTTGAAAAAGTTATGGAGCTTCCTGCTGAGCCGCCTGCTTTGAGTGAGATCAAGCGAATCGTCACCATCTTCCGTGAGCTGCGTGCAGGAGTTACACTCGATGGAAAAACAAAACTTAAAGTTCCTTCCGGCACCCTCAGCACTGCCGAAGCCATTTCAGTAATGAACAGTGGAATGGCGATGGCTGCTTACTTCGGCGATGGGCGATTGACCGCTTCCGATGTTGCTTCAGGAATTCACGGAGCGATTGTAAAAGATCCGGTGCAGGATAAAATTATTTACCAGGAATATTTGGAAACAGTAGTGAAGACGCGCGATGACTGGAAAGATATTTATCGCGCGTGCAGGGAAATGCTTTAGAGACTGTTTTGAAATGAGCGAGAAATTTGGCAACACCCACGCAACCCTTCGACAAGCTCAGGGTGACAGCGCGCGGAGGTCATTCTGAGCCTGTCGAAGAATAGCGCAAGCAAAATTTTTTTCAAAGATTTCAATACAGTTCTTAAAAAAAATTCAGTGAGCACCATTCACATCCTCGGCATTCGGCATCATGGTCCCGGTTCTGCAAAAAATGTGAAAGCATTTTTGGAAGAAACGAAACCGGATATCGTATTGGTGGAAGGACCGCCTGAAGGAAATGACTTGCTTCAGTGGGTAGTTCATGAAGAAATAAAACCGCCTGTTGCTATTCTTGCTTACATGCCCGACAATCCAAAGCGGGCTGTCTTCTATCCTTTCGCAGAATTTTCACCGGAGTGGCAGGCCATTCATTATGGCGTTTCAAAAAATATTCCTGTGCGCTTTATTGATTTACCGCTTGCGAATTCATTTGCGCTGGAAGAAGAAAAAGAGAAACAGAAAAATCCTCAGTCGGTAAATAATAATGCTTTCAAAAATTCAGAAACTGAAATCGGAGAAGGAGAAACAGAGATTCTGCAACATGATCCTATGCGTTACCTCGCTGAAGCAGCCGGTTTTACAGACGGAGAAAAATGGTGGGAATACATGTTTGAACAGCGCATCAGCAATGAGCAGGTATTTGATGCTGTTTCAGAAGCGATGCAATCCTTGCGCGAATCTTTTCCTGAAAAAGAAAATCGGAATGAAAAGCTTCGGGAGGCACACATGCGAAAAATGATCCGGCAGGCGGAGAAAGAGATGTTCAACACCATTGTCGTGATCTGTGGCGCATGGCATGCTCCCGCACTTGCCAATATGCCGAAGCAGAAGGATGATAATGAGTTGCTGAAGAATCTTCCAAAAGTAAAAGTGGAAACCACGTGGATCCCGTGGACGTATCACCGCCTCACTTTCTGGAGCGGCTATGGTGCAGGCATACAATCACCGGGTTGGTACGATCATGTCTGGACTCACACAAAAGATGTTGAAGTGCAATGGATGTCGAAAGTGGCGCAGCTCTTCCGGTCAAAAGACATGGATACTTCTGTGGCACATGTGATTGAGGCCGTGCGGTTGTCGGAAGCGCTTGCATCACTGCGGAATTTTTCCCGTCCCGGTTTAGATGAGTTGAATGAAGCAACATTGTCAGTACTCTGCAATGGCGAAAGTATTTTGATGCACCTGATTCGTGAAGAACTGATCGTGAGTGATAAGATTGGAGCGGTTCCTGAAGAAATTCCGAAACCACCATTACAAATTGATTTGGAAAAATTACAACGGCGGTTGCGCCTTCCTGCTGAAGCATCCTTCAAAGACTACACGCTTGACCTGCGAAAAGAAAGTGATCTCGAGCGAAGTCAATTATTGCATCGCTTATTGCTGCTCGAAATTCATTGGGGAGTAAAAACTTTTGTTGCAGGCAAAGGCACATTCAAAGAACAATGGCGATTGCAGTGGGAGCCGGAATTTTCGATTCAGATTATTGAAAAAGGCGCCTGGGGAAATTCAATTGAAGAAGCTGCGACCAATTTTGTCATTCACATAGCGAATGAGTCTTCAAGCCTGAAGCAGATCAGCGAGCTGCTGCAAAATTCTATACCTGCAGAAATTCCAAAAGCAATCGAAGTGCTGATGAAGCAACTCGACAATCTTGCTGCTACCACGAGTGACGTAATTCAGTTGATGGAAGTATTGCCCGAACTCGTAAGCGCTTCCCGCTATGGAAACGTGAGACAAACAGATGCAGATCTGATGCTGCAATTGGTGAACTCGATGATCACGCGCATTTGCATCAGCTTGCCGGCAGCGTGCAGCAACGTTGATGAAGATGCTGCAAACAAATTGCTCGATTTATTTTTTAAGCTGAATGATGCCATCGCTGTGCTTCAGCAGGCGGACCAAATCAATGAATGGCAACAGACGCTCATGGTAATCGCAGAAAACAAAAACGCTGCACCGGCAGTGAGCGGTTACTCAACACGATTGCTTTCCGATTTTAAAATCTTAACGGGGGAATCGTTAGCAAAGAAATTCAGCTTCGCACTATCTACTGCATCACAACCTGAAATTGCCGCGGCATGGCTTGAAGGATTTTTAAAAGGAAGCGGCACCATTCTTTTACTCGATCATGATCTTTGGAATCTCGTGAACAATTGGGTGCTGCAATTGCAAGAAGGAACATTTGTTCAACTGCTCCCGATCATGCGAAGAACATTCGCACAATTCACGAATGCCGAGCGAAGGAAGTTGGGTGAGAAAGTGAAGAGCGGAGAATCCTCTTCAATAACTGCCCGATTTAAAGAAACCAATTTCAATCATGAGCGCGCAGAGAATGCAATTCCAATTGTTTTGAAATTGCTGGGAATAAATTCAGAATATCAATAACAAGCGTCATTGCCATGCCCCGATTTTTATCGGGGCAGAAGCAATCTCAACAATGAAAAGAAATGACCGACGAAAATCTAATTCGCAAATGGCGCCTCATTCTCGGCGGACACGAGAATGACGGAACGGGATTTAATCTTGCAGGTCTCGATCAGAAAATGGATGAGTCATTGGAAGCATTATACGATTCTGATCGCAAGGGCTCTCTTGGTCCCTCCTCCCCAAATGTAAATCGCTGGCTCGGTGACATCAGGAATTTCTTCCCTTCATCAGTTGTAAAAGTGATGCAGCAGGATGCATTGAAGCGATTGAACCTTACCTCCATGCTTCTCGAAAAAGAAATGCTGGAAAATGTAGAACCCGATGTTCACCTCGTCGCAACACTGATGACGCTGAGTCATGTGATCCCAAACAAAACAAAAGATGCAGCCCGGCAAGTGGTAAAGAAAGTTGTAGATGAGTTAATGAAGAAATTGTATCAGCCGACTCAGCAAGCGATCATCGGAAGCCTGAATCGCTCCACACGAAACCGCAGACCGCGGCATCATGAGATCAACTGGCATGCAACCATTCTCAAAAATCTGAAACACTACCAGCCTAAATACAAAACCATTATTCCGGAAATCCGGATCGGGTATGGAAAGAGAAGAAGATCGTTAAAGGATGTCGTGTTGTGTCTCGATCAGAGCGGCTCTATGGGGACATCTGTTATTTACTCCGGCATTTTCGGCGCGGTGATGGCGTCTATTCCTGCCATTCAAACACGCATGGTGGTTTTCGACACTTCTGTTGTTGATCTCACGGATGAATTGAGTGATCCTGTTGAATTATTGTTTGGCGTTCAACTTGGAGGAGGAACTGACATCAATCGTGCATTGACCTATTGCCAGCAAATTATTCGCAAGCCCCTTGACACGGTTCTCGTTCTCATCACTGATTTGTATGAAGGAGGAAATGCCGATGAAATGCTAAAGCGCGCTGCAACCTTAGTGAGCACCGGCGTTCAGCTAATTGTTTTGCTTGCCCTGAATGATGATGGCGCGCCATCCTATGATCATCACAATGCTGAATTTCTTGCATCACTTAATGTACCCGTGTTCGCCTGCACGCCGGATAAATTCCCGGAGTTGATGGCTGCTGCGCTGAGCAAGCAGGATATTAATTTGTGGGCGGCGCAGAATGATATGGTGGTGAAAAAATAAACCCACATTTTGCACTTCAATAAAATAAACCGCAGAGAGCGCAAAGAATTTCGCAGAGAAAAAACGCAAAGGTTAACACCAGATAATTTGTAACTTTTTCTTTGCGCTATTCTTTGCGTTTTGCTCCGCGTTCTTTGCGGCAAAAATTCGAACTGCAAATTCCGGGATAAATACAAAGCGTAAAAAACGGAACCCCTAATCAATAGCGATATTTATGCTTGATAAAATTCAGAATGCGCTAAACGAAATCAGCACACACGAGAATGTGAAAATCCTCTTTGCTTGTGAATCAGGAAGTCGTGCCTGGGGTTTTGCTTCACCGGATAGTGACTATGATGTTCGCTTTGTCTATGTGCAGCCAAAAGAATATTATCTCTCTATTGATGAGAGGAAGGATGTAATTGAGTTACCTGTAAATGAAATTCTTGACGTCAGTGGCTGGGATGTTCGCAAAGCATTACGCCTGTTCAGGGGTTCGAACGCTGTGATTTACGAGTGGCTTCAATCTCCTATCGTTTACTTGTCTGAATCCGGATTTCAGAAAAATTTATGGTCCATGGCGCCTGATTATTTTTCCCTTCGTGCCGGAATGCATCATTATTTAAGCATGTCGATCAACACTTTTCAGAATGAATTGCAAACTGATGAAGTGAAACTGAAAAAATACTTCTATGCCCTGCGACCGATTTTAGCCTGTAAATGGATTTCAGAAAAACATGAGGTTCCTCCTATGGTATTCCAGCAACTTCTTAAAGTAATTCAGTCTGACAAGAAGATTGTGAATACCATTGATGCGCTCCTTGAAATGAAGAATGTATCAGATGAAAAGAAAATAATAGCCCGGAATGATAGGTTGAATGAATTTATTCAAAATGAAATTCAGCGGTGTGATGAGATTGCAAAAACGATTTCAAGAAAAGAAGTAGATAGTCAAAAGCTAAATGAATTTTTCAAAGGTCTTGTTGAATCATGAACATTGATTTTATCCGAAAAGAGAAACTGATTTTATTCGAATGCATTAGTGGAAGCAAAGCGTATGGTCTCTCACTTTCGCATTCTGATACCGATCTCAAAGGAGTTTTCATTCTTCCGAAAAAAATCTTTTTTGGACTGGAAGAAATAGAACAGGTGGCTAACGAAACCAATGATATAGTTTTCTATGAATTGAAACGGTTCTTTCAATTACTTCTCAGAAACAACCCAAATATTCTTGAACTTCTTGCTACTCCTGAAGATTGTGTCTTATATAGTCACCCCACATTGGAATCCATCAAGCCGGATCATTTTCTATCCAGGTTGTGCAATCAAACCTTCGCAGGTTATGCTTATTCACAGATCAAAAAAGCACAAGGGTTAAATAAAAAAATTCTCAATCCTATTGATCAGGAACGAAAGTCAGTTTTGGATTTTTGTTTCGTCGTTCAAGGTCAGGGTTCGGTGCCTTTGCAGCAATGGATTTCGGAAATGAAATTTAAACAGGAAGAATGCGGATTGGTCAGTGTCCCGCACATGCGTGATGTGTTTGCATTGTATCATTCATCCCAGTTTGATAATGCCATTTCTCTCAGGGGAATTTATTCCGGTATTGATGCAAATGATGTCTCCTTGAGTTCAGTACCAAAAGGAACAGAACCGATGGCGATTATGAATTTTAATAAGGATGGTTATTCTAAATACTGTCGGGACTATAAAGAATACTGGACGTGGGTAGAAGAAAGAAATGATGAGCGATATCAAAATACTCTGCAACACGGGAAGAAATACGACGCAAAAAATATGATGCACGTTTTCCGGTTGCTGGATATGGCGGAAGAGATTGCCCGTTACAAAAAAGTAAATGTTATAAGACCAAACCGGGAAGAGTTGCTCCGAATCAGAAGGGGAGAATTTCTTTACGAAGAACTTTTGAGTCGTGCTTTAGAAAAAATTGAACAAATCAGGGAATTATTCGAACGAAGTGATTTGCCTGATGAACCGGATCAGAGCAAGATTGAAATATTGTTGTATGAAATGCGTGAGAAAATTTACAATGAAAGAGATGAGTGATGTCCTTGCCCTGAACTGGTCATTTCTTCATCATAAAATCAATTTTCTCAATAGAAGGCATTCGGAATGAGAAAATAGTTTTTCCTTCAGGATTAGTCATTGCAAAATCTCCTTCAGTAATGATGTTCATTCCAACGATCACTCCGAAATGCCCTACAGTATCCGCACATTCGCTCACGTTCACATTCGGCACACAAATGTTGTTTGGAAGAAAAATATTAACGAGATAAACATTCACTCTTTCTTGTCCGCCTGCATGATAGATAATGGCTTTGCGAATGGGCTTTAATCCAATCTTATTTGCTGTTGCTTTTGTGACGACGCTATGAGTTGCTCCGGTATCCCACAAAGCTTTTGTTTGAACGATCCTTTGATCATCGAAGTGAAATTGATCTCCTCAGGAATAAATGGAATTGAAATGCCGATGGGTGTTATGATTTCTGAAACACGTTCAGTGGCTTCGGAGGTAAATGCGTGAGATGCTGGAGGAGGTGATGAATCCATCAGGAAAAAATAACCCGCGAGTGAAATCTCTGAGTGTAATTCTTGTCACCCGGCTGAGCTTCCTGGATGAGAAAGGTTCCTAACTCATTTTCTTTTATTGATTTGGTGTATGCCTCGATCTCAGAATCATAAATACCAATCACTTTTTCATCCTGTATGACGACAAATTTTCCCTGATATTTTTCTACCAGTTCTGGTTGATGATCGAGATAATATTGAAACTCTTTTTCCAGCATGATTGAATGAAACAAAATTACGTGATTAAATCATTTTCACCCCTCATCAATTGTAGCAAAGAGATTAATTGGATTTATTCATTCTTCTACAATGATATTCATCTTTGACTTAGTTGTTGATATGAAATAACCTAAGATCAAAAGACTGACTAAGTAAGCTATTCCAGCGAGCAAATATTCGTGATCCACGTCTATTGAATAATACCGCCTTGGTTCTTGTAAAAAGAATTTTGATACTACAATTATGAAACACAATATTGCCGAGTAAAAAAATTTTCGTCTGATCTTTTTAAACCAAAAGAATTGAGAGAATATTATTTGAACATGTTCTCTCAGGTAAAAAGGGATAAGTGTCATCGGGCTTATTATGTGTGAATCATAATAAACAGCAGATCCAAAAAATACAGAAAGAATTAAAAATGCTTGGACAATTCCAGCGACTGCAGTTATGATATTGTTACTCTCCCACAGGATTTCGACCCTGCCTTTGATGCCTGGAAAATGTGCCAAGATAAAAGCTAAAAGGAATCCTGGGAGATACAACATCTCATTTATTTGGACATAGGACACAACGATTTGCTCAAACATTGAAAGGTATTTTTTCTGGTTGTGGCACGCCTTTGATCGACAACTGAAGCGAAAGTTAGTATTCTCTATCGTGCCTTGAGAGATTATCTGAGAACGAAAAAGTGATGTCACAAAATTCATGACATCACTTCTTCAAGCCATCCTCACAATCTTCGGCTGAAAAATTCCTTCGATGTTCGCCCACCGCTTTGCAATTGCAATATCATTTCATGTTTCTTTCACGAACAATAAAAATGTAGTTTTAAGGAATGCTTTTGAATCACCGCCATTTTCTTTTCTTTTTAGCAATATCATTTCTAATTAATGTTCCGATGGCATTCTCACAAAGGGAATTTCTGGTCACTCTCAACTATACGAATGCCAATTACAATATCATTGACAGTATTCCAGGTGTGATGTGGATTTTAGACGGAACATCGGCCTTCGATGAAAATCATCACCTCTATTTTTTTGAAGGAAATAACACGGGAATTTCGCCTTGGTATTTATACGCTGTGAATGCAATTACAGGACAAACAGTACATCGAAATAAATTGTTAGTGAATGGTGATAGCTCTGGAAGTATTCTTGAATTAGCATTTAACAATCAAACCGGTTTGCTAAATGGTATTTATCTCAATAACATTCTTGGCACTGCCGATTTTGTTTCTATTGTTCCTGAATCGGGAGCAGTTACAGTACTGAATCCTATTCCTGATTTTAACGGTATAGGCGTGTGCAGTTCGACCTTTGATCAGAATCATCATCGCTATATTTTTGAAGGATATTTATCTGGTGAAAGAAGTAGGATTATCAGTATTGACGCCAATAACGGTGAGATTGTTTCAAGCCCTGAAGTAACACCGTATCCTGTTCATGGATATAGCCCTTCGTCATTATTTTACAACAATGATGACAACAAATTATATGGTTTCTATCAGGATGATGGAACATTTAATTGGGATTCAATAAATATTACTACTGCGGCTGCAAACTTGATCGCTGATATACCAGAACTAGCCGGCATTACTGGACCCCCGAAATTTAAAGCGCTTGACGAAAGAGATCATCGCTTTATTTTTCTAGGGTTAGATCACGCTTCGGATTACCGCTTATATTCAATTGATTTCAGAAATGGAAATATATTATCTGATCCAGTATATCCTTATGCTACCAATGCGGTTGATCAGGAAAACGTGATTGAGTTGATTTATGATAATAAGATTAATCAGTTGTATGCTTTGCATTGGGGACCAGAGCCAACTTCTGTTCTTCCATCTGTACTGAATGATTGTGTAGAGATTCGTGACGTGAAGGTGTTTCCAAATCCATTTGCAAGTGAAGCGATCATTGATCTGACAAAAGAAATTCCTGATGTTACCATTACATTGTATGATGTGTTAGGCAGGCGATTATTATCTGGAAACTATCACAACGTTTCGGAAATTAAATTGAAAAAAGGTTCTCTTCCGCAGAGCATTTGTTTTCTCACCATTGAGTGTAATGGACATTTAGCCGGAACCATTCCGATCAACATTGAAGAGTAAATGTGCCAACTCCTCAAGCCATCCTCACAATCTTCGGATGAAAAATTCCTTCGATGTTCACCAGCTCCTGCTGTGATTGCATTACATCATTAATATTTTTGTAAGCCATCGGCGCTTCATCGAGGCCACCACCAATCAGCGTTACAGCATGCTGATGCAAAACATCTTTCAGCATTTTGTCAGTGACGAAATTCTTCGCAGCAGTACGCGACATTTTTCTTCCTGCACCATGTGATGCAGAATTGATGGAAGAATTTTCTCCTGCTCCGCTTACCACAAACCCGGGATCAATCATAGAGCCGGGAATAATTCCAAGCACACCTTTCCCTGCAGGTGTTGCGCCCTTGCGATGAACTATCACTTCTCTCCCTTCATGGATTTCTTTCCATGCGAAGTTGTGGTGATTCTCTACTATGGAAAGCGGCTGAGCACTGAGCGATCTCGCAACTTTTTTATGAATCTGGTGATGACATGCAGAAGCATAATCACCGGCAAGGTTCATGGCGAGCCAGTATTCCTGTCCTTCTTCAGAATCAAGATCGAGCCATGCAAGATGTTTTGCGATGCCGGGAAGTTTGCATTTCTCCATCGCAACTCTTGTGTAATAGTTTGCGATAGTAGCGCCCAATCCGCGTGAACCGGAATGTGAAAGCAAGGCGAGATATTTTCCGGCAGAAGGCAAGACCTCCGAGGTTTTTTTTGAAACCTCGGAGGTCTCATAGGTGTCAGGAATTTCTATAATGCCGAATTCGACGAAATGATTTCCCGAACCGGATGAACCAATTTGTTTTCCCGCTTTGCCATGAAGTGATTTTACAATCGGAATTTCATAAAACTCTTTTCGCGCAAGCACTTCATCATCCATCGGATTCTTGAATTCACCACCTGCACCGAATAAAGTTTCGCGGTGCAATACACTCTTCAGCCGTTCAGGATCTTGTTCCGTCATTGAGGAAGGCAAATCGAAAATGCTCAGGCACATTCTGCATCCGATGTCAACACCAACGCCATAAGGAATCACTGCATTCTCTGTTGCGAGCACACCACCGATGGGCAAACCATATCCCTGGTGCGCATCGGGCATGAGAGCGCCGGCAACAGTGATCGGAAGCTTCATCGCAATTTCCATTTGGTTGATGGCGCCTGCTTCAATGTACTCTGCTCCGAACACAGCGTACTCTTTCCTTTTGGTGTTCAAAGAAATCTCATCATACTTCGGTCGCTTTTCGTCCAGCAATACCGAAGCGATCTTGTTGAGCACAGCATCATCCATGAAGGATTCAGGCTTCTCCAAAACCTGTGACAAAATTCTTTTCGCTTCGCCATCGGATGCATGCTTGTAATAGTCATGCATGACTTTGATAGCAACACCGATCACCCTGTTCTCAGGATAACCAAGCTTTCTTAAATCCTTTCCTCTTAAGTGTAACTTTCCCATTGTTCTAAAATTAAAATTCTGTTTTTAAAAAGAACGCCTCACCATTTGTCATTGCGAGCGAAGCGAAGCAATCTCCTCGGAAAGAGAGGGGATTGCTTCGGGCTGCGCCCTCGCAATGACGCTTTGAGGTGACGGTTCATTTTTATTTGTGTGCTTCTAAAAGTGCTTCTCCTGATTTTGATGCTTCAAAACGCTTAAGCTGTTCTCTCACTCGCTTCAGGTTCATTTTCAGTTCATCCGTCTCATATGCAATGAATGCATGCTTAAGAGCCATTTGATAGTGATCATGCGCTTCTTCAAGCCTATTGTTCTTTTCACGCGACTTGCCGAGAATGCTATAAAGGAAAAATCTGCTCACTCCCCTTACCTTCATTCCATTCTCCGCCACACTCTTCAGCTTTCCTGAATGATTCATCTCATTCAGCATGCAGGCATAGCTGTAATAGGTGAGTGGATATTCCGGTGCAAACTTCAATGCGAGCTTAAAGTGATCTTCTGCCTGCTCGTAATAATTCAATCTCGCCCAGTAAATCCATCCCAGCCTGAAGTGTGCCGGACCAAAGCCCGGCTCTTTCTCCAAAACTTCTTCCAGCAATCGCTTACCCAAAACATACTTGTCGTAGTAAAACATCCGGTCAACTTTCAGAAGCACTTCTTCATAATCGTAGTAAATCATTTTGATTGATTTTTTTATTGATGAAAAAAAAGTGCCTGATCATTCAATGAAGAATGACGTCATGGACTTCGCCACGATGATGACTTCAGAAGTTTTGTTAGTACACGCATGGTAATTATGTTTTAGTTGGCCGGGTAAGAGTTAAAAATCACGATTCACGATTCACGTAATACGATTCACAATACGCACAACTCGATTCCCATTTTCAATTTTCTAATTTCTAATTTCAATTTTCATTACAGGTAAAGTTTGGGGAATTAGTGGATAATCTCTTTCAATCATCCAGTGATCAACCAAAGTTCATTCCCCATACTTCAACAAGAATTCAGGATTGATAGCTTTGAAACTCACCCGGCCCATCACGTCTGTTTTTTCAGTCAAAGGACGAATCACTATTCCTTCCGCCCAGCTTTCATTTCGTAACTGCGAACGCAGAGTCGCTTTGCTTACGAGGTCATGGATTCCGTTTTCCAATTTGTAATCGTCACTGATCAGCGGAACAGTTTTCAAATCCAATTCTTTCATGAGCGAAATAAATTTTTCGAAACCGAAATATTCATAACGATCAATGTCGAATGCATTGAAGAAGAAAACAGCTTGTCCTTTCAGCTTGTATTTGTTCCCCTGGATTCCTTCGCCGATAATTTCTCCCTGCAAAGCGATGTTCATGTTGAGTGAACGCAGCTTGTTTTCCAGATCCAGTTCGCGTGCAACTTTCCACAAAGAATTTCTTTCATCCTCAATCAAATTCAATTTTCGTGAACACACATTAAACGCTCCGTCTTTGAAAAAATAAGTTGCAGAACTCCCATCTAACTTCTCAGTGACAAAGCAAGTTTCACCTGCATACTTGTTGAGCATCTCCTGCAATACCTGCACCCGCGTTTCATCCGTCTTGGGTATGAAAGACGGAAATGGTCCCTTCGCCACTCCTGCAAGATTTGCCGGAATTGGCGGCTCGTATTTTATGATGCCGAGCGCTTCGGTCACATCTGCATCTTCTTCAACTTTTACTTCGTCAGGAAGTATAGAAAGCGGAAAACAAATGCCTTGTGAAATCTGTCCGCGCAAGCGCACAGTACGAATGCGCATGCCACGGGGCTTGAGAAATTCGAACTCAGGCTTGTCGGGCATCAGCGAATCAATTTCACAATAGACACACAAGTCGCCCGCAGCGAATTCATTTTTCTTCACCACCAATTCCCAACCGAGTACAGTTGCTTTTTCAATGGCATCGGCTCCCTCGATGTTTTCCAGCGACTTTATGCGCTGGATGCTTGCTAACTTTCTCATGGTTTAAAATTGCGATTCGCGATACGCGTATCGCGAATCGCGATTTAGGTGAAGTACGGGACTCGAACCCGCATCTACAGGCGCCACAAACCTGCGTGTTACCATTACACCAACTTCAACGATGGTCAGGAAGGATTCGAACCTTCATCATTCTGATTCGTATTCAGAGTCTTTTCCGGTTAAGGTACTGACCAAAATTTTCGATTCGCGATACGCGTACCGCGATTCGCGATTTTTGATTGTTGTTTCATTTCTTCTTTTTTGCCTACTGCCTATTGCCTACTGCCAACTTTTTTACGCGGTGCCTGCGGGATTCGAACCCGCACCCTTCTGATAGACAATCAGACATTCTGGTCGTTGAACTAAAGCACCAAATTGATTTTCGATTTTTGATTGACTATTGACTATTCACCATTCACTTTTTTCCATTTTATCGCTTTCATTTGCCAACTGCGAATTGCCAACTGCTTACCGTATTCCGTGGGGGAATTGAACCCTCCATCATCAGATTGAAATTCTGATATCCTGCCCATTAGACGAACGGAATATTTTGAAAGGGCAACTATCGAAAAGAGAGAAAGCGCTCTGCCATTTGAGCTATCCCGATTTGCACCAGGAGCTGGATTCGAACCAACAACCACTCGATCTTAAGTCGAAGTATCTCTTCTCTACGGCACCTCTCAATTTTTTGAAAGGGTAAAAAGCGAACAGAGTGTCTTTTTATTCCTGAGCTACATCCCCATTAAAATTTTTTGTGGAGATGGCAAGAGTTGAACCTGCGACCTTCCCGATATATATCGGGACGCTCTAACCGAAGTATCTCTGATCTACGACACCTTTCAATTTCATTTTTAATTTTTTGCTGAAGAAAAATTTGAAAGAGTAACAGGCAACAAGAGACTCCCCATCTTGAAATGGGACATAGGACGTATCCTACGTTTCCAACCGAAGTAGCTCTTGCTTACGACATCTTTCAAGGCTTTCACAGCAGAAAAAAGTTAAGGAGTAACAGGCAACAAGAGACTTCGGGTTTCGAACCCGCTGCCTTTCGGCGTTGCCAGACGAAGTAACTCTTGTTTACGACATCCTTAATTTCTTAAAGAACCATTGAGTTACAATTCAACAAGAGACTTTTTCATGACGGCTTCAATAACCGCCATGAGCACGAAGTAACTCTCGTTTACGACATCAATGGATAATCGTCAATCAATTTTCAAAGAACAATTTGTGACCCTGCCGGGATTCGAACCCGGAATTCCCTTTCAGGACAGCATGGCTATAAATGCGCTTCCCTACTAATGCCTTTGCAAGTTTCGGTGCAACTGCAAATTCTGCTCATCACTTCGCACAGAAATGACGAGATCATCCACACACTCCACGGCTGCTCAACGTTTGCCGCAGCTTTGCCTTTTAAGCTACAGAGTCATTTCATTTTTTTTGTTTGATAAGGTCTCAGGCGCTGGTAAGACCCGACTTATCGAACCTGTATTTTTCTTTTTCACGAAACCCTTTATCCCATGAGCGATAGTTCCCATCGCCCCGAATGTGGCTCCACTTGTTCCACAGATTATTTCGCTCCATGTAATTTTCAATCTCACTCATTCGCTGTTCGATCACCGGGTTCATCACTCTCATCTTGGTGATGATGTTTCGCTTGATCTTTAATTCAAACTGCCATTCGAATCTGTAAACGAATCGTCGTCTCCTTTGACCGAATTCAAGCTGAACAAATTTGTATTCGAAACACTCACGTTCCTTATCTGAAAAATTCAATTCGTTGAATTCTTTTTTAGTCAGCCACTTAGTGTGTTGTTCAATTACCTCCATGCGCTTTCTGCGATAATCCCTCTTCCTGAAATCTTTTCTGTTGCAAACCACTTCAGTATTGATCTTATCCAAAATTTTCTGAAAAACTTTTTTGTCTTTTCTGCTCGAAATATCAGGGCGCAAAATGAAGAAGCGCTTCCATCCTTTTACCATCGGCTTTTCAAGCTCAATGAAACCAAGATTGTTTTTCTCATTGCGCAGCCGATCCAACTCACGAACCAAATCGAGTAATTGCTTTTCTTTTCCGAAATATTTCAATCTCGATTTTCTTCTCTTTGATTTTATTCTGGATTGGTTGACGAACTCTTCAATTTCATTTTTCATGATAGAATGTTTTGCTCCTGAAAATTATTTTCATGTCTTTCGAAGAGGCAGAAGCTTCATTCGCTTCTGTCTCGCATCCACCTACGTGTCAGACACCGGCACACGCACTCTGCCTCGCAGGTGTCAGACACGTGTATTCTCAATTTCAGCCACTGCATTACTTCCGTTTTCGATGGCTGCGAGCACGTCGAAAATTTTATCTGACCAGCCTGCAATCAGGAATACGTCGTTGCCTTTGGTGTTCAAAGGGGTGTTGCCATATCCTGCCAGGTCGAAGAGGTAAATCTTCGCAAACGGTGCAAGCTTTTTGTAATCACTCCACAACTTTGCAATGCTTGTGCCGCCGCTGGTGTCATCCCACAACTGGCAATCGGTGAAGATCATCACCTTGTCAACGATCTTCTTTCGCTCGATCAGGTCTTTGATCACCAGGTAACCGTTGGTAGACAGACCCACTTCACCAATACGCTTCACCATCGCAGCCGTGTTGCTCAGGATCGCCGCATGCGGAACATTGATCACCTTCCACGTCTGCCCGAAAATTCCGGTTGTCACTTCACCGCATTTGTTTTGCAGCAACATCGCGAGCATCGCTCCGATCTCGAACTTCTGCACCTTGCTCTTCTGCGAAACCGGTGATTGCATGGAACCGGAAAAGTCAACGGCAATCAGCACGCGAACCTCGTCATCGAAGCCACTGATGTTTGCGGAAGTGAATTGCACCGCTTGCTCCAGCGCATTCATCACTTTCGTAACACCATTTTCATTCAGCTTTTCCAGCTCCCGGTATGCAGAGAGAAAACGAAACGGTAACTGCTTCGACTTCAACACCGCATTCTCATTGCTCAGTGAATCGCACACTCGCTTCAACACCTCTTTGCTCACACCTGCTTCCAAAATGTTACGCAGGTTTCGCAGCAACGCCATGTAACCGATCTTACCACTTGTAATAAGTTCTTCCCACTTCGCTTTGAATGCTGCCTGCTTTTCTTTTTCATTTTCAAACTTCACTTGTCCCAAAGCAGATAACTCGGTTTCCCAGGTGTAGGGAACATTCAACCCATCGCTTGCGATTTTGTTGAACAATACCTGCTGCGTTTCATCTTTCGCCTTCGGGTGAATGATGAACAAGGCATCACGCAACTTGATGGCTGCATCACGGTTGTACTTGGCAAATTGGTACTCATCGAACTTGTTGAAAGTAGCAGCCAATCCCTTTTGAATTTGCTTGCTAAGCTTGTTCAGCTTCTTCGTTCCTTTTCGCTCGTTCGCTAATTCGTAGTACGCCAGCAGCTCGGTGATTTCGTCAGCACGTTGTACGATGCGTTCTACTGCATTGCTGAGTGTGGTTTCGCCTTTGGTGATCTTCGCCAATTCCACAGCAAGCACGAGCGGAACAGAACGCAGGTACATCTTCTCACGAGTGTACACCGCAAGTTTTGCAATGAACTTCGGATCATTCCGGGCCATCAGTTCACGAATGCGTTTTACCCGTGTATCGTTCTTTTCGTAGAACTTGTTGCTCAGTGAGGCAGTGACTACGGCAGTGTACAACTCCAATTGCGGAGTGAGCACAAATGCTTCAGCGCCTTCGTAGTTCTTTACTACGTTTTTCTTTTTCAGCTTCAGATTGAACTTCATGGTAAAAAAATTTAGTTGATCATTATTTATCTCTTCACTCTCGTGTCAGACACCCGCGCTCGCATTATGCTGATGAAGGTGTCAGACACGATTCACTTTCTTTTTTGCTCCGGCGTGATCTCACGCATCACGCCGGGCAACACTGATTTTTTTATTTACACTTTTTTCCGCTTAACCGATTCCTGACTCAAATTCAGCATCTTCATTCTCCGCTAAACCGACCGCGGTCTTCGAGACCGCGTCGGTTTGCCAACAAAAAACCCGACTCGCTGACGGGTCGGGTTTTTCAAAAAGTGAAATGATGATTCACTTTCGATGAAACCGTTCCCGGTGCTGGTCACGATCTTCCGTGCAGAGAAAACTTGCCTGCAATGGAAGTAGGGCGTGACCTGTCTGTATTCCTTGTTTTTCGTTTCTCATGTTTTCTTTAAAATAAAAAACCCCGACTTGCGATCAGGGTGTATTGTGAATTGCTGTTGTTGTTTTCTGCTACGTCAACGCATAACACACCCGATGGTCACGATCTGCTCCTGTACTCCGGAGGCGACCTGTGAATTGATTTGGTTTGTGTAATAGCATTGTTTTATGTTTTGAATCTTGCGGGCGCAAATGTAGAACTTATGTTTTCACATTTGCAAGTGTTTTGTAAAATAAATTTTCGCAGCTGCTTTTTTAATCTTCAAAACAGCGGGAGCACTGGTAACTTCTTCATGCGATTTCATCATCAATTCAGATACAAACCAAATTGTCGGAGCGCGCTGGTCATGGTGAGCCTGTCGAACCATCGGCGTGGCACCTTCAGCTTACCTTTCGACAAGCTCAAGGTGACCTACGCGACAGTTTGGTATGCAGACATCAATTCTTATCAGTCTACTAATTGAAAAACCATTTGTACTTTTCCTTTTCATGACATCAGTGTCGATTGATAAATTAGAAAAGGGAAAACAAAAATTTTCTATTGAGAAAATTTCAGGGCATGGTGTGCAGAGAGGAACTGATATAGTGATTAAGGAAGCGCCACTTGAAATCGCTATAGCATTCGGCGCAGCCGGAAATCGCAAAAGAGAAATTCTCTCAGTCACCATGCGCACACCCGGTGACGATTTCAACATGGTCACCGGGTTTTTATTTGCGGAACACATCATTCACCGCTCATCCGAAATTGTTTCTATTCGCTTTACCGGAAATTATGATGAAGAATCGTTACAGGAAAATTCATTGTTGGTTGAATTGTCACCTGAAGTGAAAGTTGATCTTTCAGAGCGGAAAAAATTCCTCACTAACTCGGCTTGTGGTTTTTGCGGAAGAGGTGCTTTCGACATTTCACAAAACGAGGGCGTGTATGTTCCATGGGCAAGCGATAAAAAAATTTTTGCTGAAACACTTTACCAACTTCCAAACTTGCTACAATCATCACAGGGATTGTTTGCTGAGACCGGTGGCTCACACGCCGTGGCGCTGCTAACAGTTGAAGGCACACTCGAAAAAATTTTTGAGGATGTGGGCAGGCATAACGCCATGGATAAACTGATTGGTTTCATGCTGAAGCAGCAATCCATTCCGCTTACCGATAGAATCGCACTTTTCAGCGGTCGGTTGAGTTACGAGTTGGTTCAGAAATCTTTGGCGGCGGGAATTCCTGTCGTGTGTTCGATTGGTGCTCCAACAAGTTTGGCAATAGAACTCGCTTCAGATTACAACATGACAGTGATTGGATTCCTGAAAAAAGACCGGATGAATATTTACTGTGGCGAAGAAAAAATTGCTGTGATTTAGAACTAAGACTTTAAATTACTTTATAAGCGACACAAAATTTTGTTACATGAAAGCAGCCTGCGCAGGAGTTTTGGTAGCAACATTTGTTTTTTGCAATCCTCCTCTGCCTGATAAAGAAATTTTATCCTCTCCTTCGGGGCTTTACAATCTTCACGTGGAATTTAATACCGACAAAAATGAGCCCTCAAAATATGCTTGCTTAAAGCTTTTGCTATTTGATAAGCAAGGGAAACAGCTTTCATCACTTCAAACTAATGCATCTGAATTTTCTAAATGGGCAATTGACTGGCACCCCCATGGTGACACGATAATCTTATTTAGCCAGGATGTTGGCACCTATTCATACAAGGTTGCCAATGACCAGACACTTCAACAAATCACAGTAACTCCGGAAATTGATTCTCTCGGTATTAAAACTTTCAACAAAAAATATCACACCAGCAACAAAAGATAAAGTCTTATGAAATTGCGCTTCGATAAAAATTCCATACGATTGAGAGTGAAGAAATCTGAACTGCTGGAATTGCAGCAAAAGAATTTCGTTCAGGAAAACATTTCTTTCCCAAATGGTTCTTTCAGTTACAAACTTTCCATTTCTAATCTTGCAACAGAAGTTGAAACAAGAACTCAGTCGCAATCAATCGAAGTGATCATTCCTTCCGATATGGCCGCGCTTTGGATGAACGATGAGGAAGTTGGCATTTATCACGCTATCACTTTCGGTAACAATGAATCAATTAATGTGATCATTGAAAAAGATTTTCCCTGCAAAGACAAGAGCGAAGAAGTCAACCAGGATACATTTGTTGAGTTAGCTGCAAAACATTCCAACGATCAATGCTAAGATTCACGAATGAAGAAAGAGAAATCCAACAACTCAATTGAAAGCGACGCGCTATCACCTGAGCGCTTCACTCACCTGCGTCAAACTTCAATGAAGGAAAAGTCCGTAGGTGTGCCGGCACTTCTTTCTTCATTGGAGCACATGCTGAAATACATGTCTCCTGCTGATGCCTGGAAGACAGCTTTTGCCATGAATCAGAAAGGGGGGTTCGATTGTCCCGGCTGCGCTTGGCCGGATCCTGATGATGATCGCTCGTCACTCGGAGAATATTGCGAAAACGGAATCAAGGCGATTGCTGAAGAAGCACAGAGTAAAAAAATCGGGACGAAATTTTTTCAGCAACACAGCGTGAGTGAGATGGCATCGTGGGCTGATTTTGAATTGGGGAAGAAGGGTCGTCTTGCAGAACCGATGCTATTGAAAGAAGGTGCATCACACTACGAGGCTATCGCCTGGAATGATGCTTTCAATCTGATTGCAGAAGAATTGAACTCGCTCTCGTCGCCTGATGAAGCAATCTTCTACACATCGGGAAGAACAAGCAATGAAGCAGCATTCCTGTACCAGCTTTTCGTGCGCATGTTCGGCACCAACAATTTGCCTGACTGCAGCAACATGTGTCACGAAAGCAGTGGCGCAGCGCTGAATGAAACCATTGGAGTGGGCAAAGGAACAGTCACGCTTGAAGACATTCATCACTCAGAGTTGCTTATTGTGATGGGACAAAATCCCGGCACCAATCATCCGCGCATGTTATCGGCATTGGAAAAGTGCAAGATGAACGGCGGAAAAATCATCGCAATCAATCCGCTACCTGAACCGGGACTGATGTATTACATAGATCCGCAAAGCCCGTTGAAAATTTTGCGCGGAGGAACTGCTCTCGCTGATTTGTTTTTGCAAGTGCGCATCAACGGAGATGTGGCGCTGCTGAAAGCAATCATAATTCTGTTGCTGGAAGAAGAAAGAAAAAGTCCCGGAAACGTTTTCGATCATGCTTACATTGAGGCACATACTTCCGGTTACCATGCATTCATTCAGGATCTACAATCACAATCACTTAACGAATGCGTGCAGGCATCCGGCGTTGAAGAAAAATTAATTCGCGAGGCGGCATCGCTCATTCAACAAAAAGAAAAAATCATTGTTTGCTGGGCGATGGGATTAACTCAGCATGCAAACGCTGTTGACAACGTCAAAGAGATCGTGAACCTGTTGCTTTTGAAAGGATGCATTGGCGAACACGGTGCAGGAGTGTGTCCGGTACGCGGGCACAGCAATGTGCAAGGCGATCGTACGATGGGAATTTGGGAAATGCCACCACAAAGTTTTCTCGACCGGTTAGAAAAGGTATTTCACTTCAAGCCTCCGCAACATCATGGTTACGATACGGTGAATTCCATCAAAGCGATGCACGCCGGAAAAGCAAAAGTGTTTTTTGCGATGGGTGGAAATTTTCTTTCAGCAACACCTGATACTTTGTTCACAGCAGAAGCGCTGCGCAAAACAAAACTTACCGTGCATGTTTCCACCAAACTCAACCGCAGTCATCTGGTTCATGGAAAACGCGCATTGATTCTTCCCTGCCTTGGCAGAACAGACAAGGACGTACAAAACGGAAGCCTGCAATTCGTGAGTTGCGAAAACTCGATGGAAGTTGTGCAGATGTCGAAAGGCGTGCTTAATCCACCTTCAAAAAATTTGCTGAGCGAGGTTGCAGTGGTGTGTCAGCTCGCGAAGGCCACATTGTCCAAAGGCTCCCTCCACGGTAAAAAACAGAATGGTGTTGACTGGGATGCGCTGCAAAACAATTACGATTTGATTCGTGACCTCATTGGACACGTGATTCCCGGTTTTGAAAATTACAATAAACGTGTTCGTCATCCTGCCGGGTTTCATTTGCCGAAGGCAACTAAGGAAAAATCTTTTAAGACTTCAACAGGCAAAGCGAAATTCAGCGTGCTTCCGCTGCCTGTTATTCCTTTGAAACAAGATGAGCTTATCATGATGACCGTGCGCAGTCACGATCAGTTCAACACAACAGTGTATGGAATGAATGACCGTTACCGTGGCATTTACAATGAGCGCCGCATTGTAATGATGAATGAAGAAGACATGAAGCAGTTAGGATTCACGCGACATGAAGTAGTGGACATCAAAAGTTATTTCAATGGGGAAGAACGGATCGCGAAGAAATTCATCATTGTTCCCATGCCGATTGCGAAGGGCTGTGTGGCTACTTATTTTCCGGAAGCAAATGTTCTCGTCAGCATCAATGCTGTAGCACACACCAGCAATACACCGGTATCAAAATCAGTAGTGGTGAAATTGGAGAAGCATACAGGCTAAAGGTTGAGTTTTGAATATCGAATATGGAATGAAAATCGAAGTGGAACAAAGCGATTTTTTTTCTTTCATCATTTTTCAAGGACTCTGCAAGCGATATTCCTTGTTCGGTATTCAATATTTCTCACCCTCCAATCGTTGCCATGCTCTCATGAGCCGGAATTTTTTCATTGCGCTTCTGTTCAGCATCCCAACCGTTTTTCTCACGGTGGTGGATTGCATTCAACAGTTCGTCTCTTAGTTCTTCATCGCCTGAGCCGTTACGCAGCAGCGCTTTCACGTTCAGCACGCCTTCATCGTACAAGCATGTCTTAAGCATGCCTTGCGGAGTGATGCGAAGGCGATTGCAGGTGCCGCAGAAGGTGCGCGAGTAAGCAGCAATCACGCCGACGTTCCCGCGATGTCCGGGAATATGATAATTGTATGAAGTCGAAAATGCGCCGTCCGGAATTTTTTCTATTGAAGGAAAATTTTCACTGATCAATTCCATGATCCGTTTGTAATTCCAGCGAATGGAAGCATGATGAATATCATCGCCTCCGTTGAAGGGCATCTCTTCTATGAAGCGAACGCTGACAGGATGATCGTGAGTCAATGCTACAAGTGGAATAATGTCCTGAACATTCTTGTCGCCCATTACTACAGCATTCAGTTTCACTTCAATGTTGTGTTGCAGCAATGCATCGAGCGTTTCGAGCACGCGTGGCAATTCATCACGCTTGGCAATGGCAAAAAAGCGATTCCGGTCGAGTGTATCCAAACTTAAATTCACCGAGCGGATTCCCATTTGCTTCAGTTCAGGAACCATGGGTGCGGTAAGAACGCCATTGGTGGTAAGAGTGAGCTCACGAAGGCCTTCAAGTTCGGAGAGCGACCAAAGGAGCTGCATAACATCTCTTCTCACGAATGGCTCACCTCCGGTGATGCGGATTTTCTCAATTCCCATTTTTACCAACAGCGAACACAGACGATGCATCTCCTCGAACGATAGTATTTCATTTCGCGACACCCATTCAATGCCTTCTTCAGGCATACAGTAAAAACACCTCAGGTTGCAGCGGTCAGTAACAGCAAGCCGCAGGTAGCTGATGGTTCTGCCGTGGTTGTCTTTTATCATTGTGTTCACAATGAGAACTTTCTTTTCAAATTATTATCACAAAGAAACATGTTCTAAACTCACATGAATCGCCCGCTCGCTCAACCTCAATGAATCACCGCCTAATCTAAGAAAGAATTGACAGCGAATTACTTCCTATCTATCCACTTTGATTTGTTAACAGCTATCATTTCTATTGATTGTTTCCACTGCTTTACAATTTCAGAATGAAAGTAATTTACGGTAAAATTGTTGCTGAAACGCTTAGGTTAAATGGAACATATTGAGTTGCTGCTTTTCTTTTTTCTTATTGCCTTCATTTATGCTTCTGTCGGTTTTGGCGGCGGCTCGAGTTACATTGCCATTCTCGCTCTCTACGAATTACCTTTCAAAGAAATCAAACTCACCGCTTTGATCTGCAACATCATCGTGGTGACAGGCGGCACGCTTGTTTTCATCAGGAACAAAAATGTGAACTGGAAAAAAATTCTTCCCATTGCCATCGTGAGTGTGCCAATGGCCTTTTGGGGCGCCACCCAAAAAATCAGTGAAAACACTTTCTTCATTGTTCTCGGTGTTTCTCTTGTGATCGCAGCCATTTTGTTGTGGATAAGAACAAAGTCCATTGAAAACGGAGCACCGATTCGGGAAGAAAAAAATTTTGCGAGAGACGGAATCATCGGAGGTGGAATTGGTTTCTTATCGGGAATGGTAGGAATTGGCGGGGGAATTTTTCTCTCACCACTCCTCAATTTATTGAAGTGGGATACGGCGAAGAAAATTGCTGCCACCGCAAGCTTCTTCATCCTTGTAAATTCAATAGCCGGCATTGCAGGTCAAGTCTCAAGCCTCAATGTTAAACTCGACTACACCAGGATTCTTATGCTTGCTGCGGCAGTTTTGGCCGGGGGACAATTAGGTTCGAGGATCGGGGCGCTACGCTTCAATTCACTCGTGATTCGGAGAGTAACAGCGCTGTTGGTTTTTTATGCCGGATGTGAAGTGTTGTTTAAACATCTTCCCTGGTTTAAATGATTTCAATATGAAGACGAAGATTCTTGCATTCGGAATTGCGAAGGAAATTTTGGAGGCTTCCTCAATAATCATGGACCTAAATGAAGGATGTGCGGTAAATGATTTGAAGAATTCATTAGAAGAAAAATTCCCGCGGCTCAAACAACTTTCATCTTTCAGGATTGCAGTAAACAACCGGTTTGCTTCGCTTAATGAATTGATTTTTAAAGAAGATGAAATTGCAATCATTCCGCCGGTGAGTGGTGGGTGAAGGGGGTGAATGGTGAATGGTGAATAGTGAATTGTCATTGGTCATAGCCATTAGTCAATCGTGAATAGCAACATCTTACTTTCAAAAGAGGCGCTGAACATTTCATCTTGCATTGAGTGGGTGATGGATGTGCAATGCGGTGGCATTGATGTGTTCATCGGTACTGTTCGGGCCAGCACGAAAGAAAAGAAAGTGGTGCGACTGGAATTTGAAGCATACGAAAACATGGCGATGAATGAAATGAGAAAGATTGCGGATGAAGTGTTGCAAAAATTTTCCGTTCAGAAAATTCTCATTCATCATCGCACAGGGATTTTACAAGTTGGCGATGTGCCTGTTGTTATTGTTGTGGCCGCTGCTCATCGTGTTGCAGCTTTTGATGCTTGTCGCTACGCGATTGATACACTCAAACAAACAGTTCCTATTTGGAAGAAAGAAGTTTTTGAAGATGGTGAAGAGTGGGTGGCAGCGCATCCTTAGTGCACTTCTGCATCAGCGAGTTTTTCTTTCCACGCTTTTATTCCGCCATCAAGCGAAAATGCAATCGCATCAGCAAAATAATTGAAGAAGATTTTCACTGCCTCTGCACTGCGTTTTCCTACACCACAATAGAATACAATTGGTTTATCTCTGCTGATTTCTTGAATAGAGTTTTCCAGTTCAGCAATAGGAATGTGTTTACCTCCGATATCAAATGCATCGTGCTCTTCGGTTGAACGTACATCTATCAATTCAAACGAGTTGTCATTGAGATGATTGTTCAATTCCTCTGCAGAAATCATCGCTACAGCATTTGTTTCAGAAAGATTTGTGATGACAACATTCCAATGCTCAATCTACATTAATTTTTTTCCGTTGCTTCTACTATACACTCGATAACTTTTTCAGGTTGACAATTATTCAGTCCTGCGCCCCACGAAGAATTAAACTCGATAATATACCAGCCTAATTCATGATTGAATCCAATATCTACTACAAATGTTTTAGGAAATTTCCCGTTTTCATTCTTCAAAAACGCATTGAGAAATTCCTTCCCGGTTTCAAGATCAACTGAACCTTCGTAAAGTGCTAAATCTTTCAACGCTCCTTCTAAAACAAATCCTCTTGCCTCTGCCTTCACATCTACAATCTCAGAAAGAAGAAGAATTTCTTCACTACTAATTCCATTCGTTTCTTCAAGCAGTTCTTTCAGATGATGGTAAATTCCTGCTTTAAATTGTTTCGGTACTGATGGTTTTATAAAACCCGGCAAATCATTTTCAGTCACTTCTCTAATCTTTTTTTGCACGACAGAACGCTTTGTCCATTTCTTATCAAGCCGGGCAATGATCAAATCGTCAGGAGAAATAAGTTGTACATCAAGAACCTGCGCTAGAACTAAGGCGAAAGTGTCATTTCCATAAATGGCTACTTTTTGATTTTGAAGATTTGCAGGCCTCTCCCAAAATTTATCAATCCTTTGTACTCTTCCACCCAGCTTTTTCCAGGCATCAAATATTTTATCACGCTCAACATCTGCCTTATACGGAACCAGAAGAACTTTATCTGTTTGCATCAACGCACGAGGAAAATTTATGCAATTATTTCTTTCATCTCTGCTTGCTTCCTGTTCAACAACTTGTTCGCCCTTTGAAATTCTTCCCGTGTATTTACATTCATCAACGCATCACCGTTAGGTGCTTTGATGATGATAGATTCGCTATTGATCAGCGCTTTTCGTGGACAAGAATATCCCTGCGAAAGAAAAGACAACAGCACAGAATAACTCTTCGGTTCCCAAATGGTGATGAGCGGCTCCGGCAAACTATCATAGGGACTTTCAAATGTAGTTCCGATAGAGGAAGGATTGCGATGCTCAACAAGAAAGCACAATGTGCTTTCATTTAACAAAGGCAGATCGCAGGCAACAACCAACCATGCAGCGTTTGGCTGTTCGCGAAAGGCAGAGAGAATGGCTCCATAAGGGCCCAGGCCAATAAAAGTGTCGGTGAGCGTTTTGAAACTGCTGTCAATCTCTGCCCGCTGTTCTTCACGGCACGAAATGAAAACTTCATCGCAAAACTCCTGAAGCAATTCTGCGAGATGATAGCGCTGCTCTTTTCCGTGCCAGTTGATTTTTCCTTTGTCACTTCCAAGGCGCAAACTCTTTCCCCCTGCAAGCACCAGTCCATTGAGCTTTGGAATTGCCGCTTTCATTTTCTGTTCGAAGAAAGAAATGATTTTTTCTTTGTCACCAATACGGTACACCGGAGTTTTTTCCCAGTGAGGAATTGCTTCTTTCACAAAATCAAAAACATCTTCTACACCTTCAGCAAGCAGAAATAATTTCACGTCAGTAAGGCGATTCAATTTTTTTCTCAGCGATGCTTCTTTCACTCTATCCATCACCACTACTTGCGACTTTGCCTGCTGATGGTTGCCGTTCACTAAAATCAAGTCAGCATCATAAAACAGTTTGCGGAATTGAAATGGATTCAGCGATTGCCTGAACGTGAATTCATGATGATTGATTTTATCTGAATACTCTGCAACGGCGCCTGCTGATAATCTGCCGGGTAATGAAGCGCCTTCATCTTCCTTTGCATGTGCAGCATCCACATAAGCGCACTTGTATGAACCAGAGAGATTGCCTATGATTTCATCTGCAAGTTTTTTAATCTCTGAACATGGAGTTCCAAGCATCGCCCATTCATTTCTTCCGAAATTTCCCTGCGAGGACCTTGTAAGTTCTGCGTGTTTTTTATGCTCTTGAGAAATCATTTTTGCCTCCGGTCTTTTGCAGGAGCTTGGTTTCTTTAATCACAATATCGTGGCTCAATGCTTTGCACATGTCATACACAGTGAGGGCAGCAATAGATGCACCTGTGAGCGCTTCCATCTCCACTCCTGTTTTTGCAGTGATGGAAGCCAGGCATTCAATCCGGAGTTCATTTTCATTTTGAAGCTGAATGCTGATGCTGCAGTTTTCCAATCCCAGGGGATGACAAAGCGGAATCAGCTCTCCTGTTTTTTTTGCGCCCATGATTCCTGCAATGATGGCGGTTTGAAACACCGAACCTTTTTTACCTTGGATGTCTCCCTCAGAAAATTTTCGCAGCACTTCATCGGGCAGCACTACGATGCTTTGCGCAACAGCAGTACGCAGAGAAATTTTCTTTTCATTCACATCAACCATGGTGGGCCGGTGCTGTTCATCGAGGTGTGTAAAATCTTTCATGATTCTGCAACTTTAACTTCTGAACTTCCAAACTCTGAAAACTTCTCCTTTTGTAAAGTTATTTCTTTCGAGAGGAAGTTCCATGAACGAATCGGTGTCAACAAGATTGGCGAAATCGCCGGAGCCGTTTCCCATCACCGGTGTTGCAAGCCATCTTCCTTCTTCATTCACTCTCAATTTTACCTGCAGGAAATATTGCAGTTGCGGCGTGAACGTGAAGTCTTCGTCAAGCATAGCAAATTGTTTTTCCTGCTTCACTCCCCATGAAGATTGAAGCCACAAAAAAAAATAGCGATGCAAGCACATGAAGGTGCTCACTGGATTTCCGGGCAGCGCAAACACCAGCATTCCGTTTTCATGCTTGCCAAACCAAAAAGGTCCGCCGGGTCGCTGACGCACTTTGTGAAAAAGTTTTTTCACCGATAGTTCTTCGAGCGCTTTCGGAACATAATCAAACTTGCCGGCAGAGATCGCACCGCTGATGATGAGCACATCATACTTGCCAATGCACTCTCCTATTTTTTGTTTCGTGATCGCAGCATCATCGGGGATGCGAAGCATATCAGGATTCAATTTGTATTGCTGCAACACCGCCTGAACAGAATAATTATTAGAGCGACGCACTTGAAACGGCGAGGGAGTTTCATTCACTTCCACCAATTCATCACCTGATGATATGATGACGACACGTGGAAGTTTCTTCACTAACAATTCATTCTTGCCGATTGCTGCTGCCATGTTGATGATTGCCGGCGTGATGATTTGATTCGCTGCAGCCACCACTTCGTTTTGTTTTTTGTCTATTCCCCTGAAATGAATGTTTTGCTTTGGAGTTATCCCATCAACCAAAAGAGTTGCAATTCCGTTTTTCATTTCCAGATCTTCATAGCGGATTACAGTGTCAACGGAAAAGGGAAGTGCAGCACCAGTCATGATTTCAACGCACTCATTATCGTTGCTGATTTCAATTGGAACATCGCCTGCTGCTTGTGTTGCCTTGATGTTGAATGACTTGATACCCTTATCAAATGCTAAATAGCGAATAGCAATTCCATCCATGGTGACGCGATTGTAAGGAGGAAAGTCACGGTCCGCAAAAATGTCTTCAGCAAGCACTCGACCAAGAGATTGGGTGAAGGAAATTTTTTCAGAACCAAAATCCCTTAGCTCTGAGAGAACAATTTGTTCTGCTTGTAAGACGGTAATGCTGCCGGCAATTGTATTCATCCCTGTGCTGTTCTATGTATTCAATGAGAGTTCGCAAAGCTAACAATGGGAATACAGAATTTGATTCAGGACAGATAGCGGGTCAAGGGATCATTGCTGCACCAACTTTGTCACACTCAGATGATCATTACATTCTTCCAGCAATTGCGCAATTGATTTTTTGATAACAGGATGAATGAAGTCGTGAGCAATCTCCAGCAGCGGTACCAATGCAAACCTTCTTTCCTTCAATTTGGGATGCGGAATGATGAGCGAATCAGTTTGAAGAATAAGATCCTCGTAAAAAAGAATGTCAATGTCGAGGGTGCGCGATGCATATTTCTTCTGATCGGTTCTTCCTTCATCAATTTCAATTTGCTTTAATAAAGTAAGAAGTTGTTGCGGAGAATGATTCGTGAGAATACTCATTGCTGCATTCAGATAATTCGGTTGATCGGAAACTCCCCAGGGTTCGGTTTCATAGATTGAAGATTTTTTTTGAGCTTCGCCTATCTGTTCATGAACTGACTTCATCGCACTTTGAACATGCAATACTCGGTCTCCCAGATTGCTTCCAAACAACAAGTACACAGCATGTCTTTTTTCTGCCTTCATAAAAATAGTTGTCCGCAATCCGCTTCAGTCCTCATTTTTCTCTGTAGAGTCATCTTAGTTACTTCTTCGGCCACAAAGATTCAAAATCCATGATAGATGCATGATAGCTTCGGGATTAATTCCGGAACATGATTTTAATTACATGATAAGCGACAGGAGCATAAATGAGAATTCTCATTTTTCCTGAATTAGTCATCCATCAATTTTGCCACATGAACTGAAACCCATGAAACAGTTCGCTGAAATGATTATAGTTGTATTTTTTACTGTTGAATTGGCAGCAGCGCAAAACTTAATTCCAAATAGCAGCTTTGAAACACATACATCTATTCCCAATGGCTATGGGCAATGGTACGTTTGTTCGAATTGGAATAGTGTAAACAATCATGCATTCTTCGCATGGCCCTGGGCAAGCCCGGATTACCTGCATGCATCTGCATCAATTGCATCCGGTGTGCAGTTGCCTTCTACCACTTTTGGTACCATTGGTGCTCATGCAGGCAGCGCGATCATGGGATTTGTAGCGTGGCTTGCAAACACACCCGATTTCCGGGAATATCTTTCTGTACAACTTACTTCACCCATGGTAGTTGGCACTGCGTACGAAGTTTCATTTTACATCACGAATGGTACAAACAATTATAGCGGATCAGCATGCAATCACATCGCAGCAAATTTTTCAACTGCTCCTCTTACCCAGGTAGATCACGAACCGATTAACGTAACGCCGCAATGTGATTACGCTTCACAACTCTGGAACACAACGTGGACAAAAATTTCTTTTACGATCACTCCCACCGTGGCATATCAGTACATCACCATCGGGAATTTCAAAAATGATGCGAACACTTCACACACGTGGCATGGCGTAGGTCAGGACGGTGCTTATTACTTCATTGACGATGCAGTTGTACAGCCGGCAGTTGTATTGCCGGTGCAATTGATTTCATTCACCGGTTTTCATTCTGAGAAAGGAAATGAGCTTCGATGGCAGACTGCGAGTGAATTTAATACCGATCATTTTTCAATAGAGAAAAGTATTGATGGAAATTTGTTCGATGAAATTGCTTCTGTTACCGCAAAAGGATTTGCTCAACAGCTATCGGTTTATCAATACACTGATGTATTTGATTTGCAGGCTTTGGATTATTACAGATTGAAGATGGTAGATGTTGATGGAAGCTTCACTTATTCGAACACGATTGAAATTTCCGGAGATGCAGGTTTAGTTTCAGCCGAATTGTTTTCAAATCCTGCTGAAGAAAATTTATTGGTTCAATATTCCGTCAATCAGTCAGCACCTCTTGAAATTTTCATTTTTAATTCGGTAGGAAGTCTTGTGATACGCGAATCGAAGCAAGCCATCAATGCCACAGGCACTTTTTCCGTGAATATTGCTGCTCTCCCTCAGGGAATATATTTGGTGAAGATTGAGGTCGGTAAAAATATTTTCACAAAGAAATTTGTGAAGTAGTTTTTCTTCCGGAGAAATTCACCAATGCTTCATCTTGTGCCCGCGCAGTGAGTAATACAAGATGTAGAGATAGCAGGGAATTAAAATCCAATATGCTTTTTGATGGCCGATGGAAGATATGTCTGCAAGCCGTCCATAAAGCAACGGAAGCAAAGCACCGCCGGCAATTCCCATGATCAGCAAAGCAGAGCCAGTTTTTGTGAAGCGACCTAATCCTTCAATAGCGAGCGGCCAGATCGCCGGCCACATCAACGCATTGGCCAGACCAAGCAATGCTATGAATAAAACTGATGTGTATCCTGCTGTGAGTTGAACGGTGATAGAGAAAATTACTCCTACTAAAGCTGAAATTGCGAGCGCCTTATCTTGATGAATAATTTTCGGGATAGTTAGAATGCCGAGAATGTAACCGATTACCATGGCGGTAAGTGTGTATGCTGTAAAATTTTTTGTCAATGATAATGGAATACCCAGAGCCCGGCCGTAAGTACCGATCGTGTCTCCTGCAAGCACTTCTACCCCTACATACAAAAAGATGGCAAGCACACCAAGCATCAGGTTCGGGTACTGAAACACGCTTGATTTTCCCTCGTGCTTAGCCAATGAATCGGCTGAGTCAACTTCACCATGATCCTCTTCCTCCACTTCGGGAAGTGATGAGTAACGGATCAGCAATGACAATCCGAGTAATGTGACAGCGATAAAAATGTATGGCACAATCACACGATGCGCGAGTGAATCGAGCAACGCTGTTTTTTCCGCTCCGCCGAGGGTTTGCAATTCTTTGGTGAGATGGTCAGCATCTGACAACACAATGGCGCCCAGAAAAATGGGGGCTGAAACTCCTGCAACTTTGTTGCAAATGCCCATAATGCTAATGCGCATTGCTGCACTTTCGAGGGGACCGAGAATCGTGATGTATGGATTGGAGGCAGTTTGCAGAATGGACAAACCGGTTCCGATGATGAATAATCCAAGTAGAAAAATTGAATAGGTACGCGTGATTGCCGCAGGAATAAAAATCAATGCGCCGACTGACATCACCATCAATCCGAGCATCATTCCTTTTTTAAATCCTGTCCGTTCCAGGATCCAGGATGAAGGCAGTGCCATTACGAAATAGGAGATATAAAATGCAAAAGCCACCAGCAATGATTGAAACGTATTCAGCTCGCAGGCAATTTTCAAATATTGAATCAGCGTACCATTCAGCCACGTTACGAACCCGAAAATGAAAAACAGCGCTCCGAGAATTACTATCGGTAACCAGCTTGGAGATTTACTTTGAATTTCAGTGGTCATGAATTTCTTTTGAGTTGCGAAACCTAAAGAAGATTACCTGATTTCAAAAATTTAGTTTTCCTGATGAATAACAAATGACACAGTTCATTTTTATTTTGCTGCTTGGAATTGCCATTCATGTTTTCCCATTCAATTCTTCATTCAATGATTTAAGATCACTCTTAAAATCTTCCTGATGAAAAAGAATTTAACCTGTACTCTTCATTTTCCGGCACTCACATTTTGCGCGCTGTTCATTTCAATTTTCTTCTCCCCAAAATTAACAGCGCAGTCTTCATCCGGAATTATTCCCGCACCTGTATCATTGCAGGCACATTCAGGAAATTTTTCTCTCCGCAAAGAAACCATCATTACCTGGGACAACGATGAGGACTCATCTTCTGCCCGGCTCTTCAATGACTATGTGATGTCGTATTATCACTTTGGAATCATCCGCACTGCATTCAGCGATCACTCCACCAATGTCATTCGATTGCTGAGAGCTACAGACCATGAACTACCGAAGGAAGGATATGAATTGACGGTTTCAGAAAACCAGATTTCCATTCGCGGCGATGGCGCAGGTATTTTTTATGGATTGCAAACTCTCAAACAGTTGCTGCCGGCCACTCCGGCGACACAAATAAAAATTAATGCCTGCAGTGTTATTGACTATCCGCGCTATGCGTGGCGAGGAATGATGCTCGATGTGAGCCGGCATTTTTTTCCGAAAGAAGAAGTGAAGCAATTCATTGACCTGCTCGCAGCATACAAGATGAACACATTTCACTGGCATCTTACCGATGACCAGGGATGGCGCATCGAGATCAAAAAATATCCGAAGCTTACAGCAGTAGGCGCATGGCGAAGCGGAACGCTCATTGGACATCACAGCAACAATCCACAGTTTGATACTATTCGCTATGGCGGATTCTACACGCAGGATGATGTAAAGGAAGTGGTGGCGTATGCACAGAAAAGGAAGATCACCGTGATGCCCGAAATTGAAATGCCCGGGCACACATCGGCTGTACTTGCTGCATATCCTGAACTCGCTTGTTCAGGCGGTCCGTTTGAAGTAGAGAAGAACTGGGGAATATTCAAAGATGTGATGTGCCCGACAGAACTTTCAATTCATTTTATGGAAGATGTGCTTGAGGAAGTGATTCCGCTGTTTCCTTCTAAATACATTCACATTGGTGGTGATGAATGTCCGAAAGATCGCTGGAAGACCAGCGACTATTGCCACCAAGTGATGAAGCAATTTTATTTGAAAGATGAAAATGCTCTGCAGAGTTATTTCACGCAGCGCATTGAGCAGTTTGCAAATGCAAAAGGCAAGAGCATCATTGGCTGGGATGAAATTCTGGAAGGCGGTCTGGCGCGGAACGCAGCAATCATGAGCTGGCGCGGAACTGAAGGTGGCATTGCGGCCGCTTCACAAAATCATTACGTGGTGATGTCGCCGACATCTAATTGCTACTTCGATTACTACCAATCGAAAAACCCGAACGACCCGTTAGCGATTGGAGGATTTCTTCCTGTGGAGAAAGTGTATTCTTATGAGCCAACACCATCTGAGCTTTCCTCCGACCAGCAAAAATTCATTCTCGGAGCGCAGGCAAATTTGTGGACGGAATACATTCCCACCTTTAAACAAGTTGAGTTCATGATTCTCCCGCGCTTATGCGCTATGGCGGAAGTTGACTGGACACAGAAAGACAAAAGAAATTTTGATGACTTCGCACAGCGATTAATTCAATATCATTTTCCGCTCTTCGATTTGTGGAACGTGAATTACTCGAAAGCCATTACGGATGTAAACATGAATATTACCGGGGCAAAAGACGCTGATGGACTTACAGTTCAGTTATATTCTTTCGATAAGAATTCGAAGATTCATTACGCGCTTGGAGATTCTTCGTCACATCCTTCAAATACTCAATGGCAGAATTACTCGAAGAATATTTCGATCAGTCACTCTGCAACGTTACTTGCCACTGCTGTTTCCGGCAAAGATGATCAGGCAGGAAATGATCCGTCACGATTTGTGCTGAATCAAAATTTTGAAATCAACAAAGCCACCGGAAAGGAAATCACTCTGGAAAAGCAACCCTCAATCAAATACAACACCGGCGGGGCATTTGCGCTCGTCAATGGTATTTGGGGACGATTGCCATGGAATGGCAGTGAGTGGCTCGGATTTGAAGGGGGTGATTTGGTCGCCACTATTGACTTGGGTATGAAAGAAAATTTCTCCACTGTTACTCTTGGCGTGCTCAATGAGAATGGCAGTTGGATTTATTTACCGAAGAAAGTGGAAGTATTTATTTCTGATGATGGAACAAATTTTACTTCGGCCGGCGCCGCAACTTTTGATGCAATAAAAAATTCAGGAGGAAGAAAAGCAATTATGAGTATCGGAAATGTTTCTGCCCGTTATGTGAAAGTGGTTGCCATTAACTATGGACTTATTCCTGATGGAAACGCGGGAGCAGGTCACCCCGCATGGTTGTTAGTGGATGAGATTAGTATTGAATGATTTCTTATGATTGGTGTTGTTACTGCGCATGTCTGAAAGATTCAGTAGTGTCAATATTTAATACAGCATTAAGATGATCAGGATTTCCTGCGCAAGGTTCCGGAAAGTTTGACTTCCTTATCTCTGTGTACAAAAACTACTTTAGGAAATGGAAACTTCAATAAAAAAAACGCCTCCTCTTATTAGTCCTGAAGAATTATTGCAGCGAATGGCGGCACCTGACCTGGTGATCATTGATGCACGAAGTGGTGATGACGCTTATCAGCGCTACGCTGCTCACCACTTAAAAGGTGCTTTGCATGCCGATCTCGAAAAAGATCTTTCACTAAAACCATTTAATCCGGCAAATGGCGGGCGGCATCCCCTGCCGGATATCAGGAACTTCGGATTACTACTCGGAAAACTTGGTATTCTCCCATCCTCATTCGTGGTAGTCTATGATGATAAAAGCGGAACCTACGCTGCTGCCCGTTTCTGGTGGATGTTAAAGGCAGCAGGACATGAACAGGTGCAAGTTATTAATGGCGGATTGGAGGCAGCTACTCGGGCAGGCATACCAACTTCCAGTAAAGTTTTGATTCCACTTCCCACCACCAACTACCCTGTTGATGACTGGAAACTGCCTACGGTTTCGATTGATGACGTAGCGAAAGCAAGTACGGATCCTGAATATCTGATTATAGATGTGCGTGAGAAATACAGGTACTTGGGAGAAAGCGAACCCATCGATCTCGTGGCAGGTCATATTCCAAATGCGGTGAATGTTCCTTACTCTGAGAACCTTACCAGCGATGGATCATTTCTTCCTTCAGAAAAACTCTCAGCAATTTATAAATCCATTATTAGTGATCACAAACCGAACAAGGTGATCGTCCATTGTGGTTCAGGTGTTACTGGTTGTCATACAATTTTAGCCCTCGAACAGGCCGGAATATCCGGAGTTAATCTTTACGTTGGTTCATGGAGCGAATGGTCACGCAATCCCCTGCCTATCGCAACCGGTAAGTGATTCTTATTCTACATTAAAGCCAATACTTGTTTATCAATCTACCTTCCTCAGTTTCGCATCAAGACTCCATAGTCCTGCGCCGGCAGCCGAGAAGTAGAGCCAGAGAAAGCAATAGAGTATTGAAGTTTCCCCATGGTTTATAATAGGCCATACGCTAAGGGGGAAGTGGAACTGGAAATATGCCACCCCCATTTCGCCTGACAGAAGGAAGGCAACGGGACGCGTGAACAGACCCAGGAGCAGGAAGCAACCGCCGAATACTTCGAGGATACCGCCGATTCCTGCCTGGGACATTAACGGAACGGTATCGCCATTGGGAGGAACTCCTACCGGAAACGCAAAGAGTTTCATTGTGCCTGACATTGTAAACATAATCGCGGCCGCAATGCGAAGAACACTCAACAGATATGGTGACCATCTCCCCCACTTAGCAATGATGCCTGTGTTTGTATTTTTCACTTCCCGATCGTTTTGGTTGCCTGTTGTCATGATTTATTTTGGTTTTGTTATGCCTATATTCAGTTCCTTTTTTGATGCAGATATATAAATTAGCTATTTCACATTACTAATGAGACCGCCTCTTCTCTGGATACAGCGGATAATTTTTTGTGGTAGAAAACATAAGAACCTGTCAGGAAAATCAATGGGAGAAGCATAAACGTCCAGCCATAGCTATGATCACTCATGGCTATACCTGAATACATAGCGCCAATCAAATCAAACGCGAGACCGGCATAAGCCCATTCTTTGATTCGGGGAAAGCCCGGAATAAGTATCGCGATCACGCCTAATATTTTTGCAACTCCAAGAAAAGGAACAATATAGGCAGGGTAACCTAATTTTATCATAAAATCTGTAGCTTCCTTCGTAGATAGCGCATCAGGAACAGCAGTAGAGAGCATGAAGGCTGCAAACGGCGCAGTAAAGATCCAGTAGATAATTTTTGTTTTTTTCATTTGAGGTGTTTTAGATTTTTAGCGTTTAGGTTGGTAATAAAGTAAAACGTTTCCTGAATTAAATGTCTTTGTTTTTAGGAGCTTCAAAGTAAGTTTATCACTTATGCCCTTGAATAAAGATTTGCCTTCTCCTAAGACAAGCGGATTCACAATGATCCTGTATTCATCAATTAAGCTAAGTTTTATAAAAGATAATGCAAGGTCGGAACTGCCGAATATTGCCAGGTCTTTACCGGGCTGTTGTTTAAGTTTTGAGACTTCTTCAGCAATATTTTCTTTAACCAGCCTTGTGTTATTCCAATCCGCCTTCTCCAGTGTTCTTGAAAAGACAATTTTTGGGAGGCTATTCATTTTGCTGGCAACGATTGGATCGTCTGTGGTTGCGGAAAGAGTTGGCCAGTAATTGGCCATGAGTTCATAGGTCACTCGTCCAAATAACAGAACGTCCACGTTATCAAGCAGGTCAATAGCATATTCATTAAATTCTTCATCCACATTGTGCCAATCTATTTCCCTGTTTGGTCCTTCAAAAAAACCATCGAGTGATATCATCATTTGAAAAATTACTTTTCTCATTTTGATAATTGTGTTTTAACGGTTTCACCATTTTGTGTCATGCTATTATGTTTACTTTGTAGTTTTAGTTATAAACTTTTTCCTAACCATCGGGTTTGGTAATCACAAATTCACTATAAGCCCCTCTTCGCCAAATATTCTTCAAAGCGATTAAGAGTTTGGTTCCCGCCTTCGACTGCACCAAATTTCTTGACCTCTTCTAAGGCCTCCGCAGATTTAAAGATGGAGTGCATGATAAGTTTGGTCTTGCCACCTTGCTCGCCAAAGGTTATCGTCACATGGAATTGTCCGGGATCATTCTCTTTGTCCGAGTCATGCTCATACACCAGCCGCTCGGGTTTTACGATCTCGGTATATACAATCCTGTTCGGATAATCAACACCATCAGGGCCGTGCATGATAAAGCGCCAAACACCGCCGGGTCTGACGTCCATCTCGTGAATAGTGGTGGTGAATCCGTCAGGTCCCCACCATTCCACGATATGCTTGGGATCGGTCCACGCCTCGAACACAAGTTCCCGGGGTGCGTTAATGATGCGGGTAATTACGAGTTCGCGATCTGCGGTCTCATTAGGGTATTCATTTTCTTTTGTCATGTTTTTTCTGTTTTTAGTGCAGCATATGTTTAAATCAGGATTTGATCAGTACGCGAAGCATATTTCTCTTTCAGGAGACATGCTAACGGATTGATTTTCTTCTGCCATGTTTTTTATTTTTGGCTTGTAATTCACTCAGATAATTCTCCAGGGAGTCAAGTTTCTCAGTCCAGAGTTTGCGGTACTGCTCCACCCAATCGGAGACCTCTCCAAGTTTTTGAAGTTTGGCTTCGCAAAATCGTTCCCTGCCCTGCTGCCTGATTACAATAAGACCACACTCCCTGAGGATTTTAATATGCTTTGAAATAGCCGGCCGGCTGATGTCAAATTTTTCAGCTACAGAGTTTAAGTTTAAAGATTGGTGCGAAATCATGTTTATGATCTCTCTTCTTGTCGGGTCGGCTATAGCCTGGAATACATCGCGTCTCATGGGAAAGGGTAATTATGTATCTGCCAACTGGTGGATGCAAATGTATATGAAACCTTTCGGTTACGCAAGTATTTTTGAAAATATTTTTTTCAAGTTTGGATTTCAACCCGGATTTGGCAGTAAAAGGACATTTAGCGGCTCCCAATGGCGGAGGTTGGAGAGGACGTCAATCTATAAAATAGTTTTAGCTGTTTGAAGGTTTTGTGTAATTGAGTAACCAATGATTTCCGAACTTATCAGTCAGATCACCGAACACGGCACCCCAAAAAGTGTTCTCCAACGGGTGAGTTGCTTCGCCGTCTTTAGAAAGTTTTGTATAATAATCTTTGATTTCGTCTTCGCTGCTGCAATTAAGCATGAGCGAAACAGCATTGCCTCTAATGAGTCCGTTATTTGAAACCATGTCAGAAGCCATAAGCACTACACCTTTATTTGTAAGGGTGGAATGTAAAATACTTTGCTTCATTTCCGGAGGCATTTGTTCAGCCATCGGTGATTCACCAATGGTTTGCAGCGTTAGTTCTCCGCCTAAACATTCTTTATAGAACATCATTGCTTCACGGCAGTTGCCGCTGAAGGTTAAATACGATTGAATCTGTGTCATTTTTTATGTTAAGTTTTTAGTTGTTTGAAAATATATTGAGTGATTAGGTTGCCACTAATTGCACGAATTTCTTGTCCGTGGTCGGCGTCCCCGACGACCACTCCATATACTGGTTGGCGGGGACGCCAACCAGGGACAGAATTGTACAGCTAATTATTTTTATTCGTGCTAATTCGTGGCAAAGTTTCAGTTCATTTCGGCATCTTACTCATATCCATATACAAAACATTCCACCGATGGCCATCCAAATCACAAAAGCCGCACCCATACATCCAGCCCTGGTTCTCTCCGGGCTCGCCATAGAGGGTACCGCCCGCCTCCTTCACCTTCTTTGCCAATTCATCTACTTCCTCCCGGCTCTCTGCGTCAAAGGAAAATAATACTTCTGTTGATTGCTTTGTATCCGGAAGATTATTTCTTGTAAAATTTTTGAAAACGGATTCAGCAAAAAGCATGATAATAACTTTTTTACTTCCAAAGAGAAAGGAAGTCGAAACATCACTGTTGCCAGGTCCCGGGTTATTTGGGAATCCAAGTTTGGTGAAAAACTCTTTTGATTTATTGATGTCTTTTACCGGCAGGTTGATCCAAATGTCTTTTGTCATGTTGTTTTGATTTTAGTGATTAGGAAATTCATTGAGTGATTATGTTGCCACGAATTACACTAATTTTCAGGAAAGGTTTCTGTTGTTATTTTCTGTTCGTGCTAATTCGTGAAATTCGTGGCTAAGTTTTTAAATGAACATTGGTATTAGCTTTAGCTTGTTACCATAATCAGGAGTTTTTAATGGTACCATACACCGCATATCTTTTTCGTTCAGATACATCTCCAGGCAATAGCCGTTCTTATCTATTCCGGGATCAGCTAAAAGTTTTTTAAAAGTTTTCTCTACCAGCTTTTCATCCTTGCGCCATTCCTTTAATAGTTCACTGATGTATTCGCCTTTCTTAATGATGAAAGTTTCAAGGCCGAACTTTTCTGCTTCACCTTCATGTAATTCTTCTACAGCCGCTTTGTAAACAATTTCACCTTTATTGTTTGATCGGGAAATGCCATAAAATCTTCTTCCATCAGATAATGGAAAGATGGAATGCAGTTTCTGGTGTGCGCTTAAAACTCCTTCGGGGAAAGAGGATGCGGTTACACAGAGAACCTTTATTTCTTTATCAATAGCGTATTTTTCTGCTGTTGCCATGGTTGTTGACTTTGACGGTGCAAACATATGGTCGCAAAATGGTTTTGAAAAGGTGTAAAGACGACATATCAAGGGGTTGATTGCGACAGATCAACTGCTTATCTTTGCCGGATGAAAACTGTAACAATAATTGTCCCTGAAAAAGCGGTGTTAGCTGCCGTCACGGATCCGCGCTACATGTTTACAGCCGTAAATGAATTTTTAAAAGCGGAAGACAAACCACCCCTGTTCAATGTTCAATTGGTTGGTCTCACTAAAGAAATACAATTGAATGACGGATTGTTTTCCGTTCATGTTCACATGCTCATTAAGGATGTAAAAAAGACAGACCTGATTGTGATCCCTGCGTTGAGCGGCGATTTGAAAACTTCGCTTGAAATGAACCAGGATTTTGTTCCGTGGATTGTGAATCAATATAAGCATGGCTCAGAAGTAGCCTCCCTTTGCATTGGTGCTTTCCTGTTGGCATCCACAGGCTTAATGAAGGGGAAGCAATGTTCTACACACTGGTTGTATGCTAATGAATTCCGAAATATGTTTCCCGATGTAACACTCGTAGACGGCGGCATTATTACCGAAGAGCAGGGCATCTATTCCAGTGGTGGCGCCAGCAGCTACTGGAATTTGCTTCTTTACCTCGTTGAAAAATATACTGACCGTGCAACAGCGATTCTGGCCTCCAAATATTTCGCGATAGATATAGATCGTAGCAGCCAGTCAGCGTTTGCTTTGTTCAGGGGTCAGAAGGAGCATGAAGATGTAGAAGTAAAAAAAGCACAGGAATTTATTGAGCAAAATTTTCAGGATAAAATAACGGTGGACCAACTGGCAGATAAGGTTGCGGTTGGAAGAAGAAGTTTTGAACGACGGTTCAAGAAAGCCACCAACAACACGGTGTTAGAGTATATTCAGCGGGTGAAAGTTGAAGCAGCGAAACGAAGTTTTGAAAGCAGCAGGAAAAATATAAATGAGGTAATGTTTGATGTTGGCTATACTGACACGAAAGCTTTTAGGATCATTTTCAAAAAGATAACGGGACTAACACCGATTGAATATAGAAATAAGTATAATAAGCAGACGGTGGTTTTATAGTTTTAACCTGCCGATAATTGCGGTTGGTGGACACAAACCGCGGGCAGAAATAGCTTTACTTGCTCAGCACAATTTGTTTTGAAACATCATCGCCCCCGCCGCTACCTACTTTAACTAAATAGATTCCCGGTGATTTACCGGTAAGGTCAACTTGCACATCTTCTCCTTTCACCGCTTTAATTTCTTTTATCAGTTGTCCTTTAATATCAAAAACTCTAATCATAGCATTATCTACAGCTTGAAGAACAGAAATATTTAGTAAACCGAATGTGGGATTAGGATACGCATTAAAATCATTGGACTGAGTGGTTCCATCTTCGACAGAATTTGCCGCTTTAAGATCACCATATGGAGTCAGATCAAAGCTACCTATCGCAAAATTTCCAAAGATCGGCACCACTGTACGAACTGCAGTGACAGTTCCACCAATTTCACTCTGAGTATTGTTGATATGAGTGCCGGAGGAAATCCAATCTGACGTTGCATTTTGCCGCGTTACAATAGCATAAGCACTTGGAATGGTCCCGCCATTAGTGTAGCCACGTTCGTGGAGTACAAGATCAAAGGTACCGCCGGCAGTAGCAGTATCCGGTTTAATTTTCCAGAAACCATAATCGAGAAGGCTTAAGATGGAACTTCCATTCACTATACAAGTTCCGGGGTTGGGTGTAGTTCCTGTATTTGGATTATTAAAGTTCACCAGGATGTTCTTAACAGCAGTTAAGTTATTCACTGTTAAAGTTGCCAGTTCATATTGTGATGAAGTTCCAACCGGGAAATCATATATACCCGTGGTTCCGATCTTGCGTCTCAAATTCCCATTCACATAGTTAGAACTTGAATGACCTATAATAGCACTTGTGGAATTATTGGTGACTCTTACTTCTAAACCTGCCGTGGTAATTATTCCGCTTGTCAAAGTAAAAAGATTACTTATTGCTACTGTATTTGTAAGCGTGAGCCCGTTACTGTTGTTCAAAGTAAGATTGTGGACTTTGGCAGGTAATCCGTTTCCTGTACATTGTGGGGCTGTACCATTGTAAGTGTAATCAGCACCTATTTTATATGAGCGCGTGCCTGTTACCTGCACATTACCGCTTAATCCCGAGCTGGTAATTCCATTGGCAGAACCTATCATAAGACCGCCTCCCGGTGAAACTCTAAAGTTTCCGTTGCCCGTGATAATCTGATCGTCTAATCTTAAAATGGCACCTGAGTCAACAATGAAATCTATTTTTTGAGTAACGCTACCTGACGATGACAAGAAATATTGCTCGGAAGTGCCGTTGAAATAAACTTGCCCTCTTGAGATAGCAGAAGTCTCTGTCATCAATCCGAAACCTGAGAAAGTAAGATTACCTGCGAGATAAACCCTCCCGGTTCCTTTAAGGGTATGAATTCCATCGAACTGGCTCATGTCAATAATTCCCCCTGAAATAGTCAGATTACCGGATACATTTATCAGCGCTGAAGTGATGCCGTATGTTGTAGCGCCGGCTTGATTGAAATTAAAATTGCCCCCTGTTTGTATATAGTTTCCCATAACATTTATCACCTCGCTCCCATTTAGGCAAGCATAAGTTGTTCCTCCCTGAACATTTAAATTACCTGCAATGTTTAGTGTTAAATTATTCTCTTGCTGGTCGAAATATAAACTTGAAGTCCCCGTAGAAGTAAGACTAAGATCACCATTGACAGTTGCAAGCTGCGCATTCAGATCTATCTCATTTGTTTCACCGGCGCAATTCCAGATAAAATTATAAAATGCCTGGTTAAGATGATCGGGTTTAGTATTTGTAATGCCAAGAATTTCACAGGTGGAACCCAGGTTCCAGGTTGCATAAGGAATATCGCCCCCATTCCTGGCATGTTGATATTTCCCGCCACTTTCAAAAACAACAGTTGCGATTGCATCAATAAGTATCGTTCCTGAATTCTTAAATGTACCACTCACATCTAAATCAGTTCCGAGTCCATTGTTTTTGACAGTAAGGGTTTGATCATTGTCTAAATCAACCTCACCACCTGAATTTATCACCACTTGATCAACGCGAACACTCACTGTTATCGTGACAACGTTCCCGCTTTGTATTGTAATGGACCCGTATGTATTATCGGGAGGAACGGAAGCAGGTACCCAAGTCCCTCCTCCATGTATTTGCCACGTTGCAATGTTATTCCAATTTCCGGAAGCTATTGAACGATAATCTCCTGTAGCAGCAGCATGCGCTTTTTCACTAGTCCCCAAATTGCTGTAAAAGAAAATAACTGTCCCTGCGATTATAGCAGTTATAGTTAATCCCGCCGAAGCATAAATTAATCGAGCTCGAACGCTGACTTTAACCTTTACACTCTGCATAAGTTGTAAACGCGGTCTCATAGTATCTGTGTATGGTGAAGAGTTGAAGTAGTATTACAAAGAATACTTCTTTACGTCTGTGAATTGCCGATAGTTACATAACAATTTATATCCTCACCACATTTTCAAAAGCGATTTTTGCAAGTTTCTCCCTTTCACCTCTTTAATTCGTGCTGCAATCTTCAAAAGCAGCAGAAAAAACATCAATGAAGTAATGTTTGATGTGGGTTATACTGACACGAAAGCTTTCAGAATTATTTTTAAAAAGATAACGGGACTAACACCGATTGAATACAGGAATAAGTATAATAAGCAGGCGGCGGTTATTTAGATTTGACCGGTGAATGAATTTTTTTTGTACCGTGCTTCAAACCGCCCTGAACTGAACTCAGAACAAAAAATTAAATGACACGGCTTCAGTATGCTTATATGTTTGTTAGAAGTGGTTTCATCCTCGTAATATTGCCATTGCGTTATCAGGATTAGAAATAAACTCAATCGTAAACCCTAAAAGCCTTCTGAAATCTTCCTCTGTTTGTGTCCATAATACGCATGTCTCCCCCTCAGAATCACCAATCACCTTTGCTTCAAATTTTTTGTCTTTCTTTTTGAGAAATTTTCTAATCAATCCCTCCCAGTTGTATCCGTCTACCTCAATTCCATTTTCTTCCATAACTTCATTTATCTCATTAAAATTCTCATGGGGCGAAAATTCAAGTTGAAACCCGATTACATTCTTTCCTTTGAATTCAGACTCCATTACAGTTATGTGGACAGGGGCGAAAGTCTCATCTTCCCACATTCCTTCTTCTTCTAAAACTTGGGTGAGATTATTAGGTATCTTCAAATGTTCTAAACCTTTCATTGCCGTTAGTGGTTGCTTTTTTTTATCTCTTCAATAACTGGCACTCGTGTGCGGTCAAGTTTTAAGGTGCGAACGCAAACGAGTACTGCGCAACTACTCCTCGTATCTTTTTTCATCATCTTTCAATGCGCCTTTAAAGAGTCCTGAATGTAAAAATTTTTCAAGCACCAATTCCAAATATTTTTATTATGTTGTTTACACTCATTTGAAATAGCAATCCACAAAATTCATATCAGTGCAATACTTTGAAAGTCGGTCCAAAGTCCAGAGTACAGGTTTTTTACCAGGCTTGTAAAAAACAACTCCATCATTGTCTTTGAAATAATTTATGTTGATGGTATATGCCTGGTTGTTGTACTCAAAAGTCAGCAAACTGTCCTTGAAGTCCGGCTCAATAGTTTTCACAGAAAGAGAGTCGAGTTTTGGTCTTATTAATTCAATGTACCAGGTGTATTGATCATTGATTTTATAATATAACTGTCTGTTACAGTTTTTTAATTTTTCCGGTAAAGAGTCCCGGAGGTTATTACTGTTGTATCTGATTGTCATATTTAGTAGTTGAAAAAAATCAATTGCAATTGGTTTATTAATTTGTAATTTATTTTTTTCTTCACCACCAACTGATTCGATTATGCACGATTCCAAATGGCAGGAGTCGCATGTCTGAATGCCGGCAACCCTCTTTGACGTATCAGTGGTCGTTGAACTCGTTCTGTTATCACAGCCGTTTAGAATTCCGAGGAGCAAAAAAAATATCAGTTGTCGTGTCATTATGAAATGGCTAACGATTGTGATTAAAGCAGACGGGCATTTAGGAACTACTCATGATCCGTGTAATTAAAAGTAATACTTTCATTTAACTACTATCTGCCCACTTCCTTTTAATCTTTGTCAGGTGCTTTAGTCCATTACAATTTCAATTTCTTCTATAATCAATTCTTTCTCTTTATAAGTAATATTATTAGCTTCCGGGCTAAGTTGAATTGAGTCGGTTGCGTAAAAGATCAGGTTATCATTTGATTTAACAAGCCTTGATTGGACTATTTCCCAGTCAGATTTCCCATAGAGTGAATCCAGATCTGCGAAGGTGCTTTTGCCCACAATGATTCCTTTATCCGTTTGGAAATTTCCTTTTCCCCAGGTAGTAATTTCACTTAAGGTATCATTGAAATCAAAATAAAATGATATTCCTTCTTTTTCGATTATATAGGTCTTAGCAATTTGTTTAGGTACCCTCATAGTGATTGGCATAGATTCTCCATTTGTAAGCAGGGCTGAACCATTCATTTTCTTTCCGCCCCAAACATCCTTAGTTATTTTACCACCCGGAAATTCTTTTTTTACAGTTTTAAGATTAGACACACTTACTATGGCGTTTCCTACTCCTTCATTTGTTATAATATACTTGGGTTCATTCATTGTAAAAGCAAATAGGAAAAGAGAAATGGTTGATATTCTAATAAGTTGTTTCATTTATATTGACCTCACTCTTTTTATGCCCGCGTATTGTTTTTCGTGATCTCCTTCAAATAAACTATTTCAGAAAGATACCAGGTTTAATCCTCTTTATTGAATACGCACATAGTTTTCCACGAAGATAAAGCTTGAAATTTCAAATTCATCGACCATACCTGATCATCTTGCGTGCGAATGTTCGGATCGTTGCTTTATTTTCTCTGCTATTTTTCTGCATCTTTCTTTGTCACCTCCTACTCCCATAGTTTGAGACTCGATATGGTGAAGACGAGCAGCAATTTCATCAATTGAACTGCCGTTCATGACTAAGCTGAGTATTTGAGGAACATAACTTTTATATTCGTCTCTCGGGGCAATATCATTGACTCCAAGCGGATCCCAATCATCCCAAAGTATTTTGTCAATTTCAGTTCTGACTTTCGCCCTTTTTTCCATTTCTTTCGGGATGTATGGTTCTTTGTCTGATTCAAAGTCAGTTTCATAAACTCCCCAATCCATAAACTCATAGTATTTTGTCATTGCATCAAAATGAGAGTCTGCATTAAATGAATAAATAATTTTAGAGTTTGGCTCTAATAAGGTTCTCGATTCTTCTCCCACCTCACCGGAAAAGCATAGCATAGTCATTCCTTCCGGGTCTTGCCAAATATCGAGCTTCATACTCATTTTGCCTTTTTAATTCATGCCACAAGGTTATACTTGGTTATTTCTTATCCGCTATGTCAAAATCACGGAATGCGCTTTGGACATTCGCTCGTAGGTATAGGGACATTTATGCCCCGCTACTGCAAATGCACAGTCATATTCAGTTTTTTTCATTGTTTAATTTGTGATTCTAAATACCATAGGCCTTTTCCTTTCCCCTCGCTAAAATTTCGGTCAGTTAATTTGTATGCCCTTTGCTTACCAGCTACGGTCAAAGGAATACCAATTGAAAGACCTATAAGCCCACTTCCAGCAACTGCAAAATATCTGTCTTTATTGAAGCCTCCATCTTTATAATTAATGCTGACCAGGGGAGCAACAATGGCTGTTGCTACTACTGAAAGCACAGTTGTTGCAGAACCAAATGTCCAAAAAAAGTAACGACTCGGGCTGGTATAATCAATTTGATATAAATTTATTAAACTGATATTTCTGAGATACTCATTTCCCGGATAAACGAAATTTGTGTAATCGTTGTCAGTCCGTGAGACGAATCCATTTTTTAGTGTTAAATAAATTATTTCTGTAAATACACTGCAGGTGAGCAATTTTTCATTAAGATTTACTATATGACCCTGCAGTGTAATTGTTTTTTGTTCTGTAACCGTGTCATGTGGAGTTGCATCATAGCTCAAGTCATATTCGATTTTATTCATCAGTTTTATTTTTTTAGTTGTGTCTGCTGAATTAACTAAATAGAAGTCATAATTGGTAGTAATCATTTCAGTTGAATCTGTGGAATTTATTAAACTGTCAGTCGATTTAGGCAGGTCAGCCAAAATATTAAGATTAAAATAGGCAATATATTCTTTGTTATTGAAAACCATCAACGAATAACTTATTTTGTCGTCGGATCTAAATCTGTTTTCAAGCAGCAATTTATTAAGATCAAACATTTTAAAGCTGTCAATGGTAAATGCAGGTTTTAAATATTTACGCCCTATTGCTGAGATCTGAAATTCAATTGTCAGATTAACACTATCAGTTGATGCATTTTTAAACTTAGGTGTAATTACTAAATCCCTTACCTGATTTGCTAATAACATTTGTTCATCAATTTGCTCTCCATTTAATGTAAGCTCTACCTTCCAAATTTCAGTTTTCTTTTGTTCAGGCACCTGCTTTATGAAATCACCGTCTTTCCAATATTCTGAATAGAGCTTCTTGCCATTCTCGTTGTAATATGTCCATGTTCCATCTTTTCTGCAATACCCTTTGTAATAAGCACTGTCCCAATTGCCCGTTTCATTTTCTCTGAAATGTCCGATGACCTTTGCTTTTCCATCTGCATAATATTCAATCCAAAAACCCACACGGCAATCAGTGTATTGAATTCCCTTATAAATCAGTTTATCGTTCTCGTCATAAGTTTTGAGAATACAGGGTTTGCAGGTATCTATATTGCTCCAGACGTCACTATACTTGTCGTAAGTTTTCTTGTTAACCACTTTTTCGTTGACTTTGTAAACAGTTGTATCATCTTCAGTTTCTTCTTCCAATCCAACATCATAAAATTCTCTTGTCTCAAGATTTTTGTACACAGATTTTGTTGTATCCGTTTGAGTGGTGTCAACTTGTGCAAGAAGGAGGTTGTTGAAAAGTTGAAGGGAAATAAGTAAGATTGTTTTCTTCATCTCAGCAATTTTAAATTCGTCATGCAATTTCCTCTCAACATTTTAAATTGAAGATAATGGTTTCAGATTTATTATGGAGGGCGTTTCGCTACAAACGCTGATTTGAAATACTTATGCTGCTAATCACAATACCATTGTACAAACACCTCCGCCGCATTTATGCAAATGTCCTGTTGCATTCTGTGACTATTTCTCTTTCTCGCTGTGCCATTCGTGCTCAATTTTAGTCATAAGTAAGGCATTGTCAAACTTAACTGAACCTTTCGGAAATAGTTTTTCATCTTCAAAAAAACTTGATTTTACTTTCAATACCTCAAGCGGTCTAACTTCCCATTTGTATGTCTGGAGTCTAAGCCCATCAAACTTGTCTTTGTTTGGCGAGTATCCAACCCCGCCTTTTTCAAAAAAGTCAGAAACATTTTCTAAAGTTTTAAAAATTGAGGTGGCGTCAAAGGTTTTAATTTCTTTTGCATCAATTGATATTGTTGTTTTGTCTGAACTTATAAAGTCGACGTGGTAATTACCATCTGCTTCTTTAACATTAAATTTTGCCAGGTGATGCCTGCCGGGAAAAAATCGCCCGCCAACAATGGTATTTAGTTTTAGTGAAGTGTCTCTGCGCGGAATGTAAACTCCTTCTTTAACTTGTCCGTCCTCGTCCCACTCAACAGCAATTCGGTGCGCTCCATTCTCTGACGAAATCCCCATGAAGTTTGGAAATCCTTTTGGCTTTACGTTTTTCAGCCGGATTAAACATATACCAGCAATAGCTCTGTCTTGATAGATTTTAGGTCTGAAAGGTGCAGGAATAATTGGTCGAACAATGTCAGGATCAACCGTGAAGTTGATTAATATTCTTCTGTCTATAAGTCCGTGTATTGTCGGGATTCTCATTTAGTAGGTGTCTTTTTTTAGCATTTATATCTCTTCCATGTCCATTCATGCAACTTAGAATATTGATCTGTGTTCACAAAATTACAGGATTGTCACTCATTCCAATCTCTCATTCACTCGTGTGTCTACATTCTTATCTTCATAATTCGTATCTTTACATCCTGGTGAGTTTCTTCGATAAATATCCAAAATTAAAAGAGAAGCAGTTTTTGTCAGACTTGCTTGTGAGCACTGTATTTTCAACTATGGCTCTAGAAGACCAAGGCGTGGAAGAAAATAAACTGCGAAGTATCATATCATCTTTGCTTAACGAACAGAGATCAAAGTCGGGTGAGCTCCTCTTTGATTAAACCTTTTAAAGGTTCGAAATCTCCCTTGTCGGATTGGCGCATTGAATTGATGTAAGTTGTGCGTGCGTTACCTTTTCTCTGATAAAGCTCCAAAGGTTTATAACCAAGTTTAAGGGCAACTAAATTCATAATGATTCGTCCGGTTCTGCCATTTCCGTTATTGAACGGATGGATTCTCACAAATTCATAATGACCATAAACAAGCGCATCAATATCGTCATACTCTGACTTTGAGTTTGCGATTTTCAAATTCAAATTATCAACGTACTGATAAATGAGATTAGGAATATTTTGTGGTGATGGGGGTTCGAGTTGACCAACACTTACCTGAGTTGTTCGCCACTTTCCGCCCCAATGGTAAAGTTCTCCAAAAGCAATCCTATGAATTTCCTGAATCATCGGTACAGAAATATCAGCATTCTCATCAAGATTGAAAATATATAGTTCTGCTTTGGCGATACCCTTTGCTTCGTGCTGGTTAATAAGATCGTTGTCTGTTAACCCAAGAAGATTGTCTTCGGACAAAGGTGTCCAACTTGAATTGTCTTTATCATCATTCATTTAGTAAAACTAATAGTTAGAAGATTTGCGATATACCTCTCCGGGTTTGCCTTGTGCATCTTAGGACTGTGATATTCTCAAAATTACCCCTACGCTAACTCGATCAGCACCTGGTTTTTTTCTACAGCATCCCGCTCCTTCACCTTCATCATTTTAACCCTTCCCGCCCCGGGTGATTTAATTACATTCTCCATTTTCATAGCTTCAAGAATGAGTAGTGAATCTCCTGCTTTGAGCTCATCGCCTTCCCTCACGATCAATTTTAAAACAAGTCCGGGCATGGGCGCTTTGATGATATTTACTTTGTGCGTTGCTGCTTTATCCATTCCCAGTTCATGAAGGAGATCATCGAAGCGATCTTTTACTTCGGCACGAAAAATTTTTCCATTCACTTTTATTTCGAAAGATTTCTTCTGCACATCTGCAGAAAGTACTTCGCAGGTATGGGAGCGGTTGTCCTTTAAAATATTGAACCGATTTTTGCCAATTTCAATTTGGTCCCAATCAATATTTTTTCCATCGAGAGATATTCCCTTTGACGAAATTTCAATTCGTTGTTCTGCCTGCTCATTCACTTTTACTTTATACATGTTCAGGTTTATTGAAGTAAAGAAATTGCCAGCGCAGGTGTCAGACACAAAAAAGTATCAGACAGCGCTTCAGTACTTATAAAATCCCTTGCCCGATTTTTTACCAAGAAAACCGGTATCTACCAATTGCTGCTGAATGTCACTCGGCTTGAACTTCGGATGGTGATTGAATAATTCATAGAGCGATTTTGTCACATTAAGATTTGCATCAACACCTATTAGATCAATTAACTTAAAAGGCCCCATCTTGAAACCACTGGATTCGAGCAGCATGTCAATCGTTTCAACAGAAGCAATCTTTTCCTCAAGAATTTTTAGTGGTTCCGTATGATACATCTTGCCGATTCGATTCACGATGAAGCCCGGAGCATCACGAGCCATCACGGGTTCTTTGCCGAATTTTTTTGCGAGAAAAAAAATTGTCTCAGCATTTTCATAAGAAGTTTTTGCTCCTGAAACAATCTCTACCAACTTCATCAGATGGGCCGGGTTGAAGAAGTGCATACCAACAAGCCTTTCCGGATGTGAAATGCTCTCCGCAATTTTTGTAATGGGAATAGAAGAGGTATTGGTACAGAAAATAGTGTCATCATCATTTTGCGAAGCGAGCTTATTGAACAATTCTGATTTCACTTCGAGCTTCTCGACAACAACTTCAATCATTACATCGGCAACTAAATCTTTGAAGTTATTTGAGAGTTTAATGCAGGAGAGAATTTTCTCTTTTTCTGTTTCAGAAATTTTTTTCTTCTCAACTGCAATAGCAAGATTTTTTTTGATGGTTTCAAAACCTTTCTCAGTTGCGTCAGGGATTACATCATACAAAATAGTTTGGAATCCCGCTTGTGCAGCAACTTGAGCAATGCCGGAACCCATGGTGCCTGCTCCAATGATTGCAATTACCTTAATGTCTTCGGGGTTCTTCACGCTCTGCGTAGAAATATCATTTCTCAAAGAAATGAAATTTCTTGCTCTTGGGTTCACTTAGTAAGCGCAACACTTAACAAAACAGTGAACATTAGGAAATAGCTATCTTAATCGGTTTATTTTTTTGTGACCGATGAAAAATTCCAACGGAAAATTATCCGGCGCTACAAATTCCCATGAAGTTTTCTCTAAAGTGCTTCGGCGTCTTTCGGCTGCAGAGCTGAAAGTATTTTTAGAAGAGACCGCTTCTGACAACGAATCTTTTCTTCACCGCTTCCTCATTCACTTCATGGAGCGATCCGGTTTAGCTGCTGAAGAAAAATATGCTGCAATCATCAACAGCATTCTTCAATTGTCAGTGCATGAAAAAAAAGACGCTACAATTCTTGAAATGCAAATGAATCGTTTGCTTGAGCAAGCGGAGCAAATGATTGATGCAAAAAATTTTCTCGACGGATTTTTTATTGCGTCTACAATCGTCCGGCAGGAAGATCATTTGCCCGAAGAACAAAAACAAGTATGGACCCACTTCCTTGCAAAAGCATTTGAACTCCTGGAATTTATTGTAAAATCGGAATCAGGTTTTGATTTGAAAGAAAAAATTTTTTTGTTCCTCATCACTGAAGCAAGACCATCGGCAGCAAAATCTTCATTGATAAGAGAAAGGTGGTTGAATGCTTTGCTTGAATGTGCAACTGAAGAAAATCAGCTTCTTGATGCGCTTGAAATCGTGGGTGAGTTGATTGGCAAAAATCGAAGTCAGTCGGGGACAGCGATGGATGATGAGGAAGCGGAGCACCTGGTAAAGGCGAAGTTGAAGGTGCTTGAAAAATTAAATCGCGTGAAAGATGTCCATCGTTTGCTGGAAGCGAACAAGCACATCAAAGCATTCCGTCTGCGGTTAATAGAAGATTCTTTACAGCAAAATGATTTAGAGAGGGCGAAGGAATTAATCAAAGAAGGAAAGCGGCTCGATGAACGCAAGGGCAACATTTACGTAGGCACCGATTGGGATGAATTGCTTTTAAAGATTGCTCAGCAAGAGAATGACACGAAAGCGATTCGCAACTCAGCGTTGCAGCTTTTCATTGCGGGCGAATTTGACTTTGACTATTACCACTTGCTGAAGCAGCATTACGATCCTTCGAGATGGAAATCACAAGTAGATCGCATCGTGAATCATATCAGGAAGGAATCGTCGTTCCCCACAAAAGGCATTCACGCTGTTGCAAAAATTTTTATTGAGGAAGGGGAATGGGATAAGTTGCTGCTCTTGCTGCAGAAGAATGCTAACCTTGAATTCATCGAATTGTACTTTGATATTTTGAAAGAAAAATTTCCGGCGGAGCTTTTGGAAATCTATCGCCGCGCTGTACGGCGCTTCGCAGAAAAATACATGGGGAATGAAGCGTACCGGATGGTGGCAAACACGTTAAAGAAAATGCAATCACTCCGAGGCGGAAGAGAGCTTGTTCAATCTCTCGCTATTGAGTTGAAAGTAGATTACCGCCAGCGGAAAAGTTTTGTGGATGAACTGAATAAGATTGCGCTTTGACAGGATAGAAATTAATTTTCAGTAATCAGAACTTCTTATGAAATTCTTTTTCCTTATTGCAGCCTTCATCCTGAAACTTAGCTCACTTTGCTTTTCGCAAGATCCATCCGAAAAAAAACTTGATGAGCTATCAAAAGAACTATCACTGGGCGACAAGAATATAATCCCGCAGGTTGCAAATTACCTGGATAGTGACCGTGTCGTTAACACATGGGAAGTGGAAACTACACTTGGGAATGAAGCAGACCAAATTCTTAGACATCATACATTGTTTACAAAAGTTGAACTCAGCGATTCGGCATATTACCACTCGGAATTATTCCTCAAATTCTACAGGGAAAACCAGGGTAAAATTTTTTTCGATACTCTCACCAAAACGTTTCTGATTACTCCCTCTGAAGAACGACAAATAGCATTTCAGCTTTCGGATGCAAACACTTTCCTGATTCATGATCTGAAGGTCAAAATGGATTCACTTTTGAAATTTGAAGAGCACCATTATATTGCTTCGATAGCATCTTCAAAAGACACGGAAGCATTGAAGAGAATTGCCGTGCTTTTTTTCAGAGACAGGTATGAGGGATACAATGCTCACTTCTATATGGAACTCTTGACTACCTTAACTCATCAGGAGGTTAGAGTTGAGGATGAAAATGGAATTCTTCACAACCCCCGATTCAAATTTCAATACGGTGATGACTGCCTGAACTATTTCATATACTGGATTCAGCATTACCGGGATTACCAATGGGATGAACAGTTACACTACTACAGGAATATAATCGGGAATTCAACGCCTGCCAGCCATACAGAAGAACTCTTTCAGTTGCTTTCTTCAAAAAATGATTCAGTCGCGCTTGATGCCTTTACTCAGTTGAGTGTTGACGATCCTGACAAAGTCATTCCTCTTGCCAATGACTATGAAGATGATTTCTGCAACAGACGAGCATTGCCCATTTTTCCATTCAGCTTTTTAAAGCAGATGGTGATGCTCACAAAGTATTGCAGGGAAAATGGAATAGCCTATTCTCCATCTGAAAAATTATTACCTCAATTAGCCCCGCTGTTGAAGCGGGTGAATTTTGATATACATTATAACATCGAGAATGAATTAATTAAAAACCTAAGTGCCGACCAAATCACAGAAGTAGAATATTTCGGATTGTTGCACAACGAATTATCCTGGGATGTCACGTATTCCGTCGGAAGAATCATTGATAAGTTTTATTCTCAGCATTGGAATGAAATTATTAATGATGATAAACAGTTGCTTCTTTACCTCAAGAAAACGACTCTTTATGAAAGATTGGGAATAATAGGAAGCTGCAATAACTTCATAGTAAAGTTTGTAAACTCATCCTCAAATACAAATGAAAAACTTAAAAAGTTACTTATAACGGTGGGCGATTCTGATATTCACAAAGCCATTACAAAAGTGCTGAACGGCGGCGCGGTAAGAGAAAAACAAAAACTTAAGAAGAAGGACCTGGCATTTATCGTGAAGGATTATTCTGTCCATGATCTTGATTCACAAATGCTCAGGATTATCTCATCTGTCAAATCACAGGATGACAAACAGAAGGAATTAGAAGAGCTTGTTTCAAAAATCAATTACAGGCAAATCGGAACTGCAATTCATTATCTCCAGCAGATACCTTTCAAATATGAGTGGTTTAAATACTCTTTCGTCTATGGTGATTTTGGAATTCCGGTTCCAAACCTAATGGATACTGATAACAGAAATGAGTTTATGAGGAAATATGATTCGCTCGATGAATACCATTTGTATCAGTATTACATTAACAAGCTGGGTATTACATTTCAACTTGCCGATGGATCGTTGGACTACAACAGAATTTATGATATATTGAAGTTCGATGTTGTAGAAGCATTTGTTGGAGGTGGATTAACCCGTGAGCAAGGAGTATACGCTATCATCAAATTGCTGGAGTTGCACTTCAAGACTACACTTAACTTTCCTCTCAAACTTTGTAACTCTATGAACGTGTTCAGATGTTCATCAGACGACAGAGCTAAATCGTGGATGCAGTATCTTGAGAAGAAAAATCTTGTTACAATTGACAAAAGTGAGCCGCCATCATTTCTTACATACTGATCTCACCACACATTTGTAAACTGCTCCAAAAATCTCCAATCATTTTCAAAGAGCACACGAATATCCGTGATGCCGTATTTCAATAAAGTCGGGCGTTCGATGCCCATGCCGAAAGCAAAGCCGGTGTAAACTTCAGGATCAATATTGCAGTTGCGCAGCACTTGCGGATGCACCATGCCGCTGCCAAGAATTTCCATCCACTTGTTGGTTCCTTTTTTTCTGATGTCCACTTCGGCTGAAACTTCTGTAAATGGAAAGTAGGACGGTCTTATTCTGTAATCATATTCTTCTCCAAAGAATTCACGAATGAAATACACGATGGTTTGCTTCAGGTCAGCGAAGGAAACATTTTTGTCAACGTACAATCCTTCTACCTGGTGAAAGAAGACGTGTGACTTGTACGTGATCGTTTCATTACGATACACCCTGCCGGGAGCAATGATGCGGATGGGAGGCTTTTGTTTCTCCATCGTGCGGATCTGCACATTGCTTGTTTGTGAGCGCAACATGATTTCAGGATTTGTCTGAATATAAAATGTATCCGTCATGTCACGCGCAGGGTGGTCTTGCGGAGTATTTAGCGCGGTGAAATTGTACCATTCATTTTCAATCTCAGGACCTTCGGCAACAGTGAACCCGATGCGTGAGAAAATATCAATGATCTTCTTTCTCACAATAGAAACCGGATGCCTCGACCCCAGCGGAATCGAATCTGCAGGCCTTGTAAGATCAATCGCTTCCGAAGCTTGTAATGAAGAAGATTGCAGTTGTTCTTTTATTTGATTGTATTTCTCTTCTGCTTTCTGCTTGAGTGTATTCACCAACTGCCCAAATTCCTTTTTCTTCTCGCTCGGAATATTTTTCATATCCGCCATTATATCCTTCACGATATTCTTACTCCCCATAAAGCGAATGCGGAATTGCTCCAGTGCAGCAGCCCCGGAGATAACATTTTCTTTAATCTCTTTCAATAACTCTTCAGCTTTTTGAAATGAGTCCATACTAAATTCAATTGGGGAAGTAAAGATGAGGAATCAAAATTTACGTTAAGTCATTTCAGTTCTGGAACTTGTTCATCAGACACATTGAAATGAAAACTTTTTGCGAAGTGCCCTACCATTTTCATGTGGGCTTCTTCCCATGAATTTGAATTGGCAATGAAAGGAACAATGTTTTGTAAATATTCTTTTCGGTATTCTGCTGTCCAAAGTTGGGGGAGATTCAATTTGCTAATGTTTGCTTTGAGTTTTTCAAAAGGGTAATGAATCATATCCTCGAAGGAGGCGTACTCGAGAATTCTTCTGAGCTCTCCTTCTTCAGACCAGCCTTCTTTTCCATCCCAGAAATATTTTCTAAACCGTTCTTGCATGTTCAAGTAATTTTCTGTTTAGCTCCACGACAAAATTAGTGAACTCTTCTTCGGTAATGTCATTGAACAAAAGCACTTCCCTGTTGTCCCACTTTCCCCAATTCAATGCCATGGATGCCTCTTCATATTTCAGAGGAATCATTTTTCTGTTTGCTCCTTCAATAAGTTCATTCAAAGAAAATTGCTTCAGGAGAAAAAAGAGATCAACATAGTCCTTTGCTGCTTTTCTCCCGTATACAGTTGTGATTTTATTTGATCCGATATTTACAAGAGTATCTACTTTAAAATTTCCATTCTTTATTCTTTCCCCTACTGCTTCAATCGGATCATTGATCAGCTCCACTTTAAGCTCCACGTTTTCATGCTCAATAATAATTCGCTTGAAAGTTTTGCTGTCAATTGTTAATTTAAGTTGAAATGTTTTCCTGAGATCACCTATGAATTGTCTCGCCTCCCCCTCAAATTCTTCAGAAGGAAATCTCCTCGCTTCATAAAAAAAGTCAAGGTCTTCTGAGTAACGATGATGCAAGTAAAATCTCGACAGGCACGTTCCGCCCGTCAAATAAAATCCTTCCGAATTCATGCAGGCCAACACCTTATCCTGCAACGGATACATCACATTGTGTGTGAATTCAATTTCCTGCTGTGTGGCTTTACGAATAATAGAAGACATTGGAATTGGGAAATTTGGTAATTGAAAAATTGGAATTTGGAAAACGCTGTCTTGAAGTTACAGCTTCAAATGAAGTCAATCGGAAATTTCTCAATTGACAATCCAATTTCACCTGGTGTAATTCGGCGCTTCATTCGTAATCACAATATCATGCACGTGACTTTCCCTGATCCCCGCTGCAGATATGCGGACGAACTTTGCCTTCTTCAATTCCTCAATCGTTGGTGCGCCGCAGTAACCCATACCTGCGCGGAGGCCGCCGACGTATTGGACCATCACTTCCGCCAGAGTTCCCTTGAAGGGAACGCGACCAACAATTCCTTCAGGCACTAACTTCTTAATGTCATCTTCTGCATCCTGGAAGTAGCGATCCTTCGACCCTTCCTGCATGGCTTCAAGCGAACCCATGCCGCGGTATGATTTGAATTTTCTTCCCTCATAAATAATTGTCTCGCCGGGTGACTCTTCAACACCAGCGAACAGGCTTCCTGCCATCACCGTATCGGCGCCTGCGGCAATCGCTTTCACAATATCTCCAGTGTAGCGAATGCCACCGTCAGCGATGAGCGGAATATTTTTCTTTTTCAATCCTTTCGCTGATTCGAGGATCGCGCTCAACTGCGGAACACCGGCGCCGGTTACAATCCGCGTAGTACAAATAGAACCCGGGCCTACTCCAACTTTCACCGCATCAACTCCTGCATCTGCTAATGCTTCAGCTCCTTCGCTGGTCGCAACGTTTCCTGCGATCAACTCCAGGTTTTTAAATTGCTTTCGTGTTCGCTTCACTGCATCAATCACGCCGCGTGAATGACCATGAGCCGTGTCAATGCAAACCACATCTACTCCGGTTGCAATCAATGCCTCAATGCGCTCAAGCATGTTTGAAGTTACTCCGACCGCTGCACCTACGAGCAATCTTCCATACTTGTCCTTGCACGAGCTTGGGTGACTGCGTACTTTGATGATGTCACGATACGTGATCAGCCCGATCAGTTTCCCCTTCTTGTCAACCACAGGAAGCTTCTCCACCCTGTTTTCCTGCAGAATTATTTCTGCTTTCTTCAGATCAGTTCCTTCGGGAGCGGTGATGAGTTTTCCTTTCGTCATCACCACTGAAATCTTCTTTTCGTTGTTCCTTTCAAATCGCAGATCACGATTGGTGAGAATGCCGACTAAGTGGCCGCCTTTATCTACTATTGGTATTCCGCCAATTTTATTTTCCCTCATTAACTGAAGAGCTTCGCCAATCGTTTGTTCAGGATGCAACGTGATGGGGTCAATGATCAAACCGCTTTCACTTCGTTTTACTTTGCGAACGGCCTCCGCTTGCTTTTCAATTATCATGTTTTTGTGAAGCATGCCGATGCCACCTACCTGTGCCATAGCGATGGCCATCTCTTTATCCGTCACAGTATCCATCGCGGCAGAGATGATCGGGACATTGATCCGAATATTTCGCGTTAATTGGGATGTCGTGTTCACTTCACGGGGAAGCACTTGCGAATACGCAGGTAATAGCAGCACATCTTCATAGGTAAGACCGTCGTAGAGAATTTTTTCGTGGGTAGCAGGCATGCAAAAAAAGTTGCGCAAAAGTAAGAAGAAGGAGATGAAAGAGTTTTCAAATTCCGGTTGGCCCCATTTGAACTCCTTGATAAGTTTGTTTCTTAATTTTGTACAAAGCCAATTCCAATGTCTTCAACATTTTCGTATCAACACGGATGATCTCGACTCCGATCTCCTTGAAAAGCTAAAAACTCTATATCCGCACAAGGAGATCGAAATATTAGTTTATTACCAAGATGAAACTGACTACCTCCTGAGTACTGAAGCCAATCAGAAACATTTACTTGAAGCCATTGCACGAGTCGAAAAGAAGGAAGGGCTCATTGATGTAGATCCGAAATTAATGCAATGAAGAAGCTTCAGTTCATGCAAAGACTGTCTTACAAAAAAATTACATTGATGTCTTTCACTTTCTTGAAGTCATTGTCAAGTGTAATCAATGTCAAGTTTCTTTCTTTCGCAACCTGATACTGATAAGAGTCATCAAAATCAAGATTGAAATTATTTTTGGCTGATGAGAGCCTTGTAAGCTCGCTATCCTTCAAAGTTGTTCTGCTTGAAATGTTCGAAATTATTCTTAGCACCTTGGGAAATTTCTTCTCTTTGTTTCTTCTGAACAAATAAATGCCGACGAATAAAGTGAGAAATCAGAAACATAAATCTGACCGATATTACTTCGAATAAATTTCTTACAAACGGCATTCTTAGATTGACTAAGGATAATCTCAAGAAGAATATTCGTATCAAGCAAGAACATCAGCGCTTTTTGGGTTCATACTTTTTCATTTCCTCTTCCCAAATCAAATGCTGTACTTCAACTGAGGTGTACTTCTTTCCATCTTCGGCAAGAATTCCTTCCATGCCCCTGAAACTAATTTTCTTCTTTTTCTTTGGCAATGTTTTCTTTGCTCCGTTCAAAATCGAATTCAGAAACTTGTCAACCTCCTGAATTTTTTCAGCAGGAATTTTTCTAAGTTTTTTTTCTAACTCTCTCACTGACATTGTAATTCTTTTGTTCAAAGATAAGCATGGTTCTCTTCACATGCCAATGTAGGGTATGCCCATCCTCATTCAGGAATTACTGACATTTTCCGCGATCCGATTAAAGGCATTGAAAAACCTGAGCCGCTGAAATACGCATTGAAAGGATTTTGGTCGAGAAGAATTACAGAAGAACATTGTCTTGTTTACAAAATAACTAACCATGCTATCATCGTTACCTCGTGTATGTTTTACAAGCGAAAATTATTTCCCCCTTTTAACGAGTACATTCAATTTCACAAACAAGTGACAACACAGATTGATGTTGAGCCACGAACCGGTTTCATTCATGATTACAAGGACAATTTCATTTATGATCTGTGCATTCAATCAAAAACAAAATATCTTGTTACCAACGATTCTGATTTCGATATTCTGAAAACTTATCGCAGCCCCGCGATCATAGTATTGACAGTTGCAGAGTTCTGGAAACTGTTTTCATAAATCTTCCAATTTCATTTGCATTCGTTCGTCATAACTTTAACGCCTATTTCCTTATTCGCCCGCCGGGAATGCTCCCTGGGGAGAAGAAAATTGAAAATATCAAATGGCTAAAGAAGACGATTGGTGGGCAGGTGATAAAATTCCTAAAGCGAAAATCACACGTGAATCGCTGAAGGAAGCGCTTCATCTTTTTTCATACCTGAACCCGTATCGCGGGTACTTCATTGCAGCGCTTACTTTTTTATTTCTGTCCAACCTCTCAACAATGGCTTTTCCTTTTGTAACCGGAAAACTCATTGACTCCGCCGTGCTGAAAAGTGAAGGCACAGGGCTATTCAAAAACATAAACCAGGTGGCTTTGATCCTGATGATCGTGCTTTCATTCCAGGCCGTGTTTTCATTTTTCAGAATTTCTCTCTTCGCGTATGTGGGCGAGAATGCACTTGCTGACATGCGCACGAGTACTTACTCGCGCATCATCACGCTGCCGATGAAATTTTTTTCACAGCGCCGCGTAGGAGAATTGGCCAGCCGCTTATCCGCCGACCTTTCACAAATTCAGGATGCCATCACAAGCACGTTTGCTGAACTTCTCCGGCAGATCATCACCCTCATCATTGGAGTCACCATCATCTTCACCATTTCAGGCAAACTCGCCCTCGTGATGCTCTCCGTGTTTCCGGTGGTGATTGTGTTTGCTGTTTTTTTTGGAAGAGCCATTCGAAAATTAGCCCGCAAAACCCAGGATCAGTTGGCGGAGTCAGGAACGATTGTAGAAGAAACGTTCCAGGGCATTACGAATGTGAAAGCATTTGCCAATGAAAAGTTTGAGATCAGCCGCTACAGTCTCAGCATTGGCAAAATGGTGAAGCTGGCCCTGAAGAATGCCCGCCTTAGGGGAGTATTTGCTTCATTCATTATCTTTTGTTTGTTCGGTTCCATTGTGCTCGTGATGTGGTATGGTTCAAAGCTGATTGAATCCGGTGAGCTCTCCGTTGGTTCGCTCATCTCTTTCATGATGTTCACCACTTTTGTCGGTGCTTCCATGGCGGGCTTCGCAGAAACTTACAGTCAACTTCAAAAGACCATCGGAGCTACGCAGCGGGTGCGCGAGTTGCAGCGTGAGCTGCCCGAACCGGTTGATCTTTCTGAACAAAAAATTCTTCCTGGATTTAAAATCAATGGTAAAGTTTCCTTAGAACATGTAGCATTCAGTTACCCGTCGAGAAAAGAAATGCAGATATTGAAAAATATTTCTTTCGAAACAGCAGCAGGTGAAAAGGTTGCCATTGTTGGCCCGAGCGGCGCCGGAAAATCTACCATGGTGAATTTGCTGCTGCGGTTTTACAATCCCGATGCAGGAAAAATTTTGATTGATGATCGGGACATGGAACAGTTTCCGCTCACGCAGTTGCGACTGCAGATGGCGTATGTTCCGCAGGATATTTTGCTGTTCGGCGGCAGCATTCGTGAAAATATTCTATACGGAAAACCAAATGCGACCGAAGAAGAAATTATGGAAGCAGCAAAAAAGGCACACGCCCATGAATTCATTACTTCCTTCCCCGAAAAATATGATTCGGTTGTTGGTGAGCGCGGCATCCGGCTTTCCGGCGGACAGCGACAACGGGTGGCTATTGCACGAGCCATTCTGAAAGATCCTGCCATCTTATTGCTTGATGAAGCTACAAGCTCACTCGATTCAGAATCGGAAAGATTGGTGCAGGATGCGCTGGAAGGATTGATGCAAAACAGAACTTCATTCATTATTGCTCACCGGCTTTCTACAATTAAGAATGCTGACAGAATTCTGGTACTTGACAAGGGAGAAATCATCGAGAGCGGTACGCACGAAGAGCTTATCAAAAATGAAGAGGGGCTTTATAAAAAATTAGCCGACCTTCAGTTCGCCGGTGAATCCCTCTTACTCGAATAAGAGAGTCCTTCGGACAATCTGCTTAAATCAGATTCTGTCCCTGGATAGATTTCATCTATGATAAGCTAAAAAATTTTCTGCTAAGTCTCTCTTATCAATTTTGCCTCACCCCTCTGAGAAATCTGGGTTAAATTTGCGCCACCAAAAATTTTCACTATGAAGAAATGGCTTCTGCTTTTGCTGACGATGGTTGCTTTTAAAATTTCTTTTGCTCAGCAACTTGAAGCATTCGAAGACAGCGGCAAATACGGCATCAAAGAATCTGCTACTGGAAAAATTGTAGTGCAAGCGAAGTACGACGAAATTTATACTTACTCTGAAGGATTAGCCATGGTGAATCTCAACAGTAAGTATGGATACATTGATAAAGCCGGAAAGGAAGTGATTGCACCTCAGTATGCTGAAGCCAATGCCTTTTCAGAAGGGCTTGCTGCCGTTTCCACAGGCGATAATTGGGGCTACATTGGCAAGACAGGCGCAATAGTGATTCCTTTTGATTACCAGGAAGCAAACAGTTTTAGTGAAGGACTTGCAGCGGTTGTTAGTGATGATCGCGCAGGCTTCATTGATAAAACCGGTAAATACGTGATTCCGCTGCAATATGATTATGCCTCCCCTTTTTCACAGGGGTTAGCCATTGTTGAGAAAGATGGTGTTTCAGGCATCATTGATCAGCGCGGAAATTTTTTGGTGCCGATGAAGTACCAGGAGATTGATGATTTTGCAGAGGGAATGGCTGCTGTAAATAAAGATGGTAAGTGGGGGTATATCAACCGCCAGGGTGATGAGGTGATTAAGCCGGAGTACGATTATGTCTTTGCGTTTTCAGAAGGCATTGCCGGGGTGATGATCGGTGACAAAGGCGGATACATTGACATCAACGGTAACATTGTGATCCCGATGATTTATGACAAGCTTGGAATCTTCTCTCATGGATTTTCTTTGGTAGAAATCAGCGGCAAGCAATTCTACATTGACAAAAGAGGAAATTGCATAGAGCGCGAAGGATTAACCTGCCCGAAATAGTTTTTTCAATAGACCTCTTCGGAAAATGCTTCAAGTGTTAAGTGAACAAGTCTTCGACAAGCTCAGACTGACCCGAGCGTGGGTCACACTGAGCTTGTCGAAGTGTT
>DASRAJ010000003.1:0-3601 GCA_035638255.1 Chitinophagales bacterium
TGAACCACTGGAAAAAAGCAGCTCATTTTTTTGCCGAATATTTTTCACGCCTCATCATGATCATTCGCAGCACGTTGTCTCCCTTTTTGTTTTTATTAAATTTGAAAATCACTTTTTAAGGGACGACTAAATAATTTCGGGATTGTTTGCTTTGATGAAAACGAGCGAGTAATAGATCGTTTTGATTTCTTCTGTTGAAACGGCCTTACCTGTTCCACCGAAAAGAAATTTTACATCTTTATTCACCAGCAAGTCGAGGTTCGCCGGCTTCAGGGGAACACGTGAAACTTTGCGAAGTGATCCGGCTCTGAAAAATTTGTTTTCCGATTGATAGCCATTCGGACAATCGTAAGCAATATTCGCTTCTACTACATCGAGCAATGAAATGTTTTTCACTTCCTGCTCTTTTACTTCACCATGCTCGCTGTTGCTCACCGGACGAATCCACTTTGGTGAATCACCGTTGCGAATGATTTTCCATTTACCCGTTTCATCTTTCGAAACAAGAATGCCTGCGATACAACGCTCGCCATATTTCTTTGAGTTCGCAAGACAGATGAAGGTTGACTTCACAACAAATCATTTTAGGTGAATGATTTTTACGTCATTGAATTTTGATTGAAGATATTCTGCCAGCAAACGCCGGTGGCATTTTTCCGGTGAATGCTCGCTGCACAACAGGCATTTACAATTCATCTCCTCAATATTAATATGCTTGCCGATCTTTCGCAGGTCGAGCAGGTTCAGGTATTCAGTTTCATATTCATCCCATGAAATTTTTTTCTTCCTATACTTCGAAAGCAATTCTTCACTCGGCGCAAAATCAAGTTCATGTTCATAGCTGATGTTTGCGATTTCATGAGCGAAGAATTTCAAGTCTTTTCCCTTCGCAAATCCTGAAAGCTGTGATGAGGGATGAATGCGGGTGTCAACAATCGTACTGACATGATTTGATTTCAGCAGTTCGAAAAATTCCTCCGCCGATTTTTTTGCAAACCCGATGGTGTATAATTCGATCATGGTTGCTGCTCAGTTGTTAGTTGCCAGGCGATGTCCTTGTTATGAAGCCGGTACGCCTCCTTCAACTGGTCTTCTCTTGAAATGTTAGGATTGAAAAGGTCAGCCACGGGAAGCTTCTTCTGATATTTTTCCAGCAACTGCTTTTCCAATTCATCATTGGATAAAAGTGTTTTGTCTTTCAGAATGTGCTGCACCTGCCAGCCGTGTTGCTGCAGGTAAACGGCGATCATGGAGAAGCGATGGCACTCCAACGGATTTCCTTCACTACACATGAGCGCGATGTTCTTATGTTTCGAATGAAGCTGCTCTAACTTCTCTACTCCTTCCAAAAACTTTTTGGATATCCTCACTTTTTCGAAATCAACTTTTCCATCCTCATCAAGCACATCGTAATTCGTGTGCCGTGCACCGAACTCATCCGCGAAATGGGCATAGCGAATATTATTTTTCTTAAGTGAAGTAGAAAGAAATTCCTTGGTGAACTGCGGGGAGTACGAGCTTGCAGCCATACTGCGAACATCCACCACGCAATCAATTTGAAAATGCTTCAGCAGCTCCAGGAAAAATTCAATGGAGTGGTTGGAGTGACCGATGGTGAAAAGAGAATGAGAATTGTTCATCGCTGGAAGTCAAAGATAGAAAGTGAATATTGCTCTGCATTATTCAGGAGCTTTCAGGGTTCAAGAGTAATTGTATTTGTTTTGAGGATAGAAGTAAAAAATTGAGGGAGAGCATTTATTGCTTCACAAACTTCCCAACTTCACTCTCACCGGTTTTGTTGTTGGTGATTTGAAGTGTGTAAAATCCATCAGCCGAATTAGTGGTGTTGAGTTGTGCTTGTGTGTTGATGAAAGTTGTTGGCAGCGCAAACATTCTCCCTGTAAATCATACATACGAATGCTTAGTCCATTGGCGGGTGTTGCTGAGTTGATCTATTATATGGCGGGCAATCAATAAAATTCTTTTCTGACTATTTCAAGAAACTCCCCTGTAGTAACGAGTTTAATTTTTGGGAATGGAATTTTGTGAAGCACTCTGAAATGAGCATCATCAGAAACAAGATAATCAGCATCGCCTGCAATCACACAATCAGAAAATTTATTGTCGTCTTTATCTGCTTCAATGAGATTCCACTTGAAATAAATCTCCGTCAGCAAAACATTTTTTCTTGAGAACAATAGTTCCATCAAAGTATCCGAAGTTTCTCCTCCATTTTTCAAACCAATTATTTCGGCATACTCCTCAGCAATTTCATTCGATAAAAGCAAATCGTAATTCCCTTTGAGAAATGCATCGAATATCAAACGGTATTTTGAACGGAGAGGAAGTGAAACAAGAATCGAGTTGGTGTCAAGAACTACTTTCATTTATACGGAGTGCGGTGGTGTTCCTTCAGCCATTGTTCCATCGTTTCGTTTGTCCAGCCCTTTTCCTTCCATTGGCTGTCAATCTGCTTCGTCAATTTCTCCGCAAAGTAATTGGATAGAAGCTCTTTTATCTCTAACAGTTCCTGCTCGCTTAGTTTAATGCTGAAGAGCTTCATTAGTTCCTGCTGCAGATTGGTGATTCTTCCTTCAACTACTTCCATGGTGATTGATTTTGGAAAGTAAAATTACAAAAAGCAACAGAAGCACCTTCGCCTGTTGTCTTTGCCAATAAGCTTATGCGAGAGCGAATGCGTATAGTCATCGCTCTTGCTGCTTAACAAACTTCCCTACCTCACTCTCACCTGTGTTGTCTGCAGGATTCTGTGAGTTGTTAGTGATTTATGCACAGGACGGTGCGAGAAGCGCATAAAATCCATCAGTCAAAGTATTGGTGAATCATATAGAAGCCCAACTCTGTTTATCGCTGAGCTACTGCTTCAAAAATTTCCTTTCAATTTTTTGACTGGAAGTTTGTGCACTCACTACATACATTCCTGCCGGAAATTCACTCACGTCAATTTCTTCCCTTGCAGAATTTATTTTCTCAGAAAAAACAACTTGCCCGAGTGTATTGGCGATCTGAATTTCTGTTTTCTCAGAAGCAGAAAATGTTAGCGTGATTTTACCGGAAGAAGGATTGGGATAAATCCCGAAGTAATTTTCAAAAGAGATATTCTGAACACCCGTCGCTATGAAATCGAATGGTGGTGAAATGGCAGTGCAACCATACACATCTGTAATCTGCACCTGGTAAATCCCTGATTGCTGAGGAATGTAGGATTGTCCGGTTGCTCCCGGAATCAGAACGCCGTTTAAGAACCACTGATTATTGACAGGTGAGCTTGAGAAAAGAATTGAATCATCAATGAGAGAAATGAAAGGCACTACCGGCTGATCCTGGATTACCGTTACCGTAGTTGATGCAGTGTCCGAGTTACCGTATGGATCGGTGATGATGACAGTATAAGTTCCGCTTGTATCTATAAGAATATTGGGAGTAGTGCTGCCTGTTGACCATAGGAATGACGGATCGCCGCAAGAAAAATAATCCGTTGAGAGCATTGCTGTTTCACCAGGACAAAGAGTAGTCACGTTAAGCGGGATAATATTTATTTCCGGAAGCGGAGAAGAAATGGAAATAGTATCACTGGTGG
>DASRAJ010000004.1:0-18613 GCA_035638255.1 Chitinophagales bacterium
CCCAACGAGGCGAGCACGCCAATGATGAAGAATAAGTTGAAGAGTAAGGCAATGTCAGCCACCACACCCGAGGTATTGTAATAGAGCAGCATGAATGCAATTACCGCTATGAAGGCAATGAGAATGGATTGAATACCTGCCCTGATTGATTCCTTCCCCAATGAAGGACCTACCACATCTTCTGCAATAATTTTTGCAGGGGCAGGAAGTTTACCTGCCTGCAAAATGGTGGCAAGGTCTTTCGCTTCATCTACAGTGAACGAACCGGTGATGGAGGATCTCCCACCCGAAATTTCCGTGATCACAGTGGGCGCAGAATACACATAGTTGTCGAGCACAATGGCAATGTTTCCATTGTGGTCTTTGCCATTTTTGTCTTTGCCCCACTTTCCAATTTGTTTTGCGGTGAGCGACCTCCAGATCTTTGCTCCTTCAGAATTCATGGTCATGGAGACTTCCTGCTTGTTGTTGGGATCAACGTCCTGGCGTGCATAGATCACCTTGTCACCTTCCAATGGTGCACGATCAGTTCCTACCTGCTTCTTGATTGCATACAATTCATAGACGTTGCTTTTTTCTTCCTGAGGCTTTGAGCCCCATAGAAATTTAACATCGCGCGGAAAATTCGAACGCACAAAATCCATGGCGAGATAGCGATTTACTTTCGCTGTATCAGCACCTAAGGCACGGCCTATCACGGGACCCGTTGCAAGGTTGTACTTATCCGATTCATCCCGATATACACTGGGTTGCAATACGGCATACAGCGGATTCTCCTTTGCTGCTTCTTCCTTGCTGGCTGCCGGGGATGGTGCGGTTAACGAATCGCCGTTCAGTGCATTCGAATCCTTTGACGCTACTGCGCCGCTATCCGGTTTAGAAGTGTTTGCCCCAAGCAGCGGATTATTCTCAGGGGCATTGTTTAGCAGCTTGGAAGAATCTGATTTATCGGTCGTGTCCTTAATGCTCAAATGACTTTTCAATGTCGCGTTCGCAGCATCGAGGTAAGAATAGAAGACTGTGTTATCATACGTTTCCCAAAATTCAAGTACTGCAGAGGCCTGCAACAATTTGCGCACCCGGGCCGGATTGTCAACTCCCGGTAACTCGACTATAATTCTTCCGGCATTCGGCTGCGAAGTGATGTTGGGTTGTGTAACACCGAACTTATCGATACGGGAATGAAGAATATTAAAGGTGCGATCGAATGCGCCGGTGGCTTCTGTTCTTATGAAGTTCGTCACTTCAGCATTCGTAGAATTGAGCTTGATGCGATCCTGGTTATTTCGTGTTGCGAAAATGCGGGCCAGTTTGTCATTGGGCGCAACTTCATTCCATGATTGTTCGAAGAGTGTGGCGAAGTCTGCCTGTGGCTGAGCAATTTCTTTCTTCCTTGCAAGATCAAGTGCTTTGAGAAAGGCAGGATCGTTGCTCTTGTCGGCCAGCGCATTTACCAGGTCATCCATTCCCACCTGCAACACTACATTCATTCCACCCTGCAGATCCAGGCCGAGGTTGAGTTGCTGGTCTTTACAATCCTGGTAGGTGAATTTGGCAATGCCGATGTTGAAAATAATCTCATTGGAGATGGAATCAAGATAATGCTGACGTACCATTCGAATCGCGTACGTGAGACTATCCGGAAGATCTTTATTGAGTTTTCCATTCAGCACCTTAGCCTCGGCATACTCATCTGCTTTTTTCTCAACCCTGTTAGTAACGACATTGAATGAAAGCTGGTAAACGCAAATCAAGATCAATGCAATGGAGAAGAATATGATCAAACCTTTTCCGCGCATGTTAAAGTGAAGATTTTGGGTGAATTAAAACGGGGGGCAAATATAGAAAGAGTTGGGCATTGGGGGAAAGAAGTTTGCAATTTGCTCGCAGAGAACAGTTGGCAGTTGGCAGTTTCCAGTTGGCAAACAAAAAAATTCTCATTCTGATTTCACAAGTTTTTCTACTTCAACTTTACCGGTTTGGTTGTTGATGAGTTGAAGGCTGTAAAAAATGGGAGATAAAACTTCAGTGTTTAATTGAATGGGCTTGATGCTTGAGGTTTGGAATTTGAAGGCTGAAAGCGAAGTAACCTCCGTAATAAATGTTGCAGGGATTGTTAGTGAGAAAAATATTCATCGTGAATGATAAGATGATTACCTTACCAAAATCCCCCGTATTCACTCAAATCACTTGCAGCAAAAATCCCTTCAAATAATTCGTCTCGGGAATGTTCCAAACTACCGGATGATCCTTTGCCTGGGAAAGAAATGCAACTTGCCTAATCGTTTTTGCTGCATCTGTCGCTGCTTGTGAAACCACATCGAAGAACATGGAAGGATCCATAAAGTGCGAGCAGGAAAAGGTGAGCAGAAATCCACCGTTGCGAATGAGTTTCATTGCCCGCAAATTAATTTCCTTGTAGCCACGGGTTGCAGATTCAACTCCTGATCTGCTCTTGGTAAATGCAGGCGGATCGAGAATCACGATGTCAAAACTCTTCTTCTCTTTCACCCACTGTGGTAAAACATCAAAGGCATTTCCAACCTTAAAATCGAAAACGGATTCGAGGCCGTTGAGTGATGCATTCTCTTTTGTGAGTTGGATAGCTTCTTCGGATGCGTCAAGCGCAGTCACTTTCTTCGCACCGAATTTTGCAGCGAACATGGCGAATGAACCCGTATAACAAAAGCAGTCGAGCACTTCCGCTCCGGCAGAAATAGTTGAAAGCATTAAGCGGTTCTCTTTTTGATCGAGGAAATAACCGGTCTTCTGCCCATTCTCGACGTCAATTTTAAATTTTACTCCGTGTTCTTCTATTTCAAACTTTGTTGGGAAAGGTTCGGTGAGAAATCCTTTTTGTTCTTCGAGTCCTTCGAGTTTTCTCACGGGCACATCGTTACGCTCGTAAATCCCGCGGGGAGAAAATTCTTTTTTCAGAATAGAAGCAATCACTTCTTTCCAGCGATCCATGCCGAGTGAAAGTGTTTGCATCACGAACACATCCCTGAATTTATCAATGATCAGTGCGGGCAGAAAATCTCCTTCACCAAAAACCAACCGGAAGTTTTCTGAATAGCCAATTTTTTTTCTGTACTCATAGCACGACAAAATCTTTCTACGGAAAAAACTTTCGTTGATTTCTTCGCCTTGAATTCGACTTAAAAGTCGAACTACAATTTGAGACTTCGGATTGAAGTATCCGCGTCCAACAAATTTTCCGCGATCGTCTTTCACATCAACGATAGTTCCCCCTTCACTCTCACCATCACTTTTCACTCTGTCAATTTCATTTCCATAAATCCACGGATGCCCGCTTGCGATGCGGAGGTTCTTGCTGCGCTTCAAAATAATTTCTGTTTTCACAGTGCGCAAGATAATTCACGATACACGATCCACGTAATATGATACACGATCCACGTAACACGATACACGACACACGTAACACGATACACGGTCATCATTTTCCACAGGACTCTGCGAGCATCATTCACTTGTTCAATAATTGATTTTCTTTTGCAGTGACAAAATATTGGATTGCGCTATTTAGCATCCGATCCTTCTGAGTTTCTGTCATTCGACGAAGGAGGAATCTGTAGCGCGTCCTGAGCCAAATAGATTCCTCCTTCGTCGGAATGACAACAAGATGTTAAACCAAAATGAAAAGAGGACTATGAATGGAAAATTTTTTTCTTTCACCGGAATGCTGATGATGGTTTTGCAGATGAATCAATCATCGTGTCAAAAAACAAAAAGTAATTCGCCGTCATTGCTTCCGCTTGCTGCAGGGAATGAATGGATTTATCGTGATTCAGTTTTTGAAAATGGAAAATTGATTTCTGTTATGGATGACACAGATCGCATTGCAAGCACTTCAACCTTTAAAGGAGAGACGACTTATATTTATTCTGATGGAAGAGAAATGTTATTGAGAGGCGATTCACTTTTTCAACTCGTAAGCCAGCGCAGTGGAGTAAAATTTCCCACACCTGTTTTTATTCCAACGGAAACTGAAACGAAATTCAATTATGCTTTCGGTGGTGATGTGATGAAACAACAGACTGTGACGATGATGAAAGATTGCCCAATCCCAAAGGATTCCTTCGGAAAGAGCTCATGGAGCATCTCAAAATGCTATCGAATCACCGATGTGTGCAACAGTGAAACGATATTCGGTTACGGAGTTGGAATTGTGAGAGAAAAGAAAATAGAATGCTTTTCACCCGAGAAAAATTATTCGGCGAGGACTTTGATTAAAGTGAAGTTCAACCGGTAGAAACACGCAGGGACATCGAATTCGATGTCCCTGCAAGCAATTTCAAAAAAATTATTTCAGAAATTCTTCACCAGTTTGATCACCTGGTGCGTATCATGATTCGATTCAATTTTCAAAAAGTAAACTCCATTAGAAAGAGATTCACCGACCTGCATTTCGTCGCCGCTCACCTCATGACTTTCCACCAACCTTCCCGTTAGATCATAAATGTAAAGCGAACTCTGTGCACTAAGCTGAGAAGTGTTAATATTAAAGTAATCTGATGCCGGGTTTGGATAAACAATCACTTTGTGCTCAGCGAACTCATCGGCCAGTTTGCATGAGATCGTTACACTCGATCCTGCCGACGATTTGGTGCAACCGGTAGCCGTAATTGTTACAGTACATTTATAAGTGCCGCCTGTAGTAGCGCTGTATGTTGAATTGGTTGCACCGCTTAAACTCGTATGCCCCTTTGTCCATTGATAGGTTACACCGCTACTCGGATTGGCAGTGCATGTCAATAACACAGCCCCTCCGCTACATGGTGCCTGAGAAATAGAAGCCGTAGGAGCAGGGTTTACCGTAACAGAGATTGAATTGGAAGTCACTGATCCGCAACTGTTGCTAACAATGCATGAGTAGGTATAAGTTTTACTGGCTGTGTAGCTCTGCAGGGTAGCTCCGGCAATGCTCCTGCTGCCTTGCTTCCACTGATATGTTAATCCCGCTGTTGCAACCGTAAGGACTACATTATGTCCCTTGCAAAATGCTGTAGGCCCTCCCGCGGTAATTGCAGCTTGTGCGGCGGTAGGTGCTGAGTTCACAGTAACAGTAATAGAATTAGAAGGGGTGGTTCCGCAACTGTTGCTCACATCGCAGGTATATGCTCCTGAGGCAGAAGCTGTGCGTGTTTGTAATGTCGCTCCTGAGATTGGTGATCCCCCGTTTTTCCATTGATAGGTAAGCCCGGCAGTTGCTACAGATAATACTACACTTCCTCCACTGCAAAAGGTTGTTGATCCTCCGGCAGAAATGGTTGCTTCTGCGGTTGTTGGTCCAGTATTTACTGTTACTGAAATTGAATTTGATCCGGTTGTACCACAACTGTTACTTACATCACACGTGTACGAACCTGCTGCTGATGCAGTAAAACTTTGATTGGTTTCGCCTGAAATTGCGGATCCACCATTTTTCCATTGATAAGTAAGTCCGGCAGTTGCAACTGTCAACACCACATTTCCTCCGCTGCAAAATGTTGTCGCTCCTCCGGCAGAGATGGCTGCTTCTCCTGCGCTTGGTCCTGTATTTACGGTCACTGAAATTGAATTTGATCCGGTTGAGCCACAACTGTTACTTACATCACACGTATACGAACCTGTTGCTGATGCGGTAAAACTTTGATTGGTTTCGCCTGAAATTGCGGATCCACCGTTTTTCCATTGATAAGTAAGTCCGGCAGTTGCAACTGTCAACACCACATTTCCTCCGCTGCAAAACGTTGTCGATCCTCCGGCAGAGATGGCTGCTTCTCCTGCCGTTGGCGCTATGTTTACTGTTACTGAAATGGAGTTTGATCCGGTAGTACCGCAAGTATTGCTCACATCACATGAATATGATCCAGTGGCAGAAGCTGTGAAACTTTGCAGCGTGGCCCCTGAAATTGTTGATCCGCTGTTTTTCCATTGATACGTGAGTCCGGCAGTTGCTACTGTTAATACCACATTTCCACCGCTGCAAAATGTTGTCGCTCCTCCTGCAGAGATGGCCGCTTCTGCTGTTGTTGGCGCTGTTGTATTTACTGTCACTGAAATTGAATTTGATCCGGTAGTGCCGCAACTGTTGCTCACATCGCAGGTATATGCTCCGGTAGCAGAAGCTGTAAAACTTTGTAGGGTGGCTCCTGAAATTGTTGATCCTCCGTTTTTCCATTGATAGGTGAGTCCTGCAGTTGCTACCGTTAATACCACACTTCCTCCGCTGCAAAATGTAGTTGGTCCTCCCGCGGAGATGGCTGCTTGCCCTGCCGTTGGCGCCGTGTTTACTGTAACACTAATTGCGTTTGAAGTTCCTGTATTACCGCAGCTATTCGTAGCAACCAAGGTGTAGCTGCCGGCGACTGTCGCTGTGGTCGAGGTCGTGGTTTGTCCCGAAATCACAGCACCGTCTCTTTTCCATTGATAAGCAGAAAAATTTGCCGCTGAATTTTTTGAAAGCACCACTGAACCGCCGGAACAGAAAGTTGTTGAGCCGAATGCGTTAATAGTGAGAGATGGTGTTGGGCAAACCACGGTAAAACTTCCCGTCATAAAGCTTGTGTGAATGGCACACCAATAATTATAAGTACCTACTACCACGGGAACATAGATAAATACAGTGTTCCCGGCAGAAGAATTTATGTCGTGATTCCAGGAGGTGGCTCCAGCAGGAATTCCCAATGAAGTGGTAGTGTGTACTCCATTCAACCAAACCCATTTCACTGTGTCACCCAAATTGATACTGAACGATGATGGCGTGAATACAAGGTTTTCAACTGTAACAGTTTGAATGGTGGCTCCTGCTGTTCCTGCAATGAAGAACAATGCTGCGGCAACAAAAAATTTTTTAACGGCTGATAAGAAGTAATTGAGTTTCATGGTGCGTGATTTATTTTGAGAATAAGTGAAGGTGTAACAAACGTAAACTTAACGGGCACTCTGCAAAATTCTTTTCGAATGAATGTGATAATATTTCCTCTGAACGGGTGAAGAAGAGAAGTGAAATCAGGTTCAAGATTTTAAGCTGAATCCCGCGAGCGAAATTTCTTCCTCACCAAGAAAGAGGGGACACTTTTTCGAATGTCTTCTTTCTATTTTCCAAAAAGATTATTTAAAGAAATTCTTCAACAACTTAATCACCTGCATATATTCTTGTCACTGTGATTCCGTAATTTTTTTCACTCTCGATTCTTCCTTTAATTTCTTAATGAATTTTTTTCTCCTGTTATTTTCTCTATTGCTAAAAAGCTTATTTTGAAGCTTTTCAAGAATAAGTAATTTTCCTTCTATAGTTTTTGGTTTCATCGTATTAAAGTCTGATTAACTTGTAATCCTCTCGCTTGCCTGTCAACCAGGAAATTCTAACGGGCTCCCTGAAGGAATGAAAGAAATTTTATTTACTTCTTCAGCAGTAAGCCGGCTTCAACTTCATCTGAGTGCTGATTATGCCCCGTTCAATCATACACTTCAAACTTCTTCCGGCTATTAAAAAATTCCGGGTTTTGCTGTTTTCCTGATCTTAAATTATTAATCCCTGGTTTTGCTACCAGGGAATCTTTTTGGGGCGATCAAATTAATTTCATCCCGCAGTGTTGCGGGATGAAATTTTTTGTTTTCATGGCAGAATTCGGGCTGATGACAAATCACACGTCTGCTTAAAAAACGGCTTCAGTGTTTTCCTATGGATGAAAAAGATTAGCGGATGGTTGGGTTGGTTCAAAAAGAAATATGAATACAGGTACATAAACGGAATCTCTTCCAAACCCGAAATTACTAATTTCTGATATCCAACAGCAGTAATCAAAAATGAAGGGATATACCTGCATTTAACCCAAACGAATATGGATAACAATTTAAAGGTGTTTTGTGAGTGAGCGAAGTAATGGAACCTTTGATGACAGGTTCGATAAAAATACCCAAGCCGTTATTAAAGTTATATTGCGAGCCGGCGCCGACAAGAAATCCATAGTTCACCTTCTTAAGCCCATCAATATTGTTAACGATGGTCTTTTTAAATGTTCCAAATGACACTTTTACAAGTTCCTGAATCATAAAGTTAGCAGAAACCCCTGTGTTAGCGTACCAGGTAAACCTGTTCTTCGTCACCTGGTAACGAACCATCAATGGAACATTTATAAACTTCACCAATTGTGCACAAGTGACTTTGACATTGAAGCTATCCCCATCGTGTAAAACAGAGTTGCCTGAGTTGGGCACTTCGATTATTCCGCATGAGGTGGGATATTGAATATGCAATTGATTGTCCCATCCATATTTGACATAGATGGTTGAATATGTCATTGAGTAAGCTAATGTAGAGAAGGTGCCTCCTGTTAATATACTCCAATGGCTGTTTAAATCATATCGAAGACTTAACCCTGTTGAAAATGAGTATTCAGATTGCTCACGTCCCTTGTATTCTGAGATATTCTCCGCATCGTTTGGAGCATTATCTTTCCAATGATTTATTATATAACCGGGGGCATAAAATGCAGCAACTGACACCCTTGATGTGATCCTGTTTATTTCGCCGAAAATGGAAACGCGCGCGGAGCTGTCTGTTGCTGAATCCTGCTTCAGCAAAGGTGTCGTGGCTGCGGGTTTAGCTGTATCTCCTGTTACTTCCGCGGAATTTCCGGAAAGGTTTGATGTCACAACGATTGGTTCTTCTCCTCTCAAATCATTCTTTTGAGAATCATCAGAAGGAACCGGGGATTCATTGTGAACAGCATTCGCTGCATATGCATCTGATTTTTTTTCATTGCTCCCGGGAAGGTCGGTACCAACACTTATAATTTCATGATTACCGGTATTATCTTGCTTTTCATCAGAAGTCAATTCGTTATTCTTCTGTTTGCTTGTTCTTTCAACTTCGTTTGCCGCTAATTGAACTTCAGTCTTTTTGAGAGTAGCGTCATTATTATAATAAACTGGCGCTGGTTCTTTTTTCTTTCCAATAATGACTAAATTTCCAGAGGTACTATTAGAATTTGAATCCCGGGGGAGGGAAATTATTTTTTCGGATGAATGTGGCGATTTCGCAGAGTTCATATCGTTGTTATCACTATTGATGATGGCATTTGACTTATTATAGTTGTTGGGTAAAGTTTTGCCAATAATCTTTCTACTACGGTTTGAATCTTGTGTAAGAGAAAAATAATGGTATATAATAAAAGAGAAAAGTAGTAAGGCAAGAGTGATAGAAAGCAATTTAAAACGGCTTGCCCGTTTCTTGTAAAGTATTGCCTGTTTTTTTGTCAACTCAGCATCTAATGCATCCCATGCACCGGCAGGCGGATTCATTTCGAATGGCTCGATTACAGAACGGGAAAGCTCGTCAATGTTTTCTATGTCTTTATTTTCTTCCACGATTGCTTACTGCTTGTCCTTTAACCTTAAAACTTTTTTCCATTGCCTTTTGCAAAATAGCTCTTGCATCAGATAAGTTTGATTTAGAAGTTCCCTCTGATATTCCAAGTTTTTCCGCTATCTCCCGGTGCTTTAATCCTTCGAAGACGTATAGGTTGAAAACCATCTTGTATGCAGGAGGCAGCTTTTGAATCTTTTGCATTAATTCTTCTGCTGCTATTTGGTTCTGTATGTCATTCGAATGATAATTATTAAGATCAACATGATGATCATCCATGCTGACCACCACAGATAAATGAGAATTTTTTCTGTATTTCTCAATGGCTGTGTTCACCATTATTCTTCTTATCCAACCCTCGAGTGAACCGGCATTTTTGAAATTCTTTATGTTCTCAAATACCTTCATAAAACCCTCGTGAAAAGTATCTTCAGCTTCTTCCCTGCTTCTTGAATATCGAAAGCAGACGGTAAACATTTTGGCACTATATCTTTTATACAGCGTATTCTGAGCATTCCTGTCCCATTCAATACACTCTTTTATAAGTATATCTTCACTTTCATCAAGCAAAATTTGGCGCCTTTTAAACATAGATGATAAACCAGTAGCGATAGTTGGGTTGATTGCAAAAGAACATTATTTTCAAATCACAGGTTGCTGCAACACCGAAATGAATTTGGCTACGGAGTTGAAGTTTTAAAAAGAAAGAAAATAGATTGTTCTGTTTCAAAAAAATATTTTCAGAAATTCTTCACCAGCTTGATCACCTTCCATACTTCGCTATCCGCTGCAATCTTTAAGAAGTAAACTCCATTCGAAAGTGTCTCCCCGACTTTCATTTCATTACCATTTACTTCATGAGTTTCAACCAGTCTTCCTGTAAGATCATAAATGTAAATCACACTTTGCAGATCAAGCTTCGCGGTGCTGATGTTAAAGTAATCGGCCGTGGGATTTGGATAAACAATGACCTTGTTATCCTCCAGCACGTCACCCGATTTGCAGGTGATCGTGACATTCGATCCTGCTGACGCTTTGGTACACCCGGTTGCCGTAATGGTCACGATACATTTATAAGTCGCATTCTGAGTCGCGCTGTATGTTGAATTAGTCGCTCCGCTCACAATGGTGCCGTCTTTTTTCCATTTAAAAGTTACGCCGCTGGTTGGAGTGTAAGTACAGGTCAGCAATACTGCTCCGCTACCACAGGGCGCCTGTGAAATGGAAGAAGTGGGTGATGCATTTATAGTAACTGAAATGGTGTTGGAAGTAGTAGTTCCGCACTCGTTACTTACATCGCACTTGTAATTGCCGGTTTTGGTTGCGGTGTAACTTTGCTGAGTAACGCCAGATTGGATGGTGTTTCCTTTTTTCCATTGATATGTTAATCCGCCGGTGTCAACAGTAAGAACAACACTTCCTCCCTTACAAAATGTGGTGGCTCCTCCCGCCGATATGGCTGCTTGTGCCGCTGATGGTCCGTTGTTTACCGTTACAATGGTGGAATTGGAAGTCGCTGTCCCGCAAGCGTTACTTACCTCGCATATATAGGATCCGCTTGTAGTGACTGACAAGCTTTGGTTCGTAGCACCGGATATAGATGTCACGCCATTTCTCCATTGATAGTTTAGTCCTGCTGTCGCAACCGAAAGCATGACGCTTTCTCCTGAGCAGAAGTTAGTGCTACCATCGGCTGAAACGGCTGCATCACTTATAGTGGGTGGAGTGCATCCGCCACAAACCGAAAAAACGGCCTGCTGACTTGACGGTATGTTGTCCATCCAGGTTACATTGTATGAATTCGGTCCTCCATAAATATTTACTAACAGAACATACCACTGACCTGCAAACGCATCTACCGTTTCCACAAAGCCATTTCCTCCTGTCCCTTCTGTAAAATCACCTGCACCTATTTCCAGACCGGTAGAATAAGGAGGTAATCCATAAGCATTGAATGAATAACCAATTGCATAAGAACAACGCAAAGGAACCGTGTTCATCGGACAATTCACACTTGCAAAGGGACCCCACAATACGAAATCGCAGTTCATATAAGGAGAACCGGAAAGGGCACTAATGGTAAATCCAAGTTTTCCGGAAGTGCCAATCTGAAAGTCGTACCAGGCAGAGCGAATCTCACCGGATACATCGCATCCCCAATATGAGCTATTATATTCCTGCGTACCATAATCAGGATAACCTGATGCAGAATGAGTAAGCATGCTGGTGTTGCAAACTTGCTGTGCTCCCAAACAATCGGTGGGGGAAGCGCCCACCACACAAATATTGAAAGTATGATTAGCGTTGGCAACTGCAAAATCATACACTCTTATATAGTAAGCAGAACCCACAGTTAAGCCCGCAGCATTAATTGTTTCAGTTCCTGCAACCCCTGTGGCATTCTGGCAATAAAGTGATGTAAATGAAATGCATGTTCCGCTTAAGAGCTGTACCACCGGATCCATGGTACCATCAGTTGCTGCAACTGTAACTTGCATGGAGGGATTATTAGCAATAAATCTATACCACACATCATCATTCGCAGTACCCACGCATGCCGGGACGCCTCCCTGTGAAGAATTGCCGGCACTAACTGAGCTTGCGATATAGGAGCAAGAAGCACCCGGAATTAATGCAATTGCATTCGCGCAATCATTGTTGATTGAAGCAGCAGGACATGTTACACAACTCAGGCTCATTTGCCAACCCCTTGCATGGTTGTTGCCGTTAGCGATGAATTGAAAGGTAGCACAACTACCATTTGTTGAGAATGCGGCCGGGCTGGTGAAAGTATTGGTATAAACTGCGCTGCCACTATTAGCGATTGGCGAAGCAGTTGAAGGTCCATCAAATACTCTCAGCGTATCAAGGGAACAAATGCCAAAGTTGTCAGGGGTTGATCCATCCACCTGAATACATTGTCCGTTACTGGTGGAAAAAGTTTCTGTCATGGTCACTAAATCCTGGTAATCTTTTGTATTTCCTCCGCTTACCTGGCATGTAGCATCTCCTCCCGACCCACCTGAACCTGCATTTTGAGGATCAATAAATGTGTAAGTTCCCGGACAGGAGAAACTAAAACTGCCGGGCTGCAGATAGTAATAAGGGGTAATGGTCGCCTCCCATCCTTTACAAGTAGAGTTAGCATTGGAGGTAAAGTGAAACGTAATGCTGTTAGCGGAGGTGGCGCCGATCGTGGCTGGTATTGGATTCGTTGTGGTTGTATAGGTTGCTAAAACAGGAGAAGCCGTGGTTGGGCCATCATATACAGTTAACACATCCCCTGAAGCAATTCCAAAAGTGCCCGATGTCCAAGAGACCGCTATTGCTTGACCTGCATTGGCTGTCATTGTCTCTGTAATGTTCGCATTGTTTGAATAGTTACTCGCCGAACTCCCGGAACAACCTGATCCGCCCGCTCCTCCCGAGTCATACCACGTAATAGAACCCGTAAGCGCGTAACTTCCGGCTACCATAGGTCCGGCGGGCTGTGCGATAGCAGAAGAAATCACCATCGTGATCAGAGCAAATAAAATAACCGGCAGGCGCTTCCACTTTGATTTGAAGTAAGTAAACATTGATGAAAAGAAACCGGCATCAGACTTCTGGTAAGTTGGCTCGTCAGCATGCACTTTCGCATGTTGGACCGGGAGACGCGTGTGTGTGTTTCTCATTGGAAATTTTTTTAGGTTGTGTGCAAATCACTTTCCATACGCAGCAACAAATGGAAAACATGTAAATGTAACTTAACTTCCTTCTGAACTTTAGGAAATTTTCCGACAAATCCAGCTTCATTAAACTTAAATTATTTTCATTGAAGATGAACTTTACTAAAGAAGAAATATCATTAGTAAAATCAACGCTCCGAATTGTTGATGATCAGCTTCCGGTTATAAGTTTTATCCCCAGCAAAAATGATGAGGAAGTAAATTCCATTGGACAATGGCAGGGTGAAGGTTTCCTTGTTGTTGGTGATATTATTTGAAGAGAAAATTATCCGTCCAAGCACATCAGTAATTTGTAACTCGTAAATCACTCCCGTTCCAAGGGCATGTAAATTATCTATCGTGAAAGTGCCATTGTTCGGATTGGGGTAGATGGAGATTTCAGGATTACCTGAAGTCTCAGTAATGTTAGTTCCTTTGCCCGGGCAAACTGTGATAACAGGACAGGTGGTATCCAGTACAAATTTCCACATGTCGTTATAATATCCCATAAAACCAAAGCCGCCAAAGAGCCAAAGATTTCCATCGTTATCCTTGAAGCCAAGTGCACCGCCCCGGTCTCCGGGAGTATTGGCGGGACTTGAAACGAGTATGGTTCCGAAGTTTGGATTTGCAGATGTATTCGGTTGACCATTCATCAAAGTCCATTCTAAAGTTACGGAATTGAAGTTCCATAGATCGCTGAAAAAATCGCCTCCATAATTCACGAAATTATTACCAGGAAGAGTCCAGCAAGCACGGTTTTCTGTTTTGCCTTCGGGTATATTTCCGGTATCGGGAACGCAATCGGCATTACTGATTCCGGTAGCACCGATAGTGGAGGTGCCACTCATCCATGTCCACATATTTGAAGCGATATTAAATCGCCACATATCGTTATAACCCGAACCTCCAAACATCCAAAAGTCACCATCACATGATTTCCATGACGTATAACAAAATCGTCCTCCGGGCATGTTGGCACTGTTGGGCACCCCTTTGGTTCCCCAAACCGGCATGGCATTTAATGACGTGGTACCGCTCATCCAAACCCATTCATTAATAGCAGTATTATACATCCATAAGTCACCGGCCCGGTCCGCATTGAGATTGACATCGCCGCCGTAGAGCCATAAGTTATTGTTGCCATCCACCCAGGCTGCATTGCATTCACATCTTCCGCCGGGGGTGTTTGCAGGATCGGGAATACCAAGAGTCCCATAGGCAGGTACTGTTGAAATAGTATCCGCTCCACTCATCCAGGTCCATTCATTAGTTGCAATATCATACTTCCATAAATCACCCAAAAAACCCTCGGAATTGTTCACGTCCTTTCCATATCCGCCATACATCCAGAGGTTGTTGAAAATATCTGTCCAGGTGATTTCTCCATAGCCTCTGCCACCGGGATTATTAGCAGACGAAGGCACCTGAAAAGTTCCATAAACCCCCGCTTGATTGGCAACGCCCGGACCTTTTATCCAGGCCCATTGATTGATAGATGGGTCGAATTTCCAGAGATCATCGTTATAAGTACCGAGGCCACCAAACAGCCAAAAGAACCCTTGATGATCGGTCCATTGACAAGCCTCGTAGCTCGATGGAGGTCTGTTGGCAGGGTCAAAGACAGATAGCGTTCCATAGACCGCCGCCTGGTTTGCAGTGCTTGGTCCGTTCATCCACGTCCATTCACCCATTTGGGCGCAGCAGATATTTGTGATGAGTGTTAATAGGAGGAGTATTTTTTTCATGGTAACTACATTTACTTCATGTCAAAAATAGGAAGTATACTCACGCTTCTGTTGTTGGTCTGCCTCAACTCAAAACTGCACAAAGACCACCTACGGCATCAACCACCACCACTCGTTAGTTCCCAGTCAGCTTGACCACATCAGCCGCTTCTATCACTACTGATCAGCGCTTTCGCAATGAAACTGCGCAGTCTCATTCCTTCACAATTTTTCCTTTCTTAATCACTCCGTTTTTATTTCTGATTTCATAAACATAAATTCCTTTTGCAAGTAGTTCTGTGTTTAATGTAACAGAGTTTATAAACTCTTGCTGCAAAATTTTTCTTGAAGCGATGTCATAAATAAAAATATCGTACACATCACTTTTCTCAGTTCTGATATTCAACACATCTGAAAAGAGCTGAGGAAAAACGATCACTGAATTTTCCTGACTATTTGTTTCATTAATTCCAGTCCCTTTAGGGCTTTCCAAAACAATATCGTCAATAAAATAATAAGCTTCTGAAAAAGAGAGTGCCGAATCATGCGGCTGAAGTTGCTGCACGGCATCATTCACAAAGCTTCCGAAGGTGATATACTGATAAGCAGAATCGGCTGTAAAGTTAAATGTCACCTGCTGCCAGTCATTATTATACAGGAAGCCGTTATAAATATATTGAGGAGTAAAATCAATTATAAGCGGATTGGTTTGCGAAAGGAGCATCGTTGAAAAGGCCACGCTGAAATGATCGCAGCCGCTTCCGCCATAGTAGATGGGTGGTGTCCCGTTAGTAACATAAAATGAAAGGTGGTAAGTTTCTCCGATTGTCAGAGGGTTTAAAAGCGAATGCGAAATATATTCTCTGAAATCCGGGTAAGACACATCGTAAAGAATCAAACCCATTATGGCTGAGCCTCCATAAGGGTAAACTGTTGCAGGAAAAGGATTCGGCAATTGAGCTTGCCCGCTTCCATTAAGGTGAAAATAATCCGGTGAACCAAAGCCGCCACAATTACTCCATCCGGTGCATAAGCTATATTGACCCGCACCGGAAGGCAACTGAGAATAACTTTCAAAATCTCCATTAGGAACAAGATTCTGTGCGCTGCAAATTCTGCAACTCAAAAAAAGTATTATTAAGCAACGCAGTTTATTCATAGCGACAAAGGGTTTTTAATGCGTTTATTTGAAAGAAACACGTGGGGACATCAAATGAGATGTCCCCGCAAAAAAATTCATAAAAAATTATTACCCGCCGAAAGTTTTATCATTGATTCGGTCGGTGTGACACGTGTGACACCCACCGGTAGAGGAAATAGTTTTTTCATTGGTCGCTTATTTTGAAAGTTGTTGTCTTAAAGAAAGCAAGTCAGAGTAGGGAGCATTTTCCTTGCTCTCGGTTTTCCTTTTCTTTTTTAGTCGCTTGTCAATTGCAATGAGTAAAGCCGCTTTGTCTTTATTAAGTATTGGCTCTATCAACTTTCTTGTTGGAAAATCAGTCGGGTCAAAATACATCCAAACATTTAGCAGAAGAGGCAAGTCAGTTTTGCTACTTGATTGTTGCAACGCTGTAAGTGCTTTGGTCATTTCGTCTTTCACGCTTTGCGATGGTGAGTTGTCCTCAACCTTTGTGTATTGCTTAAAAATCCTGTCAACGGTTTGAATAGGCGTTTCGGTTTTGGTCGCACCTTGTCCAAATGTCGTAGCATATAGAATTAAAAGTATTGCCGTCAAGAGTTTTTTCATTGCTCATCTGTTTGTTTACGCACCAAAGTAATGCTAATTAGAATTCCAAATGTTCAAAGTTTGCACTGCCGCCAATTTTTTTTATTGGCCGAAATCTTTATCAACTAATAGAAACACACAGGGACATCCAATAGATGTCCCTGCATGAAATTTACCTAAAATTATTTTCAGAAATTCTTCACCAGCTTAATCACCTGCTGTGCTTCATTATTTTCTGTGACCTTTAAGAAGTAAACTCCGTTAGAAAGTTTTGCACCAATTTTCATTTCGCCACCGCTTACTTCGTAGGTTTCTACCAATCTTCCGGTGAGATCATAAATGTAAATCACACTTTGCGCATCAAGCTGTGCATTGCTGATGTTAAAGTAATCTGCGGTGGGATTTGGATAAATAATCACTTTATTATCATTGACCACACCACCCGACCTGCAAGTGATCGTAACCTGAGAACCTGCTGACGTTTTGGTGCAACCTGTTGCTGAAACTGTCACCGTGCATTTGTAAGTGCCGTTCTGCGCTGCGTTGTAGGTCGGGTTGGTAGCTCCGCTTAATGTTGTACTTCCTTTCTTCCATTGATACGTTACACCTGTATTTGGATTGGATGTGCACGTCAGCAAGATTGTGCCGCCGGAGCAGGGAGATTGAGAAATGGAAACCGTTGGAAGTGAATTTTGTGTTACCGAAATTGAATTGGATGTAATGGTTCCGCAAGAATTGCTTACCACACACTTGTAAGTACCGGTTTTTGTAGTGGTATAGCTCTGTTGAGTGGCACCTGCAAGATTGTTGTTGCCCTTCTTCCACTGGTAGGTTAATCCTGCTGTTGCAACTGAAAGCGTTACGCTGCTTCCCTTGCAAAAAGTAGTTGGTCCTCCGGCGGTAATGGTTGACTGCTGTGCAGTAGGCGCGGTGTTCACGGTAACAGTGATGGAATTGGAAGTCGTGGTTCCGCAACTGTTGCTTACATCACAGGTATATGTTCCCGAAGCAGAAACTGTGAAACTCTGTAACGTTGCCCCTGAAATAGTTGATCCCCCACTTTTCCATTGATATGTCAGACCTGAAGCAGCAACGGTCAACACCACACTTCCTCCTGTACAAAATGAAGTTGAACCACCTGCACTGATGGCTGCATTCTGCGCAGTTGGCGGGGCGTTCACTGTAACATTGATTGCGTTGGAAGTTGAGGCGCCGCAGGTATTTCCTATATTACAAGTATAGCTGCCTGCAGCATTCGCAACATAGTTTTGAGAGGTGGCTCCCGAAATCGCTGACCCTCCATTCTTCCACAAATAAGTATACGAGCCGCTATTCGCAGTGAGGGTGACGCTTGAACCGGTGCAAAAAGTTGTAGCGCCGCCGGCAGTAATTGCTGCAGCAGGCAGCGTCTCTGCTGTAACAACAACTCCTGCTGTCGTCATTGATCCGCAGACGTTCGTAATGGTGCAGGTATAGGTACCGGATTGAGTTGCTGAATAACTATAGGAAGTTGCTCCTGACTGTGCCGTGTTATTCTTTTTCCACTGATAAGTCCATCCACTTGTATTGGGAACTGAAAGTGTAACGCTGCCGCCGCTGCAAAACGTGGTTGCACCATTGGCGGTAATGGAAGTATTCGAAGGAATGGGACTGTTTAATACAACGGCAATAGGGTTCGATGTTCCCGTGCCGCAGCTTAGAGAGACAACACAAGTGTAGCTTCCGGATGAAGAAGGTGTGTAGGTATAATTAGAAGCCCCTGAAATATCATTTCCATCTTTCTTCCACTGATAGCTATTGTAAACGTTGTATCCATTTACAGCAGTATATTCTTCCCGAAACGTAACATAAGATGGATCGCAACTGGAACCGCTATACCATGCCGTAATGTAGGGCTGATCGGTTCTTATCGGCACGGGACCTGTCGTGTAAACGCCGTTTGAAGTGGTTACCTCACACATCCAGGATCCTGTTTGAGGATAATAATAAATGGGGCCGGTAGCGATGGGCTGACCCCACGGATAGGCGAGGTAATGAAACCAGCGAAATGAAATGCCTCCGGATGGAGTGACAGAAA
>DASRAJ010000005.1:0-43167 GCA_035638255.1 Chitinophagales bacterium
TTCAGGGAACATCAATAGAATCATTGTTGCAACCCGGACATGAACGCACGAGTGTTTACCTCGAAGTGATTCGTCCTTTACAACCTACGCAGCCATCGTGGCGGGGAGTGCGGACGGTAGGGTTTAAGTACGTTAGATATCATTGCGATTCTTTGGTGGAAGAACTCTTTGATCTGAACTCCGATCCTCAGGAAAATCAAAATCTAATTAACGACCCCTTCTATTCCGCTACTGCCACGACTGTACGGTCTCTCCTCGACTCTTTGGCAATATCAACTTCCGACACTCTTTCAAAAGATACCACTTATCTTCCTTGCACATTAATTGACACGCTCGACCTCCCGACCTCTGTTCAAGAAAGTGTAAATGAAACCGCTGAGGTGCTCTTGTTTCCAAACCCTGCAAGAGATTATCTCGAAATATATGTTCCCGGAAAAAACCTCGAATCAGATTTCATAAACATTGACATCTTCGATTTTCTGGGAAGAAATGTTTATCATTTAGCATCAGACCCGGAAAACTTCAAACTTCAACTTGTTGTTTCTAATCTTCCTTCAGGAATATACACGCTGCATATTCTCGACGATGATGTTCGCTTTGAAATTGTGAGATGAATGGGAGGTTCGTGGATTTAGAGCAGTAGAGAATCAACTTTCAAATTCAACGCCGTCATACAAATCAGCCATCTTCATTTCATAGCCGATCTTCTCAATCATAAAATTTTCTTCAGCGGTTTTGTATTCAGAAAGAATCCAGTTGTTGTTCGGCTGGCGCCGGAAGATTTCTACCCCAATATTCTCAGAAGAGATTAAAATGTATTCATCAAGTGAATCAATTTCGCGGTACAGTTTGAACTTCTCGCCGCGATCATAGCTGGCGGTGGAAGATGAAAGGATTTCGAAGATGATTGAAGGATTCATCAGAGTATCGAATTCTTCACCTTGTTTTAGTTCCATCTTTCCACAGACAATAAGCCCGTCGGGATAAGTGTACAATGTGTTCTTCCTCACGTGAACTCTCATCTCACTTCCAAGCATCCGGCACGGTTTGCCTTCCAAAAAAGAAGCGACTTTCTTGTAGAGATTCATTGCAATAATGTTGTGCTTAACTGATGTTCCTGCCATGGCAAACACCTCACCCTTGTAATATTCACTCTTAAATGAAGCAGCGCTTTCAATTTCGAGATACTCAGCCTCGGTAATTTTTCTTGTGACTGGAATTGCCATGATGAGTTGAATTGAGAAACAAAATTCAGAATAAATTGTGTGAGTGCAATAATAATTAATTGCAAACTGCCAACTGCAAACTGCGAACTATCCACGCTCCTTCGCCATCTCCGTTTTCTTCAGAGGATTCGCCGACATGTCTTTTAAATTCTCACGCTTCTTCAAAATATCTACAGCAAGAAATACCGCTTCACGAAACGAATCCTCACGCGCAAGATTTTTTCCGGCAATGTCATAACCGGTTCCGTGATCGGGAGAGGTGCGAACGAAGGGAAGGCCGGCCGTATAATTCACGCCCGAATCAAAACACAATGCTTTGAAGGGGACGAGACCCTGGTCATGATACATGGCAAGTATGGCGTCGAACTTTTTGTAATTGCCGGAGCCGAACAGTCCATCGGCAGGATAAGGACCGAGCGCGAAAATGTTTTTTGCTTTTGCTTCTGCAATAGCGGGCCTGATTTCATCCATCTCTTCTTTACCAATTAATCCATCATCGCCCGCATGAGGATTCAAGCTGAGCACTGCAATCTTCGGCTTGTCAATTCCAAAATCGAGCTTGAGTGATTTGCGAATGATATCGAGCTTGCTGATAATTTTTTCTTTTTTGATGCTCTGTGCAATTTCTGAAACGGGCACGTGCTCGGTCACCAACCCTACTCTCAAATCGTTGCTGCAAAGGAACATGCAGTAGTCACTCACGCCTGCCTGCTGCGCGAGATAACCGGTGTGACCGGCGAATTGAAAATTTTCACGCAAAATATTTTTCTTGTTGATCGGCGCCGTAACGAGCGCATCAATTTTTCCTTCCTTCAAATCTTTTACCGCCGCTTCAATCGAAAGGAAGGCGTACTTGCCTCCCGTCTCATTCATCTGCCCAAGCTGCACAACAGGATCATCTTCCCAGCAGTTGATGATGTTGAAGGTATTGAGCTGAATTTTGTCAACGCCGCGCGACTGCGCAAAGTTGAATTGACCGAGATTCAAAACTTTGCGGTGAAATGAAACGATCTTAGACGAACCATACAGCACAGGCGTGCACCATTCGTACATGCGGTTGTCAAGGAAAGTCTTCAGCATCACTTCCAGGCCGATGCCGTTCATGTCACCGAGGGTAATGCCTACCAAGTATTTTTTGTGATCAGACATTGTTTAGTTTTTTACTCACTATTTTTAATATTTGGAACTTCAAGTTGTTTACAAATTTTACTGCAGAGTAAATCAGATAATTCCTGATGCCGGGGAACAGCAGATTGTTTTTTGGAAACAGTATTTTGGTAGACGGAGTGATTGCTGCCTTCCCGCATTAACTCACATTTGTGCTTGTGAAGATGCCTGATAAGGTCATTTCTTTTCATCAGGAAATGATGAGTTCTTCTTTTTGAACAGATCGTCCGATGTATTCTTTATCGGTTTCGGTGCGGTTAGTTTCCATGAGTAAGTGCAGGGCATCAAGCAAGTTTGCTTTTAGTTCAGGTATTGTTTTTCCCTGCGAAAGAGCTGCCGGAAATTCTTCGATCTGCCCTACAAACCATCCGTCTTCTGATTCTTCGATGATAGCGGTTACTTTCATGTTTCAATCTTTTTGTTCTTCAATCAAAATTAGTAGTTAAAATCCAGTCAGGATCCGGCAAAAATTCATGATGCAGATGCTGCCCTCTTCTGCAAAAAGCGAAACAACAGTCTGACACCAAATGCAGAAGCATTCTTCCCTTTGTAACCCATCGAAGAGGTGAAATAGGCAACTCCTGCAATGTCGAGATGCAGCCAGGGATAGTCGGTAAACTTTTCTAAAAATTTTCCGGCGGTAATGGCACCTGCATAAGCGCCGCCGATATTTTTTATGTCGGCGATATCACTCTTCAGCATGTCTCCATATTCTTCCCACAACGGAAATTCAATCAGGCGCTCGTACACTTCGCGGCCACATGCTTCAAAATCAGTTTTGATTTCATCCGGCGCCGTGCCCATGTATGCGATGGCGTAATCACCCACAGCGCGATGAGCGGCGCCAGTAAGGGTTGCAGCATCAATCACGAGCTCAGGTTTGTATTGCCTCGCGAAACTCAGCGCATCACCGAGAATCATTCTTCCTTCCGCATCACTGTTCAGCATCTCCACCGTCATGCCGTTGTGCATGGTGATCACATCGCCGGGAGCAAAGGCATTGAAGCCGGGACGATTGTCAGTAGCCGGAACAAGACCAATGATGTGCAGCGGCAATTTTGTTTTTGCTGCGCAATAGATGGTGCCCAGCATGGTCGCTGCTCCCGCCATGTCACTCTTCATCAAATCCATCGAGTTCGGTGTGGGCTTCAAACTCAGGCCGCCCGTATCATACACCACTCCCTTGCCGACGAGGATAATAGGTTTTTTATTCACCGCATTTTTCGGTGCATACTCCATGATGGTAAATGTTGGCGGATCAACACTTCCCTGGTTCACGGCGAGAAGTCCGCCCATCTTCAGCGCCGCAATTTTATTTTTATTAAACACCTCTGTTTTGAATCCGGCTTTCTTTCCGGCCTTCACAATTTCATTCGCCAGATCGGTCGCGTTCAAATAATTGACCGGCGCGTTCACAAGGTCGCGCACTAGGTAAACGGAATCAATAATTGCCTGTAGTATTTCAATGTCGGCTTTCGAAATCGTTTCATCGAGGATGCGGATTTCTTTCAGTGTATTCGCATCCTTTGCTGCTTCTTTCTTGTATCGGAGAAACTGGTAGTTACCCATCGCCATTCCTTCGGTGAAATTCACTGAAGCATTTTCTACTGAAGAAAAATTCTGAAGGGTGACAGAAGTAAGCTTGTGTTTGTTGATAGCAGAAAGGATTTTATTTCCCGCCTTGCGAAGTGCTTCATCATTTTCGTGCTTCAATTCCTTCTTTTCCAGAATCACCGCAAACACCATTCGCGTGGGAGAAGGAATTACTACCTGCTTGACATCTTTCTTGATCTGGCTTTTGATGATGTCCGTATTTTCTTCCGGCTGCTCGATATTATTCCAATCCGTTTCTTTCTCAGCAAGAATGATGAGATGATCGTTGCGGCCGATTTTATTCGTTGAGGTGATATTCATGGGATGGTGAAAAATGAAGGGCGGTAAAGCTACTTAAATACGATATACGATTCACGTATCACGATTCGCGATTCACGTATCCCGATTCGCAATTCATTTACGATTCATGAAACATGTTACGATTCACTATTCACTATTCACTGTTTAAAGTCCACAAGTCTTACGTCCACGAGTCTTACATCTTACATCTCACCTCTTACGTCTTACTTTTGGGCGGTGAGAAAAAAGATTGAAGCAAAGAAATCACTCGGGCAGCATTTTTTAAAGGATGAAAACATTGCCCGGAAAATTGCTGATGATTTCCTGACGGAAAATAACTGTGAAGTGGTTTTGGAGATCGGCCCCGGGACAGGAGTGCTCACGAAATATTTTTTGCAGGAACCTTCTATTAAATTCTTTGCCATTGAAACCGATGCACGAATGGTGGTCCTGTTACGAACACAGTTTCCTGCCATCATGCATTCATTAATTTATCATGACTTTCTCACCTTTGATTTGAAGTCATTGAACGTGCCTGAGTTTTCCATCGTCGGAAATTTTCCTTACAACATTTCATCGCAAATTCTTTTCAGAGTTTTTGAAAACAAAGAGATGATTCCGTTTGTGATGGGAATGTTTCAGAAAGAAGTAGCTCAACGGATTGCAGCGAAGCATGGAAACAAAGCATACGGAATTCTGAGTGTGCTGATGCAGGCGTTTTACAACGTGGAATTTCTTTTTGAGGTAGGGGCACAAAGCTTTGTGCCACCACCGAAAGTAAAATCTGCTGTGATCAGCCTGAAGCGAAAAAAAATTTCCCCGCACATTGAAGATGAAAATTTCTTAACAGCACTGGTGAAAGCCGGTTTCAATCAGCGCAGGAAAACTTTGCGTAATAGTTTAATCAAAATGGTCAGTGACAAAAATTTTTTGAAAGAAGAAATTTTCGCAAAAAGGGCGGAGCAGCTTTCAGTGGAAGAATGGATTGAACTTGCAAATCGCTTATTACAAGCGGTGTAATCATTTTTCAATCGGTGTAATCTCATGAGTAAAAAAGTATTAATCACTGAAGATCTTCATCCCTTTTTGGTCAGGGGCCTGGAGAATCTCGGCTATGAATGTGATGAGCGTTTTGGAATTTTACAACAGGAGGTTACTCCAATCATTCACCTCTATCATGGAATTGTTGTGGCTACCAGAATCATTGTCGGGAGAGAAATTATTGAACGGGCTTCTTCATTAAAATTTATTGCACGCGCGGGTTCGGGAATGGAGAATATTGATGTGGTGTATGCTGAAGCAAAAAATATTTCCTGCATCAGTTCTCCCGAAGGAAATGCAAACTCAGTGGGTGAACACGCAGCGGCATTGCTGCTCGCAATCTTTCATAACATCACTCAATCATTTCTTCAAACAAGAAATGAGCAATGGTTGGTGGAAGAAAACCGGGTGCACGAATTGGATGGACGGACCATCGCCATCATCGGCTATGGAAATACAGGAAAAGCATTCGCGAAAAAACTTCCGCCTTTCAACATGAAAGTGCTTGCGTATGACAAGTACCTCCGCAACTATGGAGATGCGTTTGCAGAAGAAGCGGAGATGAAAAGAATTTTTGACGAAGCAGAGATCATCAGCTTTCATGTTCCGCTCACTGAAGAAACAAAGTGGATGATTGACACGCAGTACTTGCAACGATTCAAAGAGCAGATTCATCTTATTAATACTTCACGGGGAAAAATCATTCGCCACAAAGATTTGCTTGAATGCATTCACAACGGAAAAGTGTTGGATGCGGCATTGGATGTTTATGAGAATGAAAACTTAACTTCGCACACGCAGGAAGAAAGAAATTTGTTTCGTGAATTGATAAATACCGGAAGAGTAATCTTTACCCCACACGTAGCAGGAAAAAGTTTTGAGTCGAAAAAAAAGATTGCTGAAGTGCTGCTAAAAAAAATTTCATCGCTTTCATAATTGTCAAAAGTTTGTCAAAGCCGTGTGACAATGAGTGCGCTCGCCACAGATGCACATACTTTTATTGCGTGAAACCAATTAGCAAGTTATATTTGTCGCCTTCGTTTTTGAACCAAACCAAATTTGCAGGATGAGAAAGCTGTACACAATCCTCGTATTATTACTCTTAACTGCCGGCAAGTTGTTCGCACAGACCGGTGAATTGCAAGGAAGAGTTTATGATGAAAAGACCCATGAAGGAATTCCTTTTGCTGCTGTGTTGCTGCAGCAAAACGGAACCGATAAGGGAAGCGGAACTACCGATGATAATGGCAATTACACCATTAAGCCGATTAATCCGGGTGAATACGACTTGCTTGTGAAATATATTGGATACCAACCGGTCACTCTGATTGGAATTAAAATTGTTCCCGAACAAATTTCAACTCAGGATGTGCCAATGAAGAATAATGGTATTATTCTTCCTGAACTTATAGTAGTGCCTGAAAAATTATTTGAGCCGGGTAAAACTTCCACGGGGAGTAATTTCGACAGGGTAAAAATTAGCGAAATGGCACCCCGGGACATTAATACCATTGCATCGCTCTCAGCAGGTATTACCCAAAAGGATGACAAAGCGCCTTTGAACGTTGGTGGGCAGCGTTCCAACGCTACTCTATATATAATTGACGGAATGAGGGTCACCGGAAACATCGGATTGCCGAAGGATGCTATTGATGACATTACAGTAATCAGCGGAGGAATTCCTGCTAAGTACGGCGATGCACTTGGCGGATTTATCACCATCACCACGCGGGGCCCTTCTCAGGAATATCATGGTGGCGTTGAAGTGGTGACTTCCCAGTTTCTTGACCCTTATGGTTATGATCTTGGAAGTGTGAATCTTTCCGGTCCGGTCTATACCCGGCATTTACCTTCTATTCTTCAACCTGGTCAGGATTCATTAGTGGCTAAAATCGGTTTTTTTGTTTCCGGGGAATTCGAACACAACAAGGACGGGAGCCCTTCAGCAGTTACATTATACAAAGTGAAAGATGATGTGTTGACCAACCTGCAGCAAAATCCATTGACGCCATCGCCGAGCGCTTCGGGTTTTGTACCGTCTGCTGCATTTATTACAGCCAATGATCTTGAGACCACCAAGTACAGGCTTAACAACAATGATTATGCATATCGCATGAATGGCAAGCTGGATTTTGGGCTTAGCAAGTACATTAATCTCACTGTAGGCGGAAATGTTGGGCTTTTTAAGTTTATCAATTGGGATTACAACAGCAGTATGTTTGATTTTAAGGATGGCAATGAGGAATATCATCAAAGCACTTACCGGGGTTTTGTAAGATTCACACAACGTTTTCCAACATCGATGGGAAAAGATAAACAATCAGTTTTTCAGAATGCATATTATTCTATCCAGGCAGACTACACCAAATTCACCGAGAAATTTGATGATCCCAACCTTGGGTTTAATGCTTTTGATTATGGATATGTGGGAAAGTTTACCACCTATCGGGAGCCACTTTATTTCTTTGGAAAGGATACCACGGCAAACCTTACAGGATGGTTGCTTGCCGGTTATCTTGATACACTTGTAACCTTTGAGCCCGGAACACTCAATCCAAATCTTACACGGTACACTTCACAGTATTATGAACTCGCTGGTTCTGATCCCTCAGGATTTTATACTTCGCTTAACGATATTGCCAATGGAGGCGCAATATTGAACGGATATCTTCCGGTGAGTACGGTTTCAGTTTATTCAATGTTTTGGAATACCGGATTTCCCATTACCGGATATGGAAAGCGTAATAATGACCAATTCCATTTTTCATTAAATGCTTCTGTTGATATTGTGAAACCGGGAAAAGGTGAAAAGAGCAAGCACGCCATTGAATTTGGTTTTGAATATGAGCAGAGAATTGAGCGTCGCTATGTCGTTTCTCCTTTCGCCACAGGTACAGGACTTTGGGGCTTAGCCCGCCAATTGGCCAATCGCCACATTCAAACGTTAGATACCAGGAACCCGATTCCTGTTTATGATGAGTTCGGAGTTTTTCTTGACACTGTAAAATACAATCGTCTTTTTGTTGCGCAAGATCAGGCATACTTTGATAAATCTTTGAGAGCAAGTTTAGGATTGGATCCCAACGGTCTTGATTTCATTGATGTAGATGCCATTGACCCCAGCCAGCTTAGCTTAAGCATGTTTAGTCCTGATGAATTGCTGAATAACGGTTCCAACTTTTATTTCGCTTATGGTTATGATTACCTTGGAAATCGTTTGACGAAACAGCCAAGCTTAGAGGATTATTTCGTACAAAAGGATGCTAACGGAAATTTCACCCGTGACATGGCGGCATATCAACCGAATTACGCCGCTGCCTATATTCAGGATAAGTTCAACTTTCGTGATCTCATTTTCAATATCGGTTTGCGCGTAGATCGCTTTGACAATAATATGAAGGAGCTGAAAGACAAATATTCTATCTACCCCATTCGCACAGTTGCAGAAGTGACTGATTTGGGAAGCCATCCTTCTAACATGGGCGCCGGCTATGCTGTATATGTAAATGACATTGAACATCCGACCTCAATAGTTGGATACCGAAATGGTGATACATGGTACAATGCCCAGGGAACTGAGGTAAATGATCCGAAAGTGATTGCACAAGCCACATCAAACGGACAAATTCAACCGTACCTGGAGAATAATGATTTGACGAATCTCACACTCACTTCTGCCTCATTCCAGGATTATAAACCTTCATTGGATTTCATGCCGCGTATTGCCTTTTCATTCCCCATTTCTGATATGGCCATGTTCTTTGCGCACTATGATGTTCTTACTCAACGGCCTTCCGGAACTGAATCGAGAGGTGTTGCATTCGCTCCTATTTATTACTATTATTTTTTCAACTCTTTGCAGGGTGCTGTCTTTCCCAACCCTGATCTGAAGCCTGAAAGAACTATTGACTACCAGGTTGGCTTTAAGCAAAAATTAGGTCCTACTTCTGTTTTAACAATCAGCGGAACATATCGCGAATTGAAAGACATGATCCAGGTTCAAAATGTTGCTTATGCTTATCCGCATAGTTATATCACCTATGGCAATACCGATTTTGGCACCGTAAAATCCATAGAGTTAACCTATGAGCTTCAACGGACTAAAAATATAAGGTTGGAAGCAAACTATACCTTGCAGTTTGCAGCAGGGACAGGATCGAGTGCGACTTCCGGCATAACCCTCGTTGGTTCAGGTCAGCCCAACTTACGTACCATCGTTCCTTTCAGCTATGATCAGCGCCACAACATTACCATTGCAGCAGATTATCGTTTTCCGGCAGGAGAAGATTATAACGGACCTCTTGCAGGAAAAAATAAATCGCAGATATTAGCAAACGCCGGTTTGAATATGATATTCCGTGCCGGTTCAGGAACACCCTACTCAAAGCAAACCGACGCCACTCCAACCGCATTGTTTGGCGTAGCTACTCAAACATCATTGGACGGGAGCGTGAATGGTTCGCGATTGCCATGGTCATTTAAAGTGGATGCTAAGCTGGATAAGGATTTCAGATTAACATCACCACAAAAAATGAAGGATGCAGAAAAAAATGGAAAACAAATTAATCCATTATATCTCAATGTTTATTTGCTTGTGCAGAATGTTTTTGATGTAGCCAATGTGCTCGGTGTCTATGCCTTTACCGGAAACCCGAACGAGGATGGGTATATAGAATCCGCCACAGGTCAGCAAACTATGAATGGCCAGGTTAACCCCGAAACTTTTGCTTTTCTCTATGGAATTAAAGAAGACAACCCGGGTAATTATAGCTTAGCAAGAAGAATTCATCTTGGTGCAATACTAAATTTCTAAAATTAAAATCATGATCATAATGAAACAGCCAATCCTTCTAATCGCGATGATGTTGCTGATATGCTTCTCTTCGCAGGCAAAAGAAAATACAGGAATATACGGAGGGAACAGTTTAGGTCAATCGGAGAAGGTTGCTGCGGGTGACTGTGCGCCGGCATCTTCTTCCATTGACATGGATATAAATAATGCCCGTGTCCGCTTGCAAAATGGCGGCGACATGTGGTGGGATTTAATCGGCACCGCAAAATATGAAATCCCCAAGAGCTTACCCGGTCAGCCGGAGAATCCAAGTTCTATGTTCGCAGGCGCGGTATGGATCGGCGGAATTGATGCTCAAGGTCAGTTAAAAGTAGCGGCTGCTACATATCGTCAAAACGGAAATGATTTTTTTCCCGGACCGTTGGACAACGATGCTGCGATAGAAAAACAAACATGCAAAGATTGGGATAAACAATTTGAAGTTTTAGGAACAGAGATTGATTCCTTTCTTACCATATACCAGCAATTCGGCCCCGTTCTTTCTTCCACGCAGGTTCCCACTCATATTCTCAACTGGCCTGCTTATGGTAATCCTTACTACCCTAATGTAGGCAATCGCGACATGGCTCCATTTGAAGATGCTGATGGCAATGGTTACTATGATCCAACAACCGGTGATTATCCAATTATTGATGAAAACAGTGCCATCCCCAGCTATGCTGATCAAATGATTTGGTGGGTTTATAATGATAAAGGAAACATACATACTGAAAGCGGCGCTACTGCTATTGGAATGGAAGTTCACACATTGGCGTTTGCTTTCAAAACCAACGATGAAGTGAATGATATGACCTTCTATAAATATAAGCTACTCAATAAAGCTACCGTCCCTATTGACAGTACTTTTATGGGACAATGGGCAGACCCTGATTTAGGATGCTATACTGATGATTATGTCGGGTGTGACGTTGAGACCGGATTGGGCATTGTATATAACGGACAGGCCGTGGATGCAGGATCATGTGCTTTGAATTATGGAAATCAACCACCTTACATTGGTATCGATTATTTTCAAGGACCCCATGATCAAAACGGAAATGAGTTGGGAATGTCATCTTTTCTCTACTACGTAAATGATTTCTCTGTAATTGGAAACCCTGAAAATGCTAGTGACTATTATGGATACCTTTCCGGCACCTGGAAAGACAATACTCCCTTCACTTTCGGCGGGAACGGGTACGGCGGCGGCACCCCAACCAATTATGTTTTTCCGGATGATCCACCCTTGCCTCAGCCGGCCTGGTCGGAATGTTCATACAATGATGCTTTCGGCGACAAGCGCTTCATACAATCTTCAGGGCCGTTCCGTCTTGAGCCGGGAGCTACTAATGATATAGTTATTGGGGTAGTATGGGTTCGTCCACCGATAGGCACCTATCCTTGCCCAAGTTTCAAGCTCATCAAACAGGCAGACTTGAAAGCACAGGCACTGTTTGATAACGGCTTCAAGCTGAAAGATGGCCCGCCGGCTCCCGATCTTGCAATCACCGAGTTGGACAGGGAAGTGATTATCTCAATGGCGAATATTAATAATTCCCTGGGGAGCACTCATAATATAGAGAGATTCAAATTTGCTGATCCTCAAATTAAAGCAATAGGCAGCCCTGATTCAATATTTAACTTTGAAGGATATAAAATATTTCAATTAGTTGATCCAAAGATAGATTCTAAGGATTATGCTGATGCTTCCAAAGTTTATGATCCATCTAAAGCACGTCTTATTCTTCAATGCGATGTTAAGAATGGTGTCGAGAAAATTGTTAATTATATTTTTGATGCTTCCCTCGATGTAAATAATCCGAATCTCGTTCCTAATGTTCCCGTTCTTGAAGTAGAAGGGAGTGATCTGGGAATTGTTCACACCCTTGATGTTACTACTGATGCCTTTGCAACAGGAGATAAACGATTAGTAAATAATAAGACCTATTATTTTAGTGCGGTTTCTTATGCTTACAATTACTATGAAGTAGCTGATACCATCCTCGATGATCAGGGAAACATTGTAAATATTACGACGCAAGTGCAAATGGAACCTTATCTTGCCGGTAGAAAAAATATCAAGATATATTCTGCAATTCCGCACATCACATCTCCTGAAGATGGTGGCTTGGTTTTAAATTCTTCCTATGGTGACGGTCCTGAACTTACACGTCAGGAAGGCAGTGGTAACGGCAAGTTAGCAACTGATCTAACCGATCAATCTATCCTTGATATTCTTTCCAGCCCTATAGCTCAGAATTTCCATCAAACCTATCTGGGTGGGAAAGGTCCTGTGAGCATTGAAGTTTATAATCCTAAAGTAGTTCCGTCCGCTGATTTTGAATTTGGGATGGTTGATACTAATAACGCCGGCAAAATATTAAGTACCACAGGAACCTACTGGTATCTTAAAAATCTTAACACCGGTGAGGTCGTTTATGCGGATACTACTTTGGATTCTCCCAATCAGCAACTCATTCCGGATTGGGGCTTGCAGGTTTATCTTGAACAGACCCGTAACCCCGGCGGTACTGTGGCTGTTCAAACCGCAGACAATAATGGGTTCATAGAAGCCACCATTCAATTCAGTGATCCGCAACATCCATGGCTGTCAGGATTAGCAGATGAGGAGGGCGATAATTTTTTCAACTGGATTCGATCCGGTACCTACGCTCCCATGGGAGGAACAGCTTTCCCTGATTATGTCAATATTGACGACAACCAGGTTTATGAGAACCTTATTGGCAGAACATGGTCTCCTTATCGCCTTGCAAGTGACGAGAAGACAATAGGTCCTGCGTGGAATGATGTATCACACACCGGTCTCAATCCTCTTGACAGTTTGGTGAGTGTGAATGTTGTTTTCACACCTGATAAAACAAAATGGTCACAGTGTATAGTGGTGGAGGAAGATAATGAAGTGGTACTTGCGCAAGGCGGTGCACTTAAATTTAATTTGCGCAAGGCGAATTCAAAGAACATTGACGGAATCGATAATCCAAACGAGCAAGGAAGATCCTGGTTTCCGGGTTATGCATTCAATCCTGAAACCGGTGAGCGCCTGAACATTTTCTTTGGCGAAGACTCATGGTTGTTAAATCAAAACGGCAGAGATATGTTGTGGAATCCAACGTCAAGTATTTATGATCCCACTTTTAATAATTATTGGATAGGAGGAAAGCACTACATCTATGTTTCCAGTTCTAAGTATGATGGCTGTGCCTCCTTCAAGAACGACTTAGACGCAGGCACCACTACTGCAAAAAGAAATGTTTACAAAACCGTAAGGTGGTGTTCCATTCCTTTGCTTGCATTCGGGCAGGAATTCACTTCTATGGACGCAGGATTAATTCCAAATGAAACTACTATTCGTATCCGGGTCACAAAGCCTTATCAGATTTATTACACCGATGTTATTACGAACGGCATGCCCCGGTACACTTTCAATACCAGTAACATTGCCGCAATTTCTAACAACACCGCAACTGCGGTAAAAGCATTAGACACCATCAACATAGTTCCTAATCCTTACTATGCTTATTCTGCATACGAGCAAGGACAGATTGACAATCGCGTGAAGATTACCAATCTTCCCCAGAAGTGCACCATCACCATTTTTTCTCTCGATGGCACGCTAGTGCGCAAGATCACACGTGATGATCAGAGCATCACTTCCTTTGATTGGGATTTGAAAAATGATGCCGGTGTCCCGATTGCCAGTGGCTTATACATAATACATATTGAGGCACCGGGGCTTGGTGAACGTACATTAAAGTGGTTCGGTGTTCTGCGCCCGACTGATTTGAATAACTACTAAACTCATAAACTCATTGATATGACTAAACTTCTAAAACTTTTTGTTGCGGTGATGCTTCTTTCAGCCATTGTCTATGGCGGAAATAAAGATCGCCAGGGTGAGGCAGGCGCTTCTGAATTGCTCATCAATCCGTGGGCACAAAGCAGCGGATGGGATGGCATTAACACTGCCTGTGTGAGAGGTGTTGAAGCCCTTAATCTCAATGTTGCAGGATTAGCTTTCACTAAGAGAACTGAATTAGTGTTTGCGCACACGGAATGGCTTTCGGGAACCGGAATAAGCTTTAACACCTTTGGCTTTTCTCAAAGTTTGGGGAAAAGTGGTGGTGTGATCGGTGCTGATGTAATGTCAATTGACTTTGGAGATATTCCTATAACCACCACGAGTTTACCTGAAGGTGGCCTTGGAAATTATCATCCGCAATTCATCAACATTGCGTTAGCATATTCGAAAGAATTTTCCAATAGCATTTACGGAGGCATAGTAGTTCGCGGAATTTCAGAAGCAATTTCAAGCACCACTGCCGCAGGGATTGGTGTTGATGCAGGCATTCAATATGTAACAGGCCCCAAAACCAACCCCACGCAAATCAAGTTCGGCATTGCACTTCGTAACATCGGCACACGCATGCATTATGGCGGTGACGGTCTTTCATTTCGCGGTCAATCTCCGCAAGGTGATTACACCATGACTGTGGAACAACGCTCGCAGGGTTATGAGTTGCCTTCGTTATTGAACATCGGCGGATCCTATGATTTCATATTCGGTGCGCAGAGTCAAAAACTTCATCGCCTCACAGTGGCTGCTAATTTCTGTTCACATTCCTTCTCGCAAGATCAGGTAGGTTTGGGATTAGAATATTCTTTTAAAGAAATGCTCATGGTTCGCGGCGGATACAATTACCAAAATAATCTTACCGATGCTGCTACACGCGTCACGGCATTAACGGGCATTTCCGGCGGAGTTTCTTTCCTGATGCCTCTTAAGCAGAATGGCCCGAAATTAGGCATTGATTATTCCTACAGAAGCAGCAATCCCTTTAAAGGGACACACAGTTTGGGATTGAGAATTACTTTGTAAGTTTACAGTCCTAAAAAACTCCTGAGAAACGCTTCCTGGCAACAGAAGCGTTTCTTTTTTCTTCCACACAAAACATCAAGCTATGTCAGCACTCACCTATCTTACTGCAGAAGGTTTAGACAAAATAAAAAAGGAGCTTCAGTTACTTCGCACCAAGGGGCGCTCTGAGATCGCTAAAGCCATCCAGGAAGCGCGTGAGAAAGGAGATCTTGCAGAGAACGCAGAATACCATGCTGCCAAGGAAGCGCAGGGAATGCTTGAAATGAAAATCGCTCACCTAGAGGATACACTCTCCAACGCGCGCCTGGTTGATATGAGCCGGCTCAATACTTCAAAGGTGATGTTGCTTTCAAAAGTGAAATTGAAAAACATTCAGACCAAGCAAGTAGTGAACTTCATGTTGGTCTCAGAATCGGAAGCAGATTTGAAAGCAGGGAAGATCTCTATTTCTTCCCCCATCGGCAAAGGTCTTTTGGGAAAAGTGATTGGTGATGTGGCGGAGATCATTATTCCTGCCGGCATCATGAAGCTTGAGGTGCTGGAGATAGCGGTGTGATAAACGATGCGCGATTTATGTAATACGATTCACGATACACGTAACACCATACACGTAATACGATTCACCATTCTCGTAACACGATTCACGATTCATGCAATTCAATTCTTATTTCATTTTGCCGATGGATCGGGATTGTTATTGAGTTGTGTTACGTGAATCGTGTATAGTACTCTTTGCCAACTGCTAATTGCTAACTGCCAACTTAGTTACCATGCCATCCATCTTTTCCAAAATAATTGCCCGCGAAATTCCGGCGCACATCGTTGCAGAGGATGGAGACTGTATTGCCTTTCTTGATATCCTGCCTCTCGCAAAGGGGCACACCCTTGTGGTTCCCAAAAAGGAAATGGATTACCTCTTTGACGTTGACGATGCACTTTTGCAGAAGCTGATTTTATTTTCAAAAAAGGTCGCCAAAGCCATTGAGCGCGCTGTGCCTTGTAAGCGTATTGGCGTGGCAGTAATTGGTTTAGAAGTTCCTCATGCTCACATTCACCTGATACCGCTCCAAAGCATTTCTGATATCAACTTCAGCAGGCCCAAATTGAAGTTGAATGATGATGAGTTGTCGATGATTGCGCAAGAAATTCGAAAGCATCTTGATTCCTGAATCCCACTTTGATCTGGGATTGATATTTTTTGATGGGCAAAAAATTATTCTCTCAGCCACGCGAAATATTTTTTTGAACACTGAAAAAATTTTCGTGAAAGAAATAATTCCTTACTTTAGCTCATCTCATGAATTGTCCCTTGTAAACTTTGTTTTTCGCTATGAAATTAGCGAAAGCTGAAACAGCCACTCAAATACACAAAGCAATTTCAATATGACTCCAACCATTCCTCATCATTTAAACGTTCTTTTGGTGGATGATGACGCTGATGACCACGAGTTTTTTCTTCATGCCATTACAAAAGCCAAAACTCCAACGCACGTAAAAATTAAAACCGTAAAAGATGGAAGTGAAATAACCGCTGCATTGCTTAATGGTTACGGGAGGTTACCTGACATTATTTTTCTCGATATAAATATGCCCAGTAAAAATGGACATGAGATATTGCAGGAAATCCGGCGGCAAAAAAAATTGAATGATGTTGCCATCGCCATCTTTACCACTTCTTCGAGTGATTATGATATTTACAAGGCTCACGAGAATGGAGCAAACCTCTACATAAAAAAACCTGATGAAGTTTCGGAACTCGTCGCCATCATGGAAAAAGTTTTAGCACTCGACTGGAAAAATCATAAACCCCATTCCACCATTGATGAATTTGTTTGGGCAAAACAATCCAAAGTAAAGCGGTAACCTTGGCCGAGTTAAGACTTGTGGACGTAAGACTAGTGGACCCGAGACCTGAGGACACAGGATTTTCGGAAAATCATGACTACTTCGAAATCGTTAATTTTCCATTCAGGTTCTCGCCATTGATGGGATTTGTAGCACGATAAAAATAAATTCCACTCCGATAATTTTTTGTGGGGAATGAGAAAATGTTTTGAGAAAGAAAATGATAAGAGGCAATTTCATTTCCCAACAAACCAAAAACACAGAAAACAAACGGTTGATTGCAGGGAGAGGAAACCTTCACATGCACCATATCTGAGGCGGGATTTGGAAAAATTTTTATGCCGGAATGAAACGGGAAATTATTTTCTGAGGTAGGCTGGCAACCTTCACCATTCATCAGCTTTGCATCAAAGAACACCCGCACATTGTGCCGGAAAGAATCAGTGAAGAAAGAAGCATCGCTATGCGTACCATGGAGAATTGAATGCCACACAGCATCCCCGCCGTGGACAATGAGCGAATCATACAACAGCAAACTTTGAATCGGCGGCACGGTGCAATCCTTTGTGCCATGCCAGATATCAAACGGCGGCTCATTACCATCAATATAAGTAAGGACACTGGACTGTGCGACAAGTTCGGGACATGATGAGATCGAACATCCGAGAAATTTTCCGATGGGATTATTGATATTATCATTCCAGCAACACGGATAAGGTGAGCATGAATCCGGTGGTATGTTGGGATAATAAGTATCGAAATAGTTGAAATCAGTAGTAGCGTACATGCTAAGGACTGCCTGCACGCGGCTGGTAACTTCCCCGCTTCCAAGATGTTTTCCTTCGAGAGAAGATACATCGCCTGACGTTCCGAGAATATCAACAAAATATCCGCCGGCGCTTTCACCAATCACACCCATCTTACAGGTATCAACAAAATATGTTTCAGCATTCATCCTGAGAAAACGAATGGCAGTTTTACAATCATACACCGGTCCCGGAAAAAGAGTATCACTGCTCAGGCGGTAATTGATATCTGCAATCACGTAGCCATGGTAATAAAGCGAATCACAAAAAGTTGTACCGGAAGGATAGTATAGGGATGGAAGCGCTTCACCTTTTTGCCCGGCGCCAAAACCACCTCCATGAATGTGGACCACGCACGGCAAAGCAGAATTCACTCCGGGAGGAATGAAAACATCCATCTTGTGTTTAATGGAAGTATCATTTACGTAACTCACATTTGCATAAGTGGGAGTAATGATCTGCGCATGCATGAATGCGGGAAGAAAAAGAAAGAGCAGGCAAAATGTTTTCACAAATTGAAGATCAAAATGCAAAGTCAAAGATCAACCATTCAATCTTAAACATCAAACTACGATTTGGCATATCCCGCAATCATTAATGCAGCGCCTGCCATAGCGGTGTCTTTAATGACCATTGCCGTTGCTGTTTGATCCGGCAGATGCGGCATGTGTACTGTAAACACAATGAGAAGAAGAAATATTGCGAGTAAAATGCCTGCAATGCGAGCCCACCTGTTAATGATAAAACTTATAGCAGCAAGCAACAAGCACACACCTGTAAAATAAATCAGGGGTGCCCCCAATGATGAAAACATGGGAGGTAAATTTCCAGCCATTTGATCGGCACTTGTCAAATGAGCGATACCGAAGAAAGCGATCGCAAGTGCGTAAATGATTCTTCCAATGGGGCTGAGAGCGTTGTTCATGAGAAGGAATTTTTTTGTCAGGAAAGAAAGTAGTGCAAGTTATTTTTTGAAAGTTGGTTAGAAAAATGCAGAAGGGAAAATGAGAATTCAGTGATTATCAACATCACAGTGCGATACATCGCATGCCTTACGAAGCGTGTCAAACCATCTTACGCATATCACAGTACGCAAAACACAAAACGCGTTTACAATTTTCTGATTTTCCTTCAGAAAAATTACGTTGTTTTGCTCGGCTACAATGAACAACATTCTATGAAGCAATTTTCATATCACAAAAAAATATTCCGGGCATTTTGTACTCTCAATATATTGCTCCTGTCATGTCCTTCCCTCTATGCGGTGAATGTAAGCGGCGTGATCAACAGCTATGCATCCGTATCCGTAATTGCAGGAACTAATCTTACCGTTTCTTCAACGGCCGGCTTCAACCTGGGCGACAAGATCATGATCGTTCAAATGAAGGGAGCAGGAATTACCACGAGCAATACTGTGAACTATGGCGACATCACTTCATACAATGACTGCGGACACTTTGAATTCAACTACGTTTCAGGCATTGCGGGAAATATCATCACGCTTCAAAGCAACTTGGTAAAAACATATACGGTACCGAGCGGTGAAGTGCAAATTGTAAATGTTCCTTTCTACTGCGATGTAACAATCATTGACACCTTGAAAGCACAACCGTGGGACGGCGCTACCGGAGGCATTTTAATTTTTGAATCCGGCGGCACCGTAACTATGAATGCTGATATCTATGTGAGTGGTGCCGGCTTTCGCGGGCAAGTGCCCTGCAATAATGGTTTGCATGTATGCGGGAATACAAGCTATTACATCAATCCTATCAATTGCACATCAGGAGCAAAAGGTGAGGGCATTGCAGAATATGTCAATGCGGCGCAGAGCGGCGGCTTGGCAAAGCTTGCTAACGGTGGGGGCGGAAGCAATCGCGCAAACAGTGGCGGTGGAGGCGGTTCAAACAACGGAGCCGGAGGCCTTGGAGGAGATGAGGACATCAGTTGTGGCATCAATACCATCCAGGGCATTGGAGGTGTGGCACTTGATTACACGCTGGGCAGAATTTTTATGGGAGGTGCCGGCGGCAATGGACAGGGAGATAACAACGGTGCTGTCTTCGGCGGCGGCAACGGGGGTGGTATTGTGATTATTGCTGCAAATACCGTGGTTACCAACGGACATACAATTTGGGACGATGGAATAGATGTCACTGGTCAAACTGTGAACGAAGGCGCAGGTGGCGGCGGGGGCGGCGGCATTGTCTGCCTCGATCTGCTCACCATCACCGGAGTGCTTACTGTGTCAGTGAATGGCGGCGATGGCGGCTCCACCAATAACACTTTGGCGATTGCAGATTGCACGGGACCCGGTGGTGGTGGTGGTGCAGGCACAGTTTGGGTATCGGGTGGCGCTCTGAATCCGAATATTGTGGTCAATGCGTTCGGAGGTTTTGCCGGTCTTGCTCTCGGAGCGGGAACCAGTTGTGTGAATACCACTTACGGAGCCACAGATGGCAATGCAGGAGCAGTGATCTTCAACTATCCTCCGCATATTCTCCCCACGCCTGCACAAGTTGCTGATCTTGGTCCTGACTCGGTGGCTTGTTCTCTGCAACCGATTGTACTTGATCCGGGGGCTGGCTTCGCTTCTTACCTGTGGCAAGATGGTTCTACTAATCCCACATTTACTGCAATCGGGCCGGGAACATACCTCGTGAAAGTTGCTGATCCGCAGGGATGCTTCAGCGCTGATACAATTCTCATTACCCTTGCACCTCCTTACACTTTCAATATCGGAACGGGAGATACTGTCGTTTGCGCGGGACAACCGGTTACAATTAATCCCGGTGCGTTTACCGCTTACCTCTGGCAAGATTCTACCACTGCGCCAACATATCTTACAACTGATACCGGAACATTTTTAGTGGCAGTAGTAGATTCGTTTGGTTGTATCGGAGGTGCCTCCTATCATATCTCCAACATCCCGCCTTTCTTTTATGTGATAGGAACAGGTGATACCCTCATCTGCCCGAACCAGCTTGTCCTGATTGATGCAGGTTCCGGCTATGCTCAATACATCTGGCAGGATAGTTCACTGAACGAAATTTTTGCTACCACCGATACAGGAACTTATACTGTCATGGTGACTGATTCATTTGGCTGCCAGGGAACAGGAACATACCAGGTTCATTACTTCCCCAACTCTACTGTGTTTATCGGCAATGATACTGCGCTGTGCGAAGGTGACAGCCTCGTCCTCGATGCAGGAATTTTTCCGCAATACCTGTGGAACAATGGCTCTCAAAACAAAACAATCACCGTCTTCGATACAGGAACATACTCCATCACAGTAATTGATTTCAACGGCTGCATCATTGTAGATAGCATTCTGATTGATTCATTTTATGCTGTTCCGCCGGCAGATCTTATTAGTGATACGACTATCTGTACCGGGAACGTGGTAACGGTGGTTGCGCCTACGGGTTATGTCACTTATGTGTGGGACGATGGAACAACGCTAAACTTCCTTGATATAACAGAAGCGGGAGTTTATTCACTCACCGTAACCAATCAGTTCACCTGCATACGGGTGGATTCATTCGAGGTAAAGCTGCTGTGTCCCACAGCGCTTTTTGTTCCTGATGCCTTTACTCCGAATGGGGATGGCCTCAATGACATCTTCACACCCATCGGTTACAACATCACTTCTTTCCTCATGCAGATTTATAATCGCTGGGGCAGGCAGGAATATGAAACCAATAGTATTGACCGTGGATGGGATGGTGATTGTAATGGAGTGCCGTGCGAAATGGGAACCTACGTTTACTACATCGTCTGGACGGGTGCATTGGATGGAATTACTGATGGAGGGACAGAAAAAGGTAATGTGACGTTGATCCGGTAATTCATTTGAGGATATAAGTCAACTACCTCAAAAAAAATTTCTTGAGAATCGCATTTTCTACAAAGACTTTATCACGCGGGCTTTAAGAGCATCGGGAAGTGTACAACTATTTATCCACGCACCGAATCAATTCTTACACTATTGACTACCAAGCAATATCCTTCATAGTATTCGTCACAGCATTCTTTAATTTTCTTCTCTCTAAGGTAATATAGATCTCCTTTAATAGTATAATTGTAACACCAGCCACATCTTATGTTTTTTGCTGCCTCTCGAATCTGTCCTCTTGTTTCCGAGATTAGAATATAAGATCCTAATAAGAACGATAATTCATTTCGGGGTTTAATAACTTTTTTGACTCGATATAATCTTCTAAAGTTAGGATCAAACAATATATAATTATCAAATTCTACTCTAACGTTCCTTATTAACGGCTCATCAAGAGAGGTATCATTTATTTTATAGTTGTACCTCTTGACTACCGGAACCAGCCCGCTTGAATCAATTACATTCACTATACCAAGTGAACAATTTATATTTCCTTTCTTATCATTATCCGGATGGCAGCCATGACTTGAAATCATACTTGATACACCGCCCATTACGATTACTATTGATAAGGTTTTAAAAATGAACATTGATTTCATTATTGCTTTACACCTTAGGTGAGTCTGTTTGCGCCGTTAGACGACATGGCGGCTTCCACTCAAAATGAAAATTTTTCTCTACCCATTTTCATAACGCGATTAATTTTCCCGACAATATTTTTTCCCTATCAGAAATTCGAATGAAATAAATCCCGGGTAATAATTTTTGTCGCTCAAGAAGTGTTGTTTTGCCGGTGAATGAATATTGCATAACCGGCTCACCAAAACAATTGAAAAGAATCACCTGCTTTTCATTGTGATAATTTCTTCCCAATAGTTGAATGGTGGTGGAAGAAGAAAATGGGTTGGGTGCAATCAATAAATCATTTTCATCTCCTGAATTTTCTAAAATCGCAGTCGGAATGCACGTGCCGGAAAGATTATCATCAATCCAAAAACTGCGGTCATGAATCCATTGCTTCATGTAACCGATCTCATCCGCATAAGTTTGTCCGATATAATAGTTCCAGTCAACGTATTGACCAAGAATTGGCCACTGTATAAAATTTCGCTGCTGAGGTTCATTAAGTACTGCCGCCACTGAATCAATCCAATGGTTGATGGAATCAGTGCAGAGAAAATTCTGACGAAGGAAATTCCACCTGCATTTCACGTTATCAGCAAACACAGGATCCTCGAGCATGCGGCTCCACCAAAACGGAACATGAGGATAAAACCCCGAACAGTAATTGTTGAATTGATATTGCCATCCGATTGCACTCCATGCATTGCAATAGTTTGCATTACCGAATGAAACGTTAAAATCCCATAGTGGCCCCATGGTGAGCTTGCCTCCTTTACTGTCCTTGTCTTTAAACATAAAACATGATGAGCGATAGCCGTCCACGGTATGCCCGAGCTCTTCCATCAGCATAAAATCAATGAAAGAGTTTTCATCAGTATACAGTCTGAACCCCGAATCAGGATCAGCGAATTGCGGGCTCATAAGCGTTGTTTCGAAAAGATTCACATAATTCTGTACATAGTTTTTCTGCAGCGGCAACAATTCAGTTTCATCGGGGTCGTGGTATTGAAAAAAAACTTCGCTGTCGAAAGCAGAGAACCATGTTTCATTACCGCTCGCCGTTGTCTTGTCAATCTTGATGATGTATCCTCCTGTCAGCTGATCACCGGTTGTATCACTTGTGGTGAGATGCGCAATGTCAACCCGATTAGCATTGCGCTTTATTTTTTCCTCCAACTCGTATACGCCTTTGTAATTTCCATTCAGGACCAATTCTGCAAATCGCGTGCGTGTGGCATAATGTCCCATTCGATTGAACAGGTGATATGCAAGAGTATTTCGCATCAGGGTTTTATCAGAATATGGTGCGTACAAAATCCAATCATTCTCATCAGGTAGTCCGAGAAGAGAAGCGTTGATTTTATTTCCGGACGAATCAACAGGAGTGAAGGCGTACGATTTCTTCGGATACATCTGCGAGGTGGAACCGCGGATTTCAATCGTCACATTTCCCTCGTAATTATTGAAAGGATCATTTATGTGATTTATATTCACGGGTCCGTTATCAATGATGCCCATGAAAACGGTGATGCGCGGATCATCCTGAATTTGCTGACCATTAGTATTGATGATAATGATGGGAAGCGAAGAAGAATCCAAAGTCACCTGTCCCACTGTTGCAGTGAAGACGAAAGAAAGCAAACCGGCGATGAAGAATTTGCAATTGCTTTTCATGATGACGTACTGCTTATCAAAAAAAATCAATTAATACCGAAGGTATTCTTTGTTTTCATCTCATGCATCCTGCATTAGCAAGATGTTCATGTTAAACCAATGATTTCATGTCAATGGCAGAAAAGTTGTACCACCCGGGGTGCAGTTTCCTGCAGTACTGCGGAATTAAAATTCAGAAATGAATGCCGATGAAGCGTTATTTGCCGGGTTCATCAAATCCCGGCCTGATAAATTTCATCGCGATGGGGAAACTTTCGTTGCCGGCGGATTTGATTCTTGAAAGCAGCGCAACAAAGTCAAGCATGTCATCCGCCTTGTCAGGGAAATGTTTCATCATTATTTCCCATGCGCTCATGCTTCTGTCAACTGCTATCAAAGCAATCTTAGCAGAGCCGTTGTGATCACTTTGCGCTTCATCATCATCTTCACCTTCGATCACATCAAAAAGACCTGACAATGCGCGCGAAAATTTAACTTCAATAAAAAGTTCAAACCACTGAATAGTTTCTATAGCATCTTTCATTTCATTCACCACCCGCATCGCCTCTTCTTCACTGCTGATCCCCATCAACAGATGGCTTGAAAGTTCTTCACCTTTGCCTTTAAAAATTTCACTCTCGCTTTTAATCCAATCATGAACCTTCATACCATAATCATGTGCTAAAGTTTTTAAAGGACTTTGATCGAGAAATTCTTCTTCACGTTTCTGCCGCTCTTCAAAGCTGCGATTCACCTCTTCATCTTCTTCGATGGCGTTCAGATCAATGTTCAATCTTTCCGCATCCATCTTGATCATCTCCATCGTCATTTCAAAATTTTCCGCCACTTCCTTCATCGCTGCTTCCATGTCTGCCTCCATGTCGCCGGTGGATTTTGTTGCGCGCTCCGCTTCCGCAATGCCAACATTGCACCGCATCTGGAACGCACAGCGTTCACACCAGCGATCGCAATAATTGTGAATGCCCGGTATGATGTGCGGCGCCTGCGCCTTGCGAATGAATGCTTTTATTTTTTTTCTGCTTATAGCCATCTTTGATTTCGGATTTTCGATTTTGGTTTTTCCGCAGGACTCTATGAGCGTATTTCCGAATTTCAAATTTCAATTTTCACATCAAAAGAAATTCATTGTGGTAATCAAAAAAAAATTATTCCGGTTTCTCTTCAAGGTAAGTAACCACAGCAAGCTTATTTCCTTTCGGGCTTACCGCCAAACGATAAAATTGATAGACAGCAGTGCCTTTGAAATCAGCTACTTCTTCCCACGGACCTGTGTCATTATCATTTTTCTTTACTTTCTTCTCTTGTGGCTTTCCCGGCTGAGCAGGAACATTCTTGGAGTTTGCCGCAGCTCCTTTACCCGGAGTAGTTGCATGAGATGATGCCTGGCGAGAAGTTGTTGCCAATGCTACCGGAGGAACATAGTGATATAATTTTGAGCCGCTGCCCATTAACAAACTTCCATCAGGCATAAAACAAAAATCCTGTTGGTCTTCAAGCGTTGGAACAACTCCGCTTACTTTTCCGCTCTTGCCATCAAATAATTTGATAGTCCAGGGATTTGATCCTTTGTCAACGAAAGCTATCTGCAAATTTTTGCCGGGTAATTTTTGAAGACATTGCCCAACATCCTCTGCAATGGTATCCACTTTCCCGGTAGTCAGATTTGCCACTACCAAAATGGCCGGGTCACTGACAATGACCATTGCCACCCGTACAGGATCAACCCAAATATAATAACCCACTTTCCTGATTTTGGGAAACAGCGCATCACAATCATCCTGTTTGTCAATGCATCTTGCAAGCACCTGCGAAGTGTCATCTTCCAAAACTCTTACAACGGAAACTCCAATTTTATTCGGAGGGATCATGGGAGAAAATTCAGACGTTCTTGGTGTGCGAATTACCGCGGTAATTTTTTGATCATTCAGATTGTATTTGTAAATGTCAGCTCTCAGGGTGTCACTGCGTGAAGTAGTATCACGAACAGCGGAATACAAAATCGCGCTGCCATCAGGATAGAACCATGGCTCGTTGTCATAGCCCTCGTTCTTAGTTATGCGCACGGGGTTTTCGAAAAGCAAGTTTCCTCTTTTATCAGTGCCAATGTCAAGAAGATAAATATCGGTTTCCGGAAGTGTGGTTGCATCCTGTGCCAGTGAAGCATAGCAAGTGATAACAACAAACATTTTAGTGAATGCAATGAAATGCAAAAGTGATTTCCCCGGGAAGAATTCCCGGAATGACCGGGACACGCGGGGTCTCAAATATCTACATGATGAAAATGGTGTGTTCGACATGAGGAAGTGAAAATTTTTTTGTTGCGCCAAAGTTCAACATTTGGTAATGAAAAAAGAAGTCAGTGATTGGAAGTCAGAAGTTAGACATTAATAAGCGGCGTCTTGTCGGGAGGAATTGGCGGTAAAGACCCGGAACAAATGATTTGGATTCTGTTTCCCAACCATTCAAAATTAAATTTCGCTTGCTTCAATTTTCTATTTTCGACCACACAATTTCAAAATAAATTTCATTTCAGACGCACCATATTTCCAACTCCTGTCTAAATGCCATCTCTAACATCAACCATCTATCTTCTGCCTTCTGGCCTCTACCTTCTAACATCTTAACCCGCCCATGATTCAACGCATCACTTCCTACGATGAATACAAGCGCTCCTATGAGCGCAGCATCAATGACCCTGAAAGTTTCTGGAGTGAGGTGGCAGAAGGTTTTCACTGGAAAGAAAAATGGCAGCGCGTTCACTCCGGCGGATTTGAAAATGTGGATTACAAATGGTTTGAAGGCGCGAAGCTGAACATCAGCGAGAATTGTCTTGATGTTCATCTGAAATCCCTCGGAGAAAAAGCTGCGATCATCTGGGAGCCGAATAATCCTGAAGAAAAAAATCGCACACTTACTTATCGTGAATTGCACCGTGAAGCATGCAGGTTTGCGAACGTGCTGCGCCAGATTGACATCCGCAAAGGCGACACTGTCTGCATTTACATGCCGATGATTCCAGAGCTCGCTGTTGCGATGCTTGCATGCGCACGCATTGGCGCGATTCATTCCATTGTATTCGGCGGATTCTCCTCTCAATCCTTACAGGGACGAATTCAGGATGCAGCGTGTAAACTGCTGATTACTGCTGATGGATTTTATCGCGGAGAAAAATTGGTGCCGCTGAAAAACATGGCTGATGAAGCGTTGAAAGATTGTCCTTCAATTAAAAATGTAATTGTTTTCAGAAGAGCGATGCTCAATATTAATGTGGAAGCCGGAAGAGATTTATTCTGGGATCAACTCATGAGTAACATCAGCGATCAGCATACCGCTGAAGCGATGGATGCCGAAGATCCGCTCTTCATTCTTTACACCTCCGGCTCTACCGGAAAACCGAAAGGCGTAGTACACACTACTGCCGGTTATATGGTGTTTGCCGGGTACAGTTTTCTCAACGTATTTCAATATCACGATCGTGATATCTTCTGGTGCACTGCTGATATCGGATGGATCACCGGACACAGTTATGTAGTGTATGGCCCGTTGTTGAACGGTGCAACCACGCTCATGTATGAGGGTGTTCCTGCCTATCCTGATTGGAGCCGGTGGTGGAACATCATTGACAAATACGGGGTAAATATTTTCTACACGGCACCAACAGCGATCAGAAGTTTTCAGGCACAGGGTACAGATCACTTAAACAGCGCGAACTTAAGTTCGCTCCACACGCTTGGGACCGTTGGAGAACCCATCAACGAAGAAGCATGGGAATGGTATTTCAAGAACATCGGCAAAGAGCGCTGCCCGATTGTTGACACATGGTGGCAAACGGAGACGGGAGGAATTTTAATCACTCCCCTTGCCGGCATCACACCAACAAAACCTTCGTTCGCCACGCTCCCATTCTTAGGAGTGGAACCCGTTATTGTTGACAGCGATGGTGTGATTCAAAAAGATATCGTTGCAGAAGGAAATCTCTGCATCCGGCGTTCATGGCCCGGGCAGTCGCGCACGGTGTACAAGGATCATGATCGTTTTGTGAAAACGTATTTTACCACCTACCGCGGAATGTATTTCACCGGCGATGGTTGTCGCAGAGATGAAAATGGTTTTTACCGGATCACAGGAAGAGTGGATGATGTGATCAAAGTTTCAGGCCACAGAATCGGCACTGCCGAAGTGGAGAATGCAATCAACGAACATCCGGAAGTTGCCGAGAGTGCAGTGGTTGCAATACCGCATGACATAAAAGGAGAAGCGATCATCGCATTTGTGATTTGTGTGCATGATGTTGATGACAAGAAGCTGGAGAGTGAAGTGATTCAAAAAGTATCAGAGATTATCGGGCCGATCGCGAAGCCGGAAAAAGTTTTTGTGGTAAGTGGCTTGCCGAAGACACGGAGCGGAAAAATTATGCGCCGCATCCTGAGAAAAATTGCGGAGGGGTTTCCGGAGCAAGTTGGCGATATTTCTACGTTATTGAATCCGGAGATAGTGGAAGAGATAAAGAATAAGGTTGCGGCAAATCCGTAATAAAAAATTCACCCATGAAAAGCTGGAGTTGTATCCTCACTTTAGTACTTGCATTTATTATTTCATCCTCACCGCATAGCGTGAAGGCTCAGTTTGACCTTCCTGACAGGGATATGATTAAGGCAAATAAAGTAAAGTCTATTACATGGTATAGTCATGGAGTGAAATCAAACAATCCGGAGGCTTGTAACAGATCGGGAAAAATGGAGTATGATGAATACGATTCTGCCGGAAGGCCAATTCTCGGTGAACAGTTTGATTCAGCAGGAAATATTTGGAGCACTGTGAGGGAAGCATATGACTCAATGGGCAATGAATTTACTTGTAATCTGGACTGACATTAAGAACAGGATAGCTACCTATGATACTCTCATTTTGGAAAACGTTTACAGCGAGGGGGAATTAATTCGCTATTCCGTGAGCAATAGTAGTGATTGCACTTTTTATAGCTATGATTCCAGCGGAAAATTGATGTTAAGTTGGGATACATCCTTCGCAAGTTTTCAAAAAGGAGATTCAGGATATATTCAGCGTTATCGTTATGATGAACATGGAAATCGAATCGAAATATTCCATTCTCATGGCAAACGCCATTCAAGAGAGTTATTTAATTACAATCCGAAAAATCAAATGGTAGAATACCAGTGGTTCACTGTTACTTCTGAATCTGATACACTAATTCCTGAGTCTGATACAGCAACTCTCAAAGAAAGATGGCTCTTTTGGACCCGGTATGAATATAACAGGGAAGGAAAATTAAGTAAAGAGATACCCATTGGAGGATATGGATCTTCCGTTGGCATCATTATCTATTCCTACGATGAAAATGGTTTTATGAATAAAAGAGGAGATGATTATATGGTGAGTGAATATGAAAATGATAAAGATGGAAATCGAATTAGAGAAAAGGTGTTCGCTAATAATTTGCTGATAGGTGACATGGAGTTTATTTACACCTTTTATCCTTAATGATGTTGTCAGTTGTTGTGAAGTGAAGTAAAAACACTACAACAACGTCTTCGCCCTCTCCACAAACTCCTGAGTAGTATTCGTAACAGGAAACGGTTCACTCGGTAGAGGCACCTTCAGAAAATTACACAATGGTCCCCATCCACTCTTCACATCATAGATCAACAGGCGATCTTTCGGAACCAACTTCAGCATCTTCTCATTGTATTCATTGTAGTGAGCGATCATTCCCTCTTTTGTTTTCACTCTGTTTCCGGCAATTTTTTTCAGCATCTTACCATTGAACCTGAGTACGCGCAGTCGCTTACGCAACGAGGAGGAAAACGGCAGCTTCAACATTGTCTTCAGCATTTGCAATGGCGCTGGAGGTTTTGAAACCTGCAGGATGGTACTGCTGAAACTCTTATACCACGATTCAGGATCGCGCGTGGTGTGAATCAGTTTTGCATCAGGATATTTTTTGAGCAACTCATCCATGTAAAGAATGATAGGAAAATCACATGCAGAGTGATAGCCGTTAAAAAGCGCATCCCAATCCACTGCTTCGCCGCGGTCAGCTTTCTCAAAATAAATAAGGTCATCAGGATTGTAAATAAGCTCGATCATGTGGTAGCATTTCCCAAAGCCCAATTGCTCCAGCGCTAACTTGAGTGAATGTGTGCCGGTACGTCCGTGTCCTGTGCCGATTACTTCTAATGCCATAAGATAAAGTTCGGATAAAAATAAAACTTATCCCCTCAGAAAAATGAGTGAATTTTCCGACTTTGGTTTTCTTATTTCATCAATTTCACCTCAGGAATGAGGCCTTACAATGATCTTTTCGCGCTTTAGGCAACGAAAGACCTCATCTCAGGATTTTAGAGTACCTTTCCGCATTCTTTATTTGTACTGTTGACTACCTTACTACCCATCTTTATCTTTTTGTAAAAGAAAAATTTTGCAATCCGAAACTTATTAATAAATTTGAGACGTCATAAATTTCAACCCTAAAAAATAATACCATGAAAAAACTCTTCGCGATTCTTTTCCTCTTAGCTATCATTACAGGTTCTTGTACCAAAGAGTACCACAACCCGACCACAGTTGACAATGGCAATAATAACAACGGTGGCGGCGGTAACGGAGGTGGTGGAAATGGCGGTGGTGGTGGTGGCGGTGGCGGAGGAAACGGTATCAGCCCTGTACCTTCCACATTTACACAAAAAGTTTTGATTGAAGAGTTTACAGGTGAGTGGTGTGGCTTTTGCCCCGATGGATTATTGGAACTTGAGAATGCTGAAAATTCAGCCCCTGGAAAGGTGTATGGCGCCTCTTGTCATAATGGTGATCCTTTTACACTTTCACCCTTTGATCAGGACTTTGAAACTACTTTTCCTCCAACTGGATATCCTACAGCAATGGTAAACCGTGTGCCGCAGGGAAGTGCAGTTACTCTGGATCGTCCATGGACCGGAGCTGCTGCCATGCAATTGGCGAACACCGCTGTTTGTGGATTGGCTATGAGTTCTTACACCGTTGGTTCCGACAGCTTGTATGTTGAAGTTCATTGCGGATTTAACACAACACTTGCCGGAGATTACCGTCTTACAATCTATTTGTTGGAAGATGATGTACCTGCTGTTCATCAGTCAAATTATTATGATGACGGAAGCTATGGTCCGGGCCCGTTAGTGGGCATTGGAAATCCAATTACTACATGGGCGCATAATGATGTTATAAGAGAAGTATTAACCGGTGAGTTTGGTGATGCTATTCCTGCTTCAAAGATGATTCCCGGCGGCGAATATGTAATCAAGTATGGCGGTACTATTACAGGCTTCGTTAAAAATAATTTGAAGATCACAGCCTTCATTAATAAGATCGGAACCAGTTCCACCACCCATCAAGTCATGAATGTACAGCAAGCGAAGGTGGCCGAGATAAAAGATTGGGATTGATTTGTGACATATCCTCAAAAGAAAACGCCCCGTTTCCCGGGGCGTTTTCTTTTTTTATTGTTCCAATTATTTTGTTGAACCATGATGTCTCAAACAGTGCAATGCAGGTTTGAATCAAAATAAAATATGCCCGGTTCCATTCCCTTCATCCCTTACTCCTTTATTATGAACAGAGGTTCGCAATGGTTGAGAGCTCATTTCTTTTTATCCCTATCTTTACCCCGAATAAAATCATAAAAACAATTTTTTCATTTCATTCTGCAAAGCCAATCATGAAGCGATTTCTGAACGTTGCAAAAATTCTTCTGCCATTCGTTGCTCTTATATCTTTTACGGGTTGCTTTCAATATCCGGAAGGCCCTGTCTTTACTGTGCAAACGCGGGATGAGCGAATCACCGGATCATGGCGGCTTACTTCAGCAACTGACCCTTTCGGGGCGGATGTGAGCGGTGATGCCTCTTTTGCAAACGTTACATTGACCGCGCTGGTCAGTCGTTCGGGTGATAAGTCATGGACTGTATTTCAGAACGGCAATTTACTCTCACTCGGTACTTTCCTTTTTGCCTCACATGGTGACCAAGTGATTGTAGTTTATACGCTGCTGAATAATGTACAAACTTATACGCAGGAGTTTTATGACATACGCAAGCTCACCGATAAATATTTCTATTACGTGGATCAGAATGGTTATACGCTGCACTACCAGAAATACTAACCACAACAATACGATTCACGATGCACGTAATACGACTTAAGTAAATCCTGCTAAGGTGTCCAAAAATTGTGGTTGATTTTTATTCCAACAGGCTGCATTCTTTTTTGTTTCTCACAATTACTCCCGATAAGCAGTAAGAGTTAGAAAACTCAAAGCTCTGATTGAAGAATCATAGACGCATTCTCAAAGATTCTACCAGCTACTTTTGTCTATTATACCTAAGTTAATGGGAGTCGGGTTACGTGTATCGTACATCGTAAATCGGTTGTTCATCTTACCAGCGTAACATTTCCTTTGAAGTTGAAATGATCGCCGCTTACAAATGTGGCTTCAGCATACCAGACATAAACTCCTACATCACATTTCTTCCCTTTGTAAGTGCCGTTCCATCCAGGGGCATTCCAATCATTTGTTTCAAACAACAATTCGCCCCAGCGATTGTACACCACATAATAGAGTGATGTGATTCCAAGCCCTCCTACTTCGTGAAAGAAATCATTGCTGCCATCCTGATTGGGAGAAAATGCAGATGGGAAATAAAGCAGGTGATAATATACCACGATGATGGGTCCAATCTTAAAAGTATCAGAACAATAAGCATTCGATGCCGTGAGAGTGACATAGAATGTATCAGGATAGGTATAAGTATGCGTTGGATTTTCCTCGGTGCTGAATGTGCTGTCTCCAAAATCCCATTGGTAGTCGGTTGCATACAATGAGCAATTCAGAAAATGAAACGTCGCTTGAGAAACGTCGTAAACAAGTGCTATGTCTTCCTGTGTGGTAGCACAGGCTTGCGGAACATGCAACACGGTAATGTAATCGGTTAATGTTAGCGTTGATGAGCAACCTTCAGCATTGGTGACAGTAAGCGTTACGGTGTAAACACCGGCGCTGTAGGTGTGAGTCGGATTCATTTCAGTGCTGGTGGTTCCGTCGCCAAAATCCCACTGATAAATCACGCCACCAGTACTGTTGTTATCAAAAGAAACAGTGAATGGTTCACATCCTCCCTGTGGTGCGGTGAATAAAGCATTAGGACTCGGATTCACAATCACTTGCTCTGTGTCCGATGCATTACAATCGAAATGATCTGTCACATTTAAAATCACCGTCCAAATTCCTATAGTATCCCATGATGCCTGGTACGGACCCGAACCGCTTCCCGATTGAACATTAGCATTTCCAAAATCCCAGATGAATTGGAAATCATTTCCCGCGCCACCGCTGTAAACTATACTGGTGATCGCTCCTTCACATAACGCAGAATCCATAGTGAAAGAAGCATCAGGCAATGTTCGCGTCACCACAAACACTGTATCATGATGCACGCATCCGCCGCTGCTGGTAGTGCTGATGTATAGAGTGGGAACTGTGGGATGATCTGTCGTAGAGGATTGATTGCTCGAGAATCCCGCAGGAACTGAACTCCATTGATACGAATAATTTCCAACGCCACCTGTGGCTGTTGCATTCAGAGTAACTTCTTCTCCGGCACACAAGGTGTCAGGTGCATTTGTTGCAGTAGAAATGAAATCCGGATTCACTGTTACCAACACTGTATCATTAGCCTCGCAATACCCGCCGACGTTTGCTGTAACAATGAATTCATAGTTGCCCATTCCCGGAAAAGTGGCGACAGGATCTGTAGAATTAGGGTCATTGAGATACTGCGAATTGTTCCATTGAAATGGCGAAAGTCCATCTACATGTAATTGCACCACAGGATCTGTTATGCATACCTGCAAATCAGGTCCGGCGTCTACCTCCGGCGCTCCCACTTGAACAGTAAATGAGTATACTGACTGACCTGAAATGGGACAGCCATCATCTTTAATTGTTACTGTAAATACATAAAACCCCGTATCATTTACTGTAGTTTGCCAGTGAAAATGCAGCGTATCAGGATTATCGCCGTGAACATTATACGTTGCATTGGGAATGGTGATGGGAAGATTTGTGGTCATCGTAAGATGATTAGTAACATCAACGTCCATCCCGATCAAATCAAAGTCGAGCATTGCGCCCGGACACACCTGCACCGTATTGCTGTCAACCAAAAATCCTCCCGTGACATTTTGAATGTTGTCAGGAATTGTTGGTACATTATTACTGCACTGCTTAATTATTATTTGCAAGTCGCGCTGCACACTTCCAATCTTCACACCATTTCTGTACTCATCAATCAACACTGAGATCACCACAATCTGAATCGAGCTTGGCGTGCAACTCATTTGCCCGGTAAGCGGATCAAAACCAAAAGTTGCACCCACAGTGAAGAGGGGGTAAGTCGGGCTGAGCGAACCACTTGCGTAAGAAATCGGACTGTTGTGTGCCCGCAGCGGATTCACAAGCGTGTAAACGAGCGAATCACCATCGGGATCATACGCGCCATGATTGTAAGTGAACAATTCATCAACGCAGGAATATGCGAGCGGAATGGTGGTAAACAACGGAGAGTTTTCGCACAACCCGTTCTCATTGCTGAAGTGACATTCCACGAACAAGTCCTGGTTACCCGGATCATACAGATTGGTGATGGCATCATTGCGCGAAGAAACGTGCGTATCAATCACCCAATCGTTGCACTGGAATGGGAGTATGATCGTCACCGCATAGATATATTGTTCATAACCCTGGAAATTTCCGCCGGCACACTCGCTGCTTTCGTCAGGACACAATCCGGCCAGATGGGAAATGGTATCTAATCCCTGCGTAGAATATACCAGTTGCATCGTATAAGAAGTGGAATCCGCAAAGTTGCACGACACGGAGCTAAGATCGAGCGGCATAGTCGGCGGCGCTTCAATGCCATGGCAATCGCGGTAGAACGTTGCAACAAACTGATATTGGTTGTTGCCGTAACAGGTATAAGAAAGATCGAGTGCTGCAGCGTGAGTGGCAAAACTTTTATTGTTGATATTCATCAACGCTATGACGGCAATCAAATGGAAGTAATATTTTTTCATGTTCAGAAAGTGAGAATAAGGTGAGTGCGGGTTATATTTCCCAATGAAAATTAGTAAAAATTTTTTTAGAATGAGGAAATTTCTTTCTTCATCACCTTAAAAGCAATTGCATTTCTATCTTTGACGCTTCAAATCATTCACCAAAAAGTATCTCCGTAATAAAATTTTATGTCGAAGATCATACGCATTCACGCCAGACAAATTCTCGATTCCCGCGGCAATCCCACAGTAGAAGCAGAGGTGACCACTGAAAAAAATTTTACCGGAAGAGCTGCTGTTCCTTCCGGCGCTTCCACCGGAAAACATGAAGCCGTAGAATTGCGGGACAACGATAAAGATGAATATCTCGGCAAAAGTGTGAAGCAGGCGGTCAAGAACGTGAACAGAGCCATCGAAGATGAATTGAGAGGGATAAATGTTTTTGATCAATCTGCGATTGACCGCGTAATGATCAAAGCCGATGATACGGAAAATAAATCGAAGCTCGGTGCTAATGCAATTCTTGCAGTGTCACTCGCCTGTGCGCATGCGGCGGCAAAAGAATTGAACCAGCCCTTGTTTCGCTACGTGGGTGGGGTGAATGCCCACGTGTTACCCGTGCCGATGATGAACATACTCAATGGCGGCGTTCATGCTGATAATAAAATTGACTTCCAGGAATTCATGATCATGCCTTTTGGCGCGAAGCGTTTTTCAGAAGCATTGCGCATGGGTGTGGAGGTTTTTCATGCGCTGAAAAATGTATTGAAGAAAAAAGGATACTCGACGAATGTTGGTGATGAAGGTGGATTTGCCCCCGACATTCAATCGAATGAAGAGGCGATTGAAACTGTGCTACTCGCGATTGACGCTGCGGGATATTCCGCTGGAAAAGATATTTGGATTGCACTGGATGCCGCAGCATCAGAGTTCTGGAATGAAGAACAAAAAAGATACATCTTCAACAAATCAAGTGGTGAAATGTATTCTTCAGTGGAGATGGCCGACTTCTGGAAAAATTGGGTGGCAAAATATCCGATCATTTCTATAGAAGACGGATTTGCGGAAGATGATTGGAATGGATGGAAAAATATCACGCTTTCACTGGGTGATAAAATTCAATTGGTAGGTGATGATTTATTCGTGACGAATGTGAGACGGTTGAAGAAAGGCATTGATCAAAAAGCAGCGAATTCTATTCTCATCAAAGTGAACCAGATCGGCACACTCACTGAAACAATTAATGCAATTGACATGGCGCACCAGAATTCTTATTCGGCTGTAATGAGTCATCGCAGCGGGGAAACTGAAGACACTACCATTGCCGATCTCGCAGTAGCATTGAACTGCGGACAAATAAAAACCGGTTCCGCTTCACGCTCTGAACGTGTTGCGAAGTATAACCAGTTGTTGCGCATTGAAGAGATGCTGGGGGATGATGCGTATTATCCTGGAAAGGATTTTAAATTCTTGTAAAGAAAAATTCCAAATCACAAGCTCCAAATCACAAATAATTTTGAACCGATCAAATTCACAATTGATTGACGGGCAGGTTTGAAATTTTGATTTTGTTTTTTATTTGACATTTGGAACTTGGAACTTGGAATTTTATTTATGGATGATTCAAAATACAATCAGCGCGGCGTGTCCGCAAAAAAAGAAGATGTGTACAGCGCCATTGCCGGTCTTGACCAGGGGCTTTTCCCTAAGGCATTCTGCAAAATTTTTCCTGATTATTTTTTGAATGATGAAAACTTCTGCTCCATCGTTCACGCTGATGGTGCAGGAACAAAATCTTCACTCGCTTATTTGTATTGGAAAGAAACCGGTGACATTTCAGTATGGCGCGGCGTAGCGCAAGATTCGCTGGTGATGAATACCGATGATCTCATTTGCGCGGGTGCAGTTAATGATTTTCTTTTCAGCTCCATCATCAATCGCAACAAGCATCTTATTCCGGGTGAGGTGCTGAGTGAAATTATTCAGGGTACGAATGATTTTATTGAAAAGATGAAATCATGCGGCATCAACATTCACTACATGGGTGGTGAAACAGCTGATCTTGGTGATGTAGTGAGAACGATCACCATTGATTCAACCATTTCATGCCGGATACCAAGAGCAAAAGTTATTCAAAATGAAATCCGAGCCGGTGATGTAATCGTCGGGTTTTCTTCTTCCGGAAAGGCAACGTATGAAGATGAATACAACAGCGGCATCGGAAGCAACGGCTTAACAGCCGCTCGTCACGATGTCCTTACTCATTCTTATTTTGAATGGTATCCCGAAACGTTTGATACAGAAATGAAAGCATCACTCGCCTACGCAGGCTCAAAAAAAGTGACGGATCGTTTTTCTACAGGATCCAATGGAGAAGATACTCCCTTGAATATTGGAAAACTTTTGCTCTCTCCTACACGCACGTATGCGCCCGTCATGAAAATTCTTGCAGAAAGGTTTTTTGATTCCATCCATGGCGCCATTCATTGCAGCGGCGGCGGACAAACGAAAGTGCTTCACTATGCTGAGAACCTTCACATCATTAAGGACAATTTATTTCCGCTGCCACCGGTTTTCAAATTGATTCAACAGGAATCAAAGACTGATTGGAAGGAAATGTACCAGGTCTTCAATATGGGGCACCGGTTAGAAATTTATTGCGATGAAAAAATTGCGCGGGAAATAATTGGTGTAGTAAACTCATTTGATATAGATGCGAGAGTTATAGGAAAGTGCGAAGCTGCGGCGAATACATCCCTTACTATTGAAAGTGAGTTTGGTACATTAGTTTACTGAACTAGTAAGCATGAATAACAAAATCGGAAAGAGAGGAGAAAGCATTTTCTCCACCATTGTTAGCCGCTACATTCAATCAAAAGGGTTCTTGCTTGACCCCATTTTTCTGGGTGAAAAATTTTCAGCTGTTGATTTTTATGTTGACTTACTTTCATTTACAGGTAAGAGGGGGTTTTTCTTTGCCAGTGTTAAAGCCACAACTCAGGGATTAAATAGCGGAGGAACTAAAATCAAAATTCCCATTAAGAAAAAACTCATCAAGCAACTCAATAAATTCACTGTTCCGGTTTATCTCTTTGGCATTGATGAAAAGATGGAAACAGGATATTTCATTTCAGCAAATGGAATTGACGGCTCCAAATATCTCAATGGAATACCGACAAAATATCCTGTGACAGAACAAAACATTACCATGCTATGGAAAGAAGTCAAAGATTATTGGATGAGAAATCAAGAAATCACGAACTTTGATTCACGATTCAAATGAAGAAAGATGGAAAGAGAAAAAGACATTAGTGAGTGGCGAGCAGAGAAGTTGGGCTACGTTTATTTCTCCCGTCTCAACGATTTGATCATTAGCGAACCTAACTTTAAGGATCAGCTTTTTGATTACCTGATTGACATTGGTGAAAAACAAAAACAGACAGGTCGGCTTTTTGGTGTAGAGGTTAAAGCGCTAAACCCTCCGATGAAAATTAAGAATATTGAATTGAACAAATACAAAAATGTTTCCTTTCCTGCCTTGTATGTTCTATTCGACAAAAAAACTGATAAGGGCTTTTTCAAGTGGATAAAAAAACCCGGGATGAATGGGCACCTAATACTTGACAATGATCCACGTGGTTTTAAGGAACTCAACAACCATTCGCTCAATTCGGTGGTGAAGGAAATAAGAAATTGGTATTCAAAGAATGGTAAACATTAATTCAATTGGTGAGTGTAGTTTCAAAGCGACTATGTAAGAGATGCATTAATGAGAATCATTGCAACACTTCGCCAAGCTTCCGATCCAAATCATCACCGCGTAACCCAACTGCAATAATTTTTCCGTCTTTATCCAAAAGAAAATTTTGCGGAATAGATTGAATGCCGAACTGATTACAAATGGCCGATTGCCATCCCTTCAATTCACTCACATGCGTAGTCCAATCGAGATGATCCTGCTTGATTGCAGTCACCCACTTGTCATGATCAATGTCGAGTGAAACACTGAAAACCGTGAAGCCACGATCCTTGTATTTCCCGTAAGCAGCCACCACGGCAGGGTTTTCACGCCGGCACGGTCCGCACCATGAAGCCCAGAAATCAAGCAACACGTACTTTCCCCGCAGCGACGACAGTGACAGTGGCGCACCCAATGGATTTTGCAATTGAATGTCGGGCGCAACATCACCCACAGCAAACTTCGGCGCGTACACATTCTGCTGCGAAGATTTTTTTTGATTATCAATCATGGAAAGATATGCCTGCACAAAAGGGAGATTGGGATAGTCCTGGCGAACCCACGCTTCAAGCTTATCGAATGTTGCGCGATCATGATTGAAATCAAGATTCCCAACGGCGAAAATGGCGATGACGGGATTCTTCACGGTGTCAATATAGCCCCGCGCGAACCCGCGGAAGTTACTGTCAGCCATATTCATTTTTGCCGTGTACATGGCGCGAATGGAATCGGATGCTGCATCAGTTACATTCACCCGGTATTCACTGAGCGCCACGCCATAAGCCTCTCCGTATTTTTTCATCTGCACCACAAACTGTCGCAGTTGTTCTGATGAAGGTGAGCCTGTAACGTGGTACGAAAACTTTCTTATCGAAGAACTATCTGCATTTATCGTAATCGTTAACGGTTTTTCATCAAGCACTAAATAGATCGCTCGATTTCCTCCGATGCGCAATTGATACAATCCAAGGTTCTTCAGGGTTGCGGTCAAAGAGAAGTCTCCCTTCGCATCAAGTGTGGATGAGTCAAGAGCCTGATGTGTAGTGTACGTGAGTTCTTCGAGATAAACTTTTGTGCCTGCGGCCTCGTCTTTGATTTGTCCCTTGAGCATTATGCCACTCTGATTTTTTGAGGAACAAGCTGCAAGAGAAAGTAAGAGAAGAAATGTGAGCGAAGAAAATTTCATGTGGGTGATTGGGATTTGGGATTCGGTGCAAAGATAACATGAAGTGAGCAGTCGAAAATGAATGGTGGGCTCGGCAACGATTGCAAAAGGGCATTATAAAACTGATAACCTGCGCAATGGAGACCTGAAACATTCTTAAATTGCAACAATTCTTTTCCCCCCGATCAGTAATTTTTCCAAACCATCTTCTAAAACAAAACAAAATGAAAAAGACACTCTCTATTATTTTAACCTTGACCGTTTTATCGGCCGGTTCTCTATTTGCACAAGACGACTTTAAAAGCTATTCCAAATTTGATTTTGTCCCGGGTGAACAGGTAATTTATTTTGAAGATTTTTCGCAGGGTGCCCTTGGAGATTTTCCTGCAAAATGGAATACCAATTCATCAGGTGAAATAGTAACTATCAGCACCACCGGTGGCAAGTGGCTTAAAACTGCAAGGGATGGAAAGTATAAACCGGAAATCAAAACAACAGGCTTCCCCGATAATTTTACCGTTGAATTTGATATCATCTTTAAAGCGCCGGTCACTCCTGAACCCCAGAGTTCATTTCAAACTATGATGATAGATTTTTATGTCGCTCAAAATGAACAGGTATTAACTGTTGATGCAAACGACGGGGGCAGCGGCACCGGCGCCAGATTCAGTATGCAGGAAGGCAGCGAGTTTAATGCTTTGAATTGGAAGGATGGAGAACCCGGCATGCAGAATGCCCAGAACAAAGATGTATTTGCAGGAAAAAACGGAAAGCCCTGTCACATTTCAATCTGGATTCAGAAACAAAGAGGACGCTTGTATGTTGACGAAACAAAAGTTCTTGACTTGCCCTATTTTTTACCTGACGGAGTAAAATACAATGCAATAAGTTTTACGAGCGCTAACAACGTTGAGGAAGAACAATTACAAAATTTTATTTCCAACATCCGGATTGCCGTGGGTGCGCCGGATATGAGAAATAAATTGATGACTGAAGGTAAATTAGTTACCCATGGAATTTTGTTTGACGTTAATTCCGATAAAATAAAACCTGAATCGTACGGTACGCTGAAAGAAATTTCGCAGGTGCTGAAAGACAACCCGACAGTGAAAGTGAAAATAGTTGGTTACACGGACAGTGATGGCGACGACAAATCCAATCTCGACTTATCAAAAAAAAGATCAGCATCAGTAAAAAATTCTTTGAGCAGTGATTTTGGAATTGATGCTTCGCGCATGGAGACAGACGGCAAAGGAGAAAGCGAGCCCATTTCGCCGAATACAACTGCTGAAGGAAAAGCGAATAACCGAAGGGTTGAAATTCTGAAGTTGTAGGCCTTAAAAAACCGGATTGACCACCACCCAAAATGGAATTTGATAACTACATCATCAAGCAAGTTTGCGAAGAAGATGCTGACAACTATTTTTCTCTGATTGATAACAATAGAAAAAGACTTGAGGATTTCTTCGCGGGAACAGTTTTAAAAACAAAAACTCAGGAAGACACGAAATTATTCGTGTCAGAAATTATTAAGAAGTCGGAGGCAAAGACTTATTTAGCTTTTGTGATAGTTGATACTTCAACACAACAGCTAATCGGGTACATTGATGTCAAAAGTATTGACTGGAATATTCCCAAAGCGGAGCTGGGTTGTTTTATTGACGAGAAGTATGCGGGTCAGGGAATTTCAAGCAAGGCGCTTTCAAAAATTACAGAGTATTGCTTTGATGTTCTGAAGTTCAATAAATTGTTTCTTCGAACACATCAGGATAATATCAGCAGCCAGAGGATCGCAGAAAAAAATGGATTTGAAGTGGAAGGCGTGATTCGGCGGGACTATAAAACAACAAAGGGTGAGCTTGTTGACCTGATCTATTACGGTAAATTACGAAACAGCAATCAATGATAACCTGAAGTAGTTACGACTTAATCTGACAGTTGGGATTAACTTTAAAAGTTGAAACCAATTTAAGTGAACCCCAAAACTGTCAGACTTATGAACAATGAAACAAAGCTAATCAAAACCAAAGCAGGGCTACTGAAGTTAGCCGAAGAATTAGGAAACGTGTCGCAAGCTTGTCGAACAATGGGCTACTCCCGCGACAGTTTTTACCGCATCAAACAGTTGTACGATAACGGAGGTGAAGCTGCTTTGCGCGAGATCAGTCGTCGCAAAGCGATTCACAAGAACCGAGTAGAACCGCACATCGAAGAAGCAGTGGTAAAGCTTGCCATTGATCAACCAGCGCTGGGTCAAGTGAGAGCAAGCAATGAGTTGCGCAAGCGAAGCATTTTTATTTCTCCCTGCGGTGTGCGTTGTGTATGGCTTCGTCACGACCTGGAAACATTCGCCAAGCGACTGACTGCGCTGGAAACCCGTGTAGCACAAGAAGGTACCATTCTAACCGAAGCACAGTTGCTTGCTCTGGAACGCAAGCGAGAAAAACAAGAAGCTCATGGTGAAATTGAAACTGAGCATCCCGGATATTTGGGAGCCCAAGACACTTACTATGTTGGAACCATTAAAGGTGTTGGAAGAATCTACCAGCAAACTTTCATTGATACTTATGCCAAGGTTGCCTTTGCCAAACTATATGATCACAAACACGCCATCACGGCAGCAGATCTGCTCAATGATCGTGTGCTTCCGTTTTATGAGCAACACGATATCCAGCTGCTCAGAGTATTAACTGATCGTGGTACTGAATACTGTGGCAAGCGAGAAGATCATGAATACGAACTCTACCTGAGTATCGAAGACATTGAGCACAGTAAAACCAAAGTGCGACATCCGCAATCCAACGGCATTTGCGAACGCTTTCATCGAACCATTCAAGATGAATTTTACTGCGTGACATTCCGCAAGAAACTCTATGGTAGCATCGAAGAATTACAACATGATCTTGACCAGTGGATCAGTGACTACAACTGTCAGCGAACACACAGTGGTAAATATTGCTTTGGCAAAACACCGATGCAAACATTCATCGATAGCTTGTCACTGGCAAAAGAAAAAATGTTGGACCGGCTTAATACTTTTACAACGTCAGGTGAAGCGGAAGCGGGCTCTGCTGAAGAGCAACCTGCCAGGAATAACCTGTCGGACGGAGATGATCAGGAAGGAGTGATCATCGCTCCTTCCTCTCCAGTTTTTTTAAGATCATCTTTGTCCTTTATACCTGAAAAAAACTTGAACGATCAATTGAAAACACAAGCCTTATAAAAAAAGCCAACTGTCAGATCAAGTACTAACTATTACAG
>DASRAJ010000006.1:0-35949 GCA_035638255.1 Chitinophagales bacterium
TCTATAGGTTTTGAAAGCATGTGCAAAGTTGCAAGGTTTTCAAAGATTCTTTCAAAATCCCTGCATCATTTTTTGCACACCATTGTCTTGAAAACCTTTACTGGCCTACGTTTCAGGAATTGTTAAGGGACGACTAATTAAGACCACAACCTTCACTGTCAGGCGAAACCATCTTCCGGCCGGTATATATCTTCTTGAAATAAAAACTTCAGACAAGGAATTTAAAACCAAAATAATTCTTGAATAGCAGAATTGTAGTAATACTGATGCAGATAATTAATAAGGAAAAAAGTCTCCGTTATGAAAGCAATTTTATCAATACGTTTCGCGCTTGCAATTTCATTGATTACGGCTTTACTGGTTCTCTCCGGTTGCACCCATTATTACTATGCTCCTAACATGCAGAACGTTCCTGTATTTCAACAAAAAGGAGAATCAAGAATCAATCTTGCTCTTTCTACCGGTGACGAGTGGAGCGGTTTTGAATTGCAGGGGGCTCATGCATTCACAAATCGGGTGGGAGGCGTTTTCAACTTTGTTACCGGCGGCGGCGATGATGATGAATATGGAAGCGGCCACGGCACAATGCTCGAAGGGGGTGCCGGTTACTTCTATCCTGCCGGAAAGCATTTTGTTTTTGAAACCTATGGCCAATTGGGTTATGGTGGCATCAAGAATTTATATACCAATAACAGCTCTTCTTATTCCAATGTTGATTTTTTTAGATTCTCTGTCCAGCCGGCAGTTGGCTTTCGAAATTCAATAGTAGAATTTATTTTTTCCGCCCGGATGGCCAGCTTGAATTACCTGAGTATAAAGCAATCGTATGTAGGTGATTCATTTGAGCTTAAAAATCTCGATTACATTCACGATCATTCTTCTTCATTATTAGCAGAACCTGCAGCTACACTTCGGTTGGGATATAAGTATATAAAACTTCAGTTGCAAGTGGGTGGGTCATTTAATCTTACCGCACCGGATCTTCAACAGGAGAACGCCAATGTCAACTTCGGATTGGCTTTTACCATTCCACCGCCAAAGAAGACCAGTACTGATTAAGGACTAAATAATAAATCATTGCTAACCTCTCTTCAATGAATCAACATGATTAAATCAGTCTTAAAAATTCCGTCGTGGCTGCAACCACTTAACTTGAAAACACCTCGCTATATTCTCTGCATCTCAAGCACCATCCTGCTGGTTTTTACATTTCAAAGAAGTTTTTCACAGAGCGTCCGCTTCAAGGCAAAAGTCTCCATTGCAACAATCGTAACTAAGAATAATCAAACCGTGAAGGGAATTCTTTATGCGGTGAATGATTCCATGGTGGCGCTTTACACTGAAAACACAGCGGCTCAAAAAGACTTTTTGCTTCGTGATTCACTACCGTTAACGATTTATTCTTATCGCGATATACAAATAATCAAAGTTAGAAAGCGAAGTGCTCCTGAAGAATGCGCACTCATCGGTGGCGGAACGGGATTGTTGTTTGGCCTGCTTATAGATGCCATTATTAATGTAACTAAAAATATTTATAACGAAATTCCTTTTGTTGGAAGCGGTGAAGAGGTTCCACTAACGCCTGTTTTCACGATCGCCTTTGGTTTACTTGGTACCGGGGCCGGCGCTGCTTTTGGTTCTTTGCCACGGAAATTTGAGATCAACGGTAATAAAATAAACTTCAATGAGCGTAAATATGCCTTGACGAAATATTGCCTGAAGAAAAATTTTTAAACTCATACCATCATGAATAAAGCAGCTGCATTTCTAATAGTCTTTGTTTTTATCATGGAATTCTTTTCTTCCTTCATCATGGAGAATTTTTCTTATCAAACAAAACTTGTCAGACAATAATTAGTTTTAAAAAAAATAAAATGAAAACAACATCCGCATTTTTTCTCATTCTCATTTTGTTCTCCGGGATTTTTTCTTCCTGCAAAAAAGACAAAGGCAATAAGAACACAATTTCCGGAAGGGCTTATACTTCCTGCAACATGAATCCCATGAGTAATCGAAAACTTTATTTGTTTTCATGGGATGGCAACTATTATCTCTCAGTGGTTGTGTTGGATAGTTGCACAACAGATTCACAGGGTAATTTTGAATTGACACCCTCCGTCACCACTCAGTGTTTTTGCTCCTCAATGAAGATCGGATACCGAATAACCGGTCCTATCATTTGGTCAATACCTTTCTCGATAAGCTATTCCATGCTTCCCATCAATACAAAGATTGAAAACCTGGAATTGATAGATACGATAAGAGACACCATAAATGTTTCATTGTCTGTAAGCAACACTCTCACCAATACCGATACATTATTCCTGATCATTCCTGATTTTCCATATATGGTGGCATTCCCGGGGCCATTTTCCAATGGTATTATATATACATTATACAATGAAGGTTTCGGTGAATCCTACCCGAATACTATGGGTTCTGTTGAGTATAGAATACACCACAGTGATACAAAAGAATTATATGGCCCGCTAACAATTTGCGGCACCTCCGTCATTGAAATTCCAATCGACTAACTAAAAAATAGGTGTGAACATGCAGACTAAAATGACAATCCTCAGCTTGTGTTTTATTATTTCAGTTCCGCTTGTTTGCAAATCGCAAGCTCCGGGTATTGCCTGGCAAAAAAGCTTTGGAGGATCAGAAGATGATGGTGCATTAAGTATTGTGCAAACGGCTGACAGTGGTTTTATCAGTGCGGGATTCTCAGAGTCAACTGACGGGGATGTAACGGTTAATCACGGAATGACTGATGCCTGGATTATAAAAACCGATAGCAACGGAAACCTGCAATGGCAAAAATCTTATGGAGGTTCTTTTGATGATGTACTCGTATATATATCGGTGACCAGCGATGGAGGTTATATCGCGGCGGGCTATACATTTTCTTTTGATGGCGATGTTTCAGGCAATCATGGTGAAAATGACTTCTGGGTGATCAAGCTGGATAGTGCAGGCAATCTTCAATGGCAGAAATGTTATGGTGGAACCAGTTATGATCAGGCGCTCTTTCTCCGTCAAACCTTTGATGGAGGTTACGTTGTTACCGGATATGCTGCGTCCATAAACGGTAATGTAACCAACAATCATGGCTATGAAGACTCTTGGGTGGTGAAACTCGATAATAGTGGAAACCTGCAATGGCAAAAATGTCTCGGTGGCTCCGCTTATGACCTTGGTGTGGCGTGTTATCAAACTGCCGACAGCGGCTATATTGTTTCAGGATTATCAGAATCAGATGATGGTGATGTGAGTGGTAATCATGGAGGTGATGATGCCTGGATTATAAAGCTGGATGCTTCCGGCAGTATCGAATGGCAAAAATGTTTAGGGGGAACTTCTGAGGACGAACTGAAAATTTTCCCAACTTCTGACGGCGGATATTTTGGAACCGGGCAAACAGATTCAGATGACGGGGATGTAAGCGGGATTCATGGGGGCATTGATGCCTGGATTGTAAAGTTAGACAGCGCAGGAAATTTACTATGGCAAAAATGCCTGGGTGGTTCTGGTTCAGAAGAGTCATCGGACTATGCCAATTCGGGATATGAAAATGCAGATGGGAGTTATATTGTTTCTGCCATCTCTTCCTCTACTGATGGTGACGTGGCCGGAAACCATGGCGGAGAGGATTATTGGATCACCTCGGTAGATGAATCAGGAAATTTCTTGTGGCAAAAATGTCTGGGTGGATCGAATGATGAAGAAACTTTTTCCGTCATGCCGGCGATATCCGGAGGATATATCGTTTGCGGATATTCCGATTCAAATGATGGTGATGTAACCGGTAACCATGGCAACTACGATGCATGGGTCGTACGACTTGAATTTGGCATTCCTTCCGGTGTGGTGCAGGAAAATAATACAACGAATGAAGTAACTGTTCTCATTTCTCCCAACCCATTCTCTGATAAATCATCCATTCAATTTTCACTTTCGCAAAGATCACAGGTTACAATCGAGCTTCATGATATAGGCGGAAGAAAACTTCAAATCATTAGCAATGAAATGTTTTCCGAAGGAGATCATCAGATCAGCTTCTCTGATGAGAAATTGCTGCCGGGAATTTACTTCCTTCAACTAAAAACAGATCATCAAGTAGTTTCAAAAAAATTAATTGTCATTTCCAAAGGGATAGAGGGATAATAAATAAGCATCTCACAGATTCATTCGAAAAACTTGAAAGCAGCTTCAACATGACATTGCTACATTTGATTGGGAACTTAACTCAAATAACATGTATGCTCTAAAAACTTTGCTGAATCAATATCTGAGGTTCATCATCACTGCATTCGGAGTGTCGCTCTGCCTGCTCATGATGTTTTTTCTTTTTGCGATTTACCATGGGGTGTCTGAAGGTACGGTTCGCTATATCCGCGAGAATGATGCAGACCTGTGGGTGTTGCAACGGAATGCCGCGAACCTGTTGCGCAACACTTCTATTCTAACAACCAGTTACGGAAATCAGATAAGCGATGTAAAAGGTGTGAATTCAATTGCACCCATACTTTTCTTTACGGCAATGCTCATCTTACCCGACAATGCCGCCTCCGTGTATTTAGCGGGCTATGATCCTCAAACAGGAAAGGGCGGGCCACCGGAAATCATCGAAGGCGACACGCTGAGCAGAGATGACCAGATAATTCTCGACTATGCATTTGCTGCGAAATATAAGATGCATATCGGAGACAAACTGATAGTCAAAGATGACACGCTGGTGGTCGCGGGACTTAGCGGAGGGACCAACATGTTCGTGATTCAATTCGCATTTATTACTCTCAGTAAAGCGCGTGACATGATCGGCTTTCCGGGAATTGTTTCCTGCTACCAGGTCTTCCTCAAGCCCGGAGCCGATGGGGATTCCGTTGCAGAAGAAATAAAATCCCTATCGCGCAATCTCACTGTGTTTGACAGAGTAACCTTCCTGAACAACAATATTCATGAGGCAGAAACGGGTGTGCTTCCCATGTTATACGTGATCGGAGTTTTGGGCGGAATTGTCTTAACGGCCCTTCTAAGTTTGATCCTGTCGGTGTACGTTCTCGAACAACAAAAGGATTATGCAATCATGAAGGCACTGGGGGCTTCGGATGGTTTTGTTTCCGGAATCATCATCAAGCAGTCTCTGATACTGGCAGGCAGCGGATTGATCATTGCCGTTTTGTTGCTTGAACCGATGTTGAAAGCAATTGAAAAATTTTCTCCGACAATGTCAGTTCATTCTTCAGTGAATCAGGTAATGATCATCTCAGTCGCCTTGCTTGTGATTATTTTATTGAGTTCCATTTTACCGTTATTCCGGCAACGGAGAATTTACCCGATTGAAGTATTCAGATAAAGATGAACAACACTTTGAGTAGCGCAGAATTGGTGGAGGTAACAAAGATATTTTCCCGCTCCGGAAAAGAAACCGTAGCGCTGGACAACGTCTCTTTCCGTGTAAACCCCCGCGAGTTGGTATTGCTGCTGGGGCCAAGCGGCAGCGGAAAAACCACGCTGCTCACTCTTCTTGCCGGGCTTCAGGAACCGACGAGAGGAGAAGCATACATTTTCGGAAAAAGAGTGCAGGATTATTCGCCAACCGCTTTGCAAAAAACAAGAGCCGCCCGCATGGGATTTATTTTTCAGAATTTTTGCCTGCTCGATTCTCTCAACGTGCTCGACAATGTATTACTGGTCATGCATTTTGCCGGCATTCCAAAAACATCAGCCCGGAAGCATGCCGCTGAGTGTCTTGAAAAATTTGGCATCGGTCATCTCACGCATGCTTATCCGCCCACACTAAGTCAGGGAGAAAAACAACGTGTCGCCGTCGCGCGCGCCATCGCAAACGGAGCACAACTGATTATTGCAGATGAACCCACCGGCAGTCTTGCCACACAACAAGGGATGATGATCATTGAATTTCTTCACAACGGCGTCAAGGAAGATGGGCTCAGCGTAGTGATTGCCAGTCATGACGAAAGGATCACAAAGTTTGCTGACCGGGTACATCATTTACAAGACGGAAGATTAATAGAACAAGTCTGAATGATATAGCATCTCAATACAGGAAAACGAAAATTATTTATAACTAAAGAAGAAAATTTTTCACCAACCGCATCATGCTCAACATTAGGTTTGCCACCCGGGCCGATAATGAGCAGTTAATCGCTCTTACAGCTTCTACGCCGATGCTGGGCACCATCTCATTGCGCATTGACAGGAAGCCGGATTTTTTTCGCTTACTGAATGAACGCGGTGATAGCAACGTGCTGGTAGCTGAAGTGGATGGCAGGATTGTCGGATGCATTTCAGTTTCACGCCAGCAGGTTTACATCAACGGTCAAATTCACGAAGTGTATTACCTCGGTGATTTCAAAATAGATTCTGCGCATCGCGGCTTGCGCATTTCACTTAAGATGATAGACGGGCTAAAGCAATATGCAGCCTCTGCGAATTCCGATTTGTTTTTCTGCACCGCCGCCGATGGCAATGATCCTGTGTTTCCATTCTTCGACGGGCGATTGGAAATACCACCCTTTCAGTACGCAGGCAGCTTCAACGTTTTTCAGTTTGTCGCCTTCAAAAAGAAAATCAGAAAGAATGACTTTACCATGCTGGAAATTCCGTCCGGGGATGAACTCCGCCAATTTCTAAATCATCACTACTCCAACTTTCAGCTTGGTGCCGTAGTGAATGAGGGGAAACTGCGCCATACAACGAACATCGGGTTGCGTTCACCTGCTGGCCAACTTGTGGGCGCAATATGCCTGCAAGACACGCTCCCGTGGAAACAAAACGTAGTAGTCGGTGTATCTGCGGGCATGAAGTTCCTGATGCGATTAGCAAAGTTGTTGCGTCCTGTTATCGGCATGAGCAGTTTACCCGAACTGGGACAACCGGTTAGGATGCTGTACGCTAAATACTTTGTTGCAAAGGATACATTTGCCGCAAAGCAATTGATTGAATACGGAAGAAATCTGGTTTACAATAAGAATTATTCATTCCTCGCTTTAGGAGTGCATGAGAAAGATCCACTGACGGCGCAGGTAAAAGGCTTCCCGAAATTCACCTTTCGATCACATGCAATGATCACAAGTTTAAAAAAGAATCAATCGCTGATTGATTCAATAAAAAGAGGAGTGATGTACGAGGATTATTCATTAGTGTAAAATCAAGTCAACACAAAAAGCATTTCATAATCATTACAAAAACCCAATCATCACGATGGAAACACTCATTCAACCTTCAATGGACATTGACAAAATGAATATCATCACCGATGTTTTCTCGCAAGCCATCACCGGAGAAATTGTCGGCATGTCAAACTTTGCCGCGCTGGCCGAAACCGTTGATGACGTACATGAAAAGATGGAAGCCGTTGAACATGCAAACAGCGAGCGAATGCATGCTGAAGGATTCCTCGGGCTTGCTGCCAAATACGGATTGAAGACAATTACGAACATTGAAGGCGTCTACTGGAAAAATGTTCGCGACCGGTTTCTTGAGTATGCACGCAAAAAAGATTTCATCGCCTGCCTTATCATCCAGGAAGTGATGCTCGAATCATTTGCAGTCTCCATGTACCGTGATACAGGACGTGCCATCGGAGGAGAGATCGGTGAATTATTTCTCGCCACATCCGATGAAGAGAAGGAGCACCTCGAACACTCAACTGATATTTTAAGAGCTGAGCTGGAAAGAAATCCGGATGAGTTCATTGCAAAGTTTGAAGAGGTACACTATAAATGCATGTCCATTCTCGCTGAGTGGTCGGCTACGACAGACCTGCGGGGTCATTGTGGCGTATGCAACGGTTCGTGCATGAAAGATTCCCTGCATCACCTGGACCTCAGCATCGAAACCCTGCGCGGCAATGCCTTTGCACTGTACGCGCGCGCACTTGATAACATTGGCATCCCGGGTGAAAAATCAATTGTATGGATCGCAAACCTGCCGGCATAGACTTCGCCCTCATCGGCCACCAGGAAAGCTGGCAGCAGGTAACGGGCTTTGTGAATACCATCCGGAAACAACAAATGGAGCCGCTTTCAGAAGAGAAGGTGAGAAGCATCTTTCCGTTTATCCCGCCACGTGATCTTTTTAAAATCAGAATCAGCTCCAGTAACGGTGAAGTGTTGAACGGCGTTTACATCGAAACATTTATAGCTCCGGATACACTCGATGCGCAACACATCCGGTCGAATATTTTAAAGGTGAAAGAGGCCGCGAATTTGGCGAGCAAGCGGGGTGCGAGAATTGCATCACTCGGCGGATTCACCTCTATCGTAATTGAGGGCAACACCGACCTCATCAACATGAACGGCACGTGTTTTACCACAGGCAATACACTCACTGCTGCTTTTATTGTGAAGGGAGTGGAGAAGGCAGCAAGGGAAATGAACCTTCATCTTTCATCGGCTAATCTGCTGGTGATTGGCGCTACGGGTGATATTGGACAGGCTGTTTCGAAATATTTTTCTCCTAAAGTGAATCAACTGCTGCTATGCGCCCGAAATGAGAATCGCCTGTCAGCACTGGCTGAACAGTTGCGGAAAGAAAATCTCGATGTTGAGTATGCTGCTTCACTTGAAAGCCTGGTTTCAAAAGCCGATATCATCATCAGCGTGGCAAGCGCTACAGAACTGCAGCTTCAAAATTTAAAGCGTGGTGTTCTGATCTGTGATGCGGGTTATCCGAAAAACCTCGAAGTAAATATCAATGCGGACGAGGTAAAACTTTTTCATGGAGGAATGGGCATCGTTCGCGCAGGTTTTCAGTTTATCCCAGATTACACCGATCTGTTCTACAAGTTTCCGGCACCCTATATTGTACATGGATGTATTCTCGAAGCGTTCGTGTTATGCTTTGAAAATAGAATCGAGTCGTTCTCAAAAGGGAAGGGAAATATTTCCATGGATGCTATGGAGCTGATTCATGCCCAGGCGGTATCGCATGGAATTGAACTGTCGCCATTGTACAATGCCAATGGTTTGTGGACTTCTAACTGATGTAGGACATGAGCAAAGATGAGAAGCAACAGGTAGCACTTTTTAAGTTAGTCTTCACGCATAACTGGGAAGATCCGGCAAGCGACCATGCAGCGCTGAATATTCAGCGGGACGATGCAGTGATGTGCATCACTTCCGGAGGATGCAATGCGATAGGGTTTCTGCTGTTTGATCCTTCTGTGATTTACTGTGTTGACATCAATCCAACACAATCTTACCTGATGGAGCTTAAGCTTGCTGCCATTAAGAAGCTGAGCTTCGATGCTTTTATCATGTTCATGGGATTGCGCCCTTGTGATCATCGTCTTTCGATCTACCGGCAACTCACAAATGAATTAAGTCCTGATGCTTTGAATTTCTGGAACAGCCAACAGGATTTGCTGAAGCAGGGTTTACTGATGAATGGAAAGTATGAGCGGTTCATTAAAATGTCCGGAAAATTTATCACTGTGTTGCAGGGCAAGAATCGCGTACAAGGTTTGTTAAAAGAAAAATCACAAAAGGAACAGGAACAATATTTTGACACAGTATGGAACACACAACGCTTTCGCTACCTCTTCAAAATTTTATTTAACAAAAGGGTTTTGGCAAGAAGGGGATTGTCCGCCGATTATTTTCATTTCGACGACGGAAGCAAATCATTTGCTGAAAGTTTTTATAACCGCTCGAAGAAAGCCTTCCGGAATCTTCCGGTGGACAACAATTATTTTTTGTCGCTCTATCTCACCGGCAGGTACAGGAATGAATCCGCAGTTCCGGATTACCTGAAGAAAGAAAATTTTAACCTGTTGAAATCGCGCGTGGATCGCATGAAGATCATCACCCTGGACGCGCAGAGCTGGTTGCAATCCATGGAGGTGGCAAGCATCAGCTGCTTCGCCTTATCGAATATCTGCGAGCTAATGAGTGAGCAGGAAACAGAGCGATTATTCAAAGAAGTTATTCGCACCGCTCGTCCTCATGCGCGTATTATTTTCAGAAACCTGATGATTTCAAGAGAAGTGCCACAAAGCCTGCAATCCGTTATTCGGAAAAATGAATCTCTGAGCAAATACATCTTCGACAACGACCGCTCATTTGTTTACGGGAAGGTGGCAGCGTACGACGTGATGAAATAAATGCAGACTTCATACACGTAGCGACAAGAAACCATAAATTGTCGCAGGGAACGACTGTAATTTGAAAAAAAATTTTCAGGATTAAATCGTCCATAAAATGCAACGGGAGCCATTCAGAGATCCCACCTTCACGTTTAGTATTTTCCCGGGATATAACTACAGACATCAGGTTGCAATGAGGTCAACAAATAATTATTACATGCTAAACTCAGGAAAGATTCTAGCGGGCTTAATCTTCATGTTACTTCATTATTCATTATTCGCACAAACCCAAATTCTCCGCGGCACCGTCACCGATTACGATTCAAAATTTCCGCTCGTGGGTGTGAATGTGATTCTCTACAAAGACAGTGCAATCGCAAAAGTTGTTTCAACCGATGAGAATGGAAATTACAGGATGGACGGCGTGCCTGTTGGAAGAAACAAGGTGAAGTTCAGCTATGTGAGTTATGAAGAGCAAACCATTGACAATGTAATTGTGACTTCAGGAAAAGAAGTGGTGCTGAATGTTACGATGAATGAGTCAGTGCATGAGATCAATGAAGTGGTGGTGAGTGCTTTCAAACACGGTGAGACAAGAAATGAAATGGCAACGTTGAGCGCGCGACCATTTACCATTGAAGAAACAGATCGCTATGCCGGCAGCCGCGGTGATCCTGCACGCATGGCTTCGAACTTTGCAGGAGTGCAGGGCGCCGATGATTCACGAAACGATATTGTGATCAGGGGAAATTCTCCAGGCGGAGTTTTGTGGAAGATGGAAGGCATTCCGATTCTCAATCCGAATCACTTCAACATTCCCGGAACAACGGGAAGCCCGGTCACCATTCTCAACAATAAGTTTTTAAGCAACTCTGATTTTTTCACCGGTGCTTTTCCTGCTGAGTTTGGAAATACAATCTCCGGGGTGTTCGATTTGTATCAGCGCAATGGCAACAATGAGAAGTATGAGTTTGGCGGGCAACTTGGATTTCTGGGTATTGAAGCGTTGGCTGAGGGACCGCTCTCAAAAAATCATAAGTCATCTTTTCTTGCAACCTATCGCTACTCTACGCTTCAGCTTTTTGATTTGCTGAAGATAGACATCGGAACGAATTCAATTCCAAAATACCAGGATGGATTCTTCAGATTGAATTTCCAACTAAATAAAAATTCTTCATTGGCATTTTTCGGAATGGGAGGATTGAGCGATGTAGCCATTCTCATCAGCGACCAGAAAAAACCGGAAGCAGATCTCTATGCGCAGAGTGACCGGGATCAGTATTTCAAATCGAAGATGGGAATCACGGGAGTGACTTATTCAAAAACTTTTTCTGCAAACACATATATGAAGATGACGCTCGCTGCACAGGGGAATTCAGTAGTCGCACATCATGATCTTGTGTACCGGCATATTGAAGGTGATGGCACCTATGTATTGGATTCACTGCTGCCGATTCTCGATTACACTTTCAAAGAATCAAGAATTTCGGCTGCATGGTTCATCAATCATAAATTCAGTTCACAGTTTATTATGAAGGCAGGATTCACTGCTGATGAAGTTCTTTACAATTACATTGACTCGACGAGAATCCTTGACACAACTTCAGCGTACTATTATCAGTATGAAACACGCTGGGACAGTAAAGGGAATACCGCTCTCATTCAGCCATACATTCAGTTCAAGTTCAAGCCGACGGATCGGCTCACTTTCAACTTCGGTGTTCATGCACAGTACTTCGAACTCAGCAACAGCACTTCCGGTTTTGAGCCGCGCATCGGTGTTCAATATGATCTTGGGCACGATCAGTTGATTACCTTTGGAACGGGGTTGCACTCTCAGCAGCAGAATCTTTATCTGTACTTCTATCGCTTGCAGGATTCTCTCAACCATCCGCTGCCACCGCATAATATTGGTATGGGTTTCACGAAGTCATTGCATTATGTCGCATCGTACAGTAAGCTTTTTGCGAAGCATTTCTATTTGAAAGTTGAAGCGTATTATCAATGGTTGTTTGATGTTCCGGTTGAAAAAGACTCTTCTTCGTTCTCGCTCATCAATACGGGAGTTGGCTTCTCAAGATTTTTTCCTGACACCTTGGTAAATGAAGGCGTTGGTTACAACTATGGAATCGAACTCACGCTCGAGAGATTCTTCTACAAACAATATTTTTTCATGGTGACGGCAACACTTTTCAATTCACAATACAAAGGGAGTGATGGAATGTGGCGCAATTCTGATTTCAATGCACAGTACGTCGCCAATCTTCTCGGCACAAAAGAATTTTCATTGGGGAAACAAAAGAAAAATACTATTGGCATCGGAGGAAAAATTACTTATGAAGGCGGGCATTGGTATGGGCCGGTTGATACTACAGTTAGTGAAATTCAGAAGGAAGTTATTTATGCAGATGCAACCCGTAACTCATTGCAGTTCGCTCCCTACTTCCGTCTCGATCTCAAATTCAATTTCAAGATCAATGCGAAAAAAGTAAGTCATGAAATTGGTTTGGATGTGGTAAATGTATTCGACACAAAAAACATTCTCTCACTCACGTATATCCCCAATGATGATGATCCTTCGCGAAGTGTAATTCAAACTAACTATCAGCTTGGGCGGTTACCGATCTTTTATTACCGATTAGATTTCTAAACTAAATCAATTAGTCAGCTTGTTTGCAGTTAAGCCACGCATGGAATGAACGAGTGCCGCGCTCACTTAATCAATTCCAGAGCAAGATCGAACGTTCCGATTCTCTTGTTGATCTGCTTATCGCTTGTAGCTTTGTGGGAGCACACCAAAAGCTTCAAAGAGCGGATGATCAGATGTTTCATGGCAACTGTAATTTCATTGCTAACTTTCGTTTCATGCAATGGGCAAAATCATGAAAGGGCGGATAGTTTATTTTATTCGGCAAATGAAAGACTCAAAACAAATATGTTTGAAATTGATTCTTTCGAAATACAGAAAAGTATCGTTGACTATTCAGAGGCAATTAGATTAAATCCTAAATTCTGGCAAGCCTATCGAAACCGATCCAGATTATACCAACAAACGAAGCAGTTTGATAAAGCTATTATGGATCTTACAACAGCATTGAAATATGCAGACAAGAACTCTTCTGTTAATCTTCACGATATGCGAGCATATTCTTACTATGAACTTGGAAATTATCAGGACGCCATTCTTGACTGGAATATTGCAGTAGATAATTTAGGGAATCCCAGTCATGCTCTACTTCATAGGGCCAAAGCGAAATGGCAATTTGGTCAGAGGAATGAGGCCTGTTTGGATTATGAAAAAGCAATTGAGTTAAATAAGGACTTAGTAATGGAGAAAGAATTTATCGAATGTGAATAGAACAAATCTCCTCACTACCCCAGTCTTTTGTTTTGCAGTTAAACCTTTGCGGGCAGCAACCGACCGCCGCACTCATTCAATCAACTCCACACTTCGACACAACATTTACCTCGCTCTTGTTGATCTGCTTATCGCTTGTAGCTTTGTGTAAAGATGTTTCATCCTAAAGCTATTACGACTCGCGAGTTGTTATTCGTTGAAAAGATAATTGCAGCTTTTTTCCTTGTCTGTGGTTGTTTAGGTATGTACTACGGAATTATTTCTCTCTCAAATTTTATTGGTGTAATCAGACGAGCCTTAGAAACAGGTTCATTGACTTGGGAGTCTATTTCTTTGTTCAAAATAATAAGAGGCTTTCATTGGCTTTTTCTGTTATCGTTAGCATCAATCTTTGCTGGATCGTTCACGCTTATGGGCAGGAGAATAGGATGGGTAGTTTCATTAATAGTTTCTCTCTCAGCCGGAACCTTGTTTTGGATTCCCATCGATAGAATACATCACATAGACAATTGGGTTCGCTATGTTCTTGCAATGAGCGCCAATTCTTTATTGTTCCTCACAATATTTTTTGTCTTGCAGGTTAAGCCTTTTAGAGCGAAGTACGCTCCTACATCAAAAACATGGTGGTTGATTACAATTTTCGTTTTGATTTCTCTCTTAGAAAAGACAATTCTGTTTTTGCTCTCATAGATTTTTTTACAGCAGACAATGCACGATTCATCTTCCATTCACCTTCAAATCAATTCCACCATTACCTGCATCAAACTTGTTGATGCGGTATTTGAATGAAAGCATAAAGTACCTTCCGATAATATTGGACTGTGTCTGCTGTAAGTAATTCAGTTCACTAATTCGTTCGATTCCCGAATTTTTATTCAGCAAATCAAAACTACTCAATGTGATTACTCCCCGATTCGCTTTGAGAAAATAGCGAACCACTCTGGCGCTCGTTTGTAGTTACGTAGCTTTGTGACGAAGCGCCGGCGCTTCGGTTGTTGGTTGAGGACTAACAACGGCATGGGCAAATAACGTCAGAAACCATGTTGAGCATTTTGGTACGAATTATTGTATTGACATTGCTTGCAGACGTTATAAGTTGTATTGTTATGTTTCTCTTCTATGTAATGATCGACCCCGACATGGCATTCCTCGCACTTTTCCTTGCCTTTGGCAATCTCCTCATTCCGGCTTTTATCGCGGTGCTTATTTTTAAACTGCTTAAAAAGAAAATGACTCTAATGAACACTACTTCAATTTTTTTTAAAGCAGCTATATTGTCTGTGATTTTCTTTATTGGTATTTGCTTGTGGGCAGTAATTGATGTGTTGTCATATACGAGCCCGAGTTTAGAAAATTTACTTAAAGACTTTCATGCAGAATTTCTAGGCTGGCTTCCTGCTCTGTTCTCATTAGCCCTCTTTATTCCTATTATGGATAGAAAAACGAACTGATTAGAATATTCTCACCTCCCATTCACCTTCAAATCAATTCCACCATTACCTGCATCAAACTTGTTGATGCGGTATTTGAATGAAAGCATAAAGTACCTTCCGATAATATTGGACTGTGTCTGCTGCAAATAATTCAGTTCACTAATTCGTTCGATGCCGGAATTTTTATTCAGCAAGTCAAAACCAGTCAGTGTGATTACACCGCGGTTCGATTTGAGAAAATAGCGAACCACTTCTGCACGCAACAACGGCACATCAATATTCTGAGAAAAACTTTGTGACGTGTAATGCGACACATCAGCATAGAATGAAAACCGCCAATGATCATTGGGACTGAAATGCACTTCAGTAAAATAAGACCAGTTGAAATACTGATTATTCATTTCTGACTGCACTGAATACGTGGCGCTGGACAATTGCACATTTCCGCCAAATGTCACATCCCATTTTTCCTTTTTTCGGTTATCGAAACTCAAGCTGAGCCGGTGACTAAAGTTGTTAATGGTGTTCTCTGCTTCATTCACGAAATTGATTCCGCGGTTATATCGCTCATCAATTCCCGTATGAAAATTCAATTTCAAAAAACGAATAGGAGTTGAAAAATCAATTCCTGCAGATGCTGTGTAATCAGAAGGTACATTCACGAGCGTCAGTGACTGTGTGAGATCCGGATTGATGGTTCGGGACCAGTTGATCCGGTCTTTCGTGTAGCCGAGATTGAAATTGGTGAACAGCGAAGTGAAAGAAAACTGATCGAACAGCATCCAGTTGAAATAAAGATTGTGACTATACTCAGGTTTAAGATTTCTGTTTCCTGAAAAAAGCTCCAACGGATTACTATTGTTCACCACCGGCAGAAGTTGAGTAGCGCCGGGTGCGTTCACTTGTGATTCATAAAATATCCGGATGTTTTTACCACGCTTCAGTTCTTTCTCAAATGAAAATTGTGGTGTGAAATAATAATAGTTGCTCTTCTGAGCATGAGCGCCATTCAACGAATTATGCAATGAAATTTCTTCAGCTCCCAATGAAATTCTCCATTGTGTTTTTTCCGAGGTGTACTTTAAACCGAAAGCGGGCTGGACCCATTGATTGCTTCTCGAAAAATCAGGACTCAGGGAATCAATCTGAATGTTATCATTAGATGGAATTCCCTGCCCGCGATTCAGCACTTCATTCTTTCCACCAACCTTTATGAGCGGCTCCAAATAATAATTCTCCGAAATTTTTCGCAGCGCAGAAATACTTCCTGAAAGATCAAGCTGATGGTTGCGGGTATTCTGATACTGATCATCATGAATAATTTCATTCGTGCTGAAAAGCTGTGTCACATTTTGCCATTGAGTTTCAGAGAGTGAAGTGAATCCCGAAAAATTTAATCCCACTTTGAACACCCGCCAATCACTCTTTCCTTTTTTGATGTAGTTAACAGAAGCATTTCCTTTCACACCCGATGTATGGTCAAGGGTGTTGCTTGAAAGTGTATTGGTAAGTGAATCGGCAGAATAGTTTTGAGTAAAAGAGTTGCCATCACTTTTCTTGCCTGTGAGTGACGCTGTGGAGTTTGCAAAAATGCTTTGTGTAGAATCGGGTTTATTTCGAAAGTTGATGTTGAGATGATTCGCAAAATTCTTCGTCTCTTGATCGAGATCACTATTACTCGTGAATGAATAGTCCGGGGTAAAATTTTGTGTGAAAGTGTTTTGAATGAGGTGCTTATCAGATCCATTCGCGAGGTAGCTGATGTTAATCCGATTACCCGGCTTTGTCTCATGGGTGTAATTCAATCCTCCAGCGCCTGAAGTTATCAATCCCGTCACGGGCTGACCGAAATCAATCGGCAGATCATCTTCACCGCCCGATTCAATGCGAACACCGCCGCCACCATGCATCAAGCTCCCGATGCCGCCATTAAAATCAATGTAGTCACGAAAGCTGAAACCAAATTGATTGATGTTGTTCAGCATACCGAGTGCAGCGAACTGATCCGTGTGGGTGAAGCGATAAATTTTTTCGTTAGTCTGGTAATGATTGTCAGTTCCGTATCCTGCCTGCGCATCCCCAAACCATGCGCTCTTCTTATCATCTTTCAACAAGAGGTTGATAGTTTTACTTCGTGAGCCATCATCAATCCCGGTGAAATCTGCTTCATCAGATTTTTTATCAAACACCTGCACCTGGCTTACCGCATCAGCGGGCAAATTTTTGGTTGCCACTTTCGGATCACTGCTGAAAAATTCCTTTCCATCTACCAGCACCTGGTTCACATCCTCACCTTGTGCTTTAATATTTCCCGATTGGTCTACTTCAACTCCCGGTAGTTTCCTGAGCAAATCTTCTGCACTTGCATCGGGTTGTGTTTTGTATGCACCCGCATCGTACACAATCGTGTCACCATTCAACTGTAAGGGAATACGTTCTGCTTTTACTTCAACTCCATTCAAGTTCACAGGAGAAGATTCCATCACAATCGTTCCCAAATCATTTGTATTCTGAAAAGGAAATTGCACAGAGAGAAATTTTGTTTTGAACCCGATGAAAGCAAGTTGCAGTAAATAACTCCCCGCTGTCACACCTTTGATTTCAAAATTCCCCTCGCTGTTGCTGATTCCGAAAAAAGCAAGAGTGGAATCATTCGGATGAAGAAGTGCGGCAGTTACATAAGTCAGTGGCTGACCTTTTTCATCCATTACATTTCCCTTCAGAGAATTTGTCATGCTCAGCGATGTCGAAGCATGCTGCGCCAGGATTGAATATGAAATCAGCAACAGCAGCAAGGTGATTGAGTTCTTCATGCTGTGGGCTGCTAATTGTTGTTGACGCGAATGATCACATTGTTGCCATTTTCCACTCCCATTTCTTTCATCTTGTCGGCGACAATCTTATCATACTCTTCCTGTGATACTTTTTTTCCCTCCTTCGGCTTTACAAGAACTGATGCATCTACATTTTCAAAAGTGACAGAAGTTGCTGTGATGGTTTGATCGCCGTCATTAATGATCACTTCCAAAACCAAACCCGGCAAGCCACAATAGGCAGAAGGACCTGATGATACAGGAATTGCCGACGTAAACCACACGGTGATCTTGCGATCCTTATCCTGTCGCGTTGCTTCCTGGCACGGATAATTCAAAATCATTTTCTGTTTGCCGGTTAGTTTCCAGTCAGAAATTTTAAGATCATTGGTGATTAGAAATTTTCGCTGCATGAAATCACGTTGATCAATGCGCTTGCTGTTCCTCAGATCGCAAAACGTTTTGTTGTCCGGCACATCCATCCGGATGTGAACGTTGTTGCCGTCGCTTTCTTCATTCACTACATCGGGAGCGTTTTGTCCTTTCGCAGCTTCATAGAGAGAGGCGTCGGGTGTGAAATACAATACGGTTTGGGTAGTGCGTTCTGTTGGAAGATTCACAGGTGGCGGCGCATCGCCCTGAATATTGAAGTGCAGCTTTGCGCGCTCTTCATATTTTACAGTGCCTGAAGTTTGGGCATTCGCAATAATGTTTACCGAAAGAAATGTAATCAGCAGCAGAAAGTTTCGCGCTGCTCCGTTTAAATAAGTTATCGGGTGTATCATGAGAATAAGTTTTGCGCAAATGTATCCTGCTCCAAAACCGATTTGGGTTAATGCAAATCCAATTAAGGTTAATTAAGGTTAATGATGAATGAAGTGAAGTGTGATGATTCTACTTTTGCTCAATGTCTATGTCATTCCGATCCCGATTGATCGGGATCGGAATGACAATGGAGAATAACAAAAAATGATTCGCCAGAAAAAAATAACACGCATCAGTGCGCTCATGATTGTGAGCGAGTTGCTGATCATGTTGTTTGTGATGCGGTGGCTGCAATCAGAATTCAACGGGGAGAAAGCTGTGTTGAAAAAAGATCTCGATCAGCAATTTGCAGAAGCGAGGTCGCGCGTGATGGATTCAGTCATCTCGAAAAAATATATCGAACCGATTTTGCACAGCCCGAAAGGTTTCAAGATTCGAACCGTGGATGTGAAAGGGGATTTGTCGTCAGATGATCACAGTGTACCTCACATGGAGATTTTCACGGAGGATAGCGCAATCCTCATTGACTCAATTCATGGTGCTTCACATCCGCACAAAGCAAATATTGAAGTGAAAGTCGAATCTGACTCTTCGCATGATCTGCTCTACCGTGGAGTCAAAATGTTCATCACCCGCGTGAAAGATGAAAACGGTAACCCGGATGTTTTTGAAAAGCATGTGTTGCCCGGTGACACCGCCATGCTGAAAAAGTTTTTTGCTGAAAATCTGCAGAAAGAAAATCTTGGAGTGAAAACGGTATGGGTGAGCAAACATCCTGTCACCAATTTGCCGCCGGCGCAATTTTACTACGAGAGTGATTTTTTGGAGAAGCCGTACGGAGCGGTGGTTCGTGATTACAACGGATTCATAATGGGAAAAATTTTTCCGCAAATCTTATTTGGCTTGCTGCTTTTGTTAGTCACGAGTGCTGCATTCATTTTTTCATTCAGAAGCCTGCGCAATCAACTTCGCCTGTCAGCAATGAAAGATGATTTCATCAGCAACGTGTCGCATGAGTTGAAGACGCCTGTGGCAACGGTTAAGGTTGCGCTTGAGGCACTGAAAGAAATGAGCCCGGCTGAGAAAGAGCAGAAGATGAATGATTATCTCGGTATGGCAACGCAGGAAATGAATCGCCTTGAGTCATTAGTGAATAAGGTGATGAACGGTGTGTTGATGGAAAACGGCAAACAGGTTTTTGAATTTGAAAATACCAATCTCAAATCGCTGATAGATCAGGCATTGAAATCACTGCAATGGCAACTGCAGTTACACCATGCATCTGTTCATTTCACTTCTGATTCGGAAGAAATTGTTGTGAATGCCGACTCAACGAATGTTCTTGGAATTTTTGCCAACCTCATTGACAATAGTTTGAAGTACGGAAAAGATGCTCCTGAGATTTTAATTCATCTTTCACAAACAACTTCTGACGCTGTTGTCACCTTTTCTGATAACGGTCCCGGAATTCCTGAAGAATATCTCGATAAAGTATTTGAAAAATTTTTCCGTATCCCTTCCGATGATCATCATGACGTGAAGGGTTATGGTTTGGGTTTAAGTTATGTTGCGCAGGTGATGAAAGAGCATAAAGGAAGTGTTGCGCTGAGAAATCTTGCAAGTGGTGGTTGTGAGTTCACTTTGCGATTTCCAAAAGGGTAAACCGTCATTGCGAGGAACGAAGGAAGAGATTTGAGGGGAGGTGTGACGAAGCAATCCCCCGAATTATGGCAAAGCGTTGGGGATTGCTTCGTCGCCACGCTCCTCGCAATGACGAATAGTTGAGCACTTCTTACAATGAAATAATCATGAAGAGAAAAATACTTTACGTGGAGGATGAGCCGAACCTCGGAAGAATCGTTTCGGAAACGCTGGAACAACGCAACTTCGAAGTGATGCTGATAAAGGATGGCAACAAGGTCATGGATTCTTTCAAAATATTTTCACCTGATGTGTGCGTACTCGATATCATGCTTCCTCATGTAAATGGTTATGAGTTGGGAAAAGAAATACGAACACGATTTGAAAAACTTCCCATCATTTTTCTCACTGCAAAAACTCAAACTGAAGATGTGGTAAAAGGATTTACGTCCGGCGGAACAGATTATTTACGCAAACCCTTCAGTATGGAGGAACTGGTCGTGCGGATTAACAACCAGATGCAACTTGCTTCCATACAAAATTCAAATAGTGACGAAGAAGAAATTATTTTGAGTCGCTTTAAATTCCTTCCGAAAAAATTTGAATTGCATTCACCTTCTTCCATCATTAAGCTTTCAAACCGCGAAGCAGAAGTACTGAAGATTTTTTCACAGCATATCAACCAAACCGTTGACCGCCGTGCATTACTCCTGCAGGTTTGGGAGGACGATTCATTTTTTCATTCACGAAATCTGGACGTTTATATCCGCAAGCTGCGCGAATATTTTTCAGAAGACAAAGGAATCGAGATCATTACTTTGAAGGGGAAGGGTTATCACTTTGTGGTTGAGAAAATGTAAGCTCGGAAGTTCATTAATTCCAGTCCTTTTCCAGGCCATAATTACCGACTTTGACTTTAATAACTTGTTACATTTGTTTTCCTCAACTCCCAACTCTGAATGAAAAAACTCCTTTTGTTTTTTTCATCGGGTTAGCTTGCTAAACAGCCTGATCAATTCTTCATCATAAAAAACAAAATGATAAGAATGAAAAACCGGTTTCTGTTCCTGATGCTGTTTTGCTGCTGTCATACAGTTTTATTTGCGCAATATAACAGAGAGATAGACTCCCTTCTCTCCGTCTTAAAAACTTCAAAAGAAGATACCGCTAAAGTGAATTGCTTAAACATACTAAGCAAGCAATTTGTATTTGTAAGTGATTATGAAAAGGCGTTGCAATATGCAGATTCCGCATTGGTACTGGCAGACAAAATAAATTTTAAGAAAGGTAAAGCCGACGCTTATCATGGTATAGGAAGGGTTAATCATTTCAAAGGCAATTATCCGGAAGCATTGAAAAATACTAATGCCGGTTTAAAGATAAGGGAAGAGATCGGGGATAAGAAGGGCATTGCTGATTCTTATAACAACATCGGGGCAATTTATCATCAGCAAGGCAATTATCCGGAAGCAATGAAAAGCTTTTTGGCATCCTTAAAGATATATGAAGAGATCGGGAATAAACAGCGCATTGCTTTTTCTTACGGCAACATTGGACTTATCTATGCTAATCAGGGCAATTACTCCGAGGCATTAAAAAATTATTTTGCGTCTTTAAAAGTGCAGGAAGAATTCGGGGATAAACCGGGTATTGCTCGTACTTACAACAATATTGGAGGTATCTATCAACAACAGGGAAATTATCCGGAAGCATTGAAAAATTATTATGCATCATTAAAAATCAAGGAAGAATTCGGAGATAAGCAGGGTATTGCTGTTTCTTACAACAACATCGGAGCTATATATTTTCATCAGGGAAATTATCCGGAAGCATTGAAGAATCATTATACATCATTAAAAATCGAGCAAGAGATTGGCGATAAACAGGGCATTGCCAATGCTTACACCAACATTGGTCTTATTTATTATGGACAGGGTAGCTACCCGGAGGCCCTGAAAAATCATTTGGCATCCTTGAAGATTTATGAGGGCATAGAAGACAAAAATGGTATGGCTATGGCTTACAACAACGTCGGAGTTATCTATCAACAACAGGGAAATTATCCGGAAGCATTGAAGAATTATTTCGCTGCGCTAAAAATCTATGAAGAACTCGGGGATAAAAAAGGTATTGCTGATTCATACACCAACATCGGAAATATATTTACAAGCCAGGGCAAATATCCGGAAGCACTGGAAAATCATTTTAAAGCATTAAAATTCCAGAATGAGTTTGGTGATAGACCTGGCATGACGATTTCCTATATTAATATTGCCAATAATTATGAAATGCAGGGTAATTATTCCGAAGCTTTGAAAAACTTTAGAGCAGCTTTAGAGGTTAGTCAGGAAATAGGGGATAAACGGCTTAGTGCTCGTAATTACAATAGAATCGGGAATATTCTTGGTAAACAAGCTGCTTTAGAAAATGAAAAGTCAGCAAATCAAAAATTTGCTGAAGCGTTTCAATATTTAAACAATGGACTATTGCTGGCAAAAGAGATTGGGAGCAAGGAAATAATAAAAGACAGTTACGGCCCCTTGTCTGAATTAGATAGTGCCCAAGGTAATTACGCGCTGGCACTGGAGCATTACAAATTGTACACCCTCTACAAAGACAGCATTCTAAATGAAGAAAGCAACAATGAAATGTCACGTTTAGAAATCCAATACGAAACTGAAAAGAAAGACCATGAGATTGAAGCGCTGAATAAGGAGAATGAAATCAAAGCACTGCAGGTAAAGCAGGAACACACATCAATGCTGGCTTCAAAGCTTGAGACGGAGAAAAAGCAAAATGAAATTGTCCTGCTCAATACAACAAAGGAGTTACAAGATCTGGAACTGAAAAAACAAAAAGATGAGTTAGAGAAAAAACAGATTGAAGCAGAGGTAAAGAACAAAGAGGTGATACTGCTTGCACAGAAAAGTGAAATACAACAAGCTTCAATTCAACGGCAACAACTCATTCGGAATTCCGTCATCATTTTTTGTGTAATTCTTTTTGTATTAGCCGGATTATTATTTAACCGCTTCAAGCTGAAAAAGAAAATTGAAAGCCAGCAGGCGTTACTCAATGAACGTAAACGGATAAGCACCGAATTGCACGATGATATAGGTGCACAGCTTTCCACGGCACGCATGTTTATAAATAACCTGAGGAATAATACGGGTGTAGATGGTAATCACACGCTGATTGAAAATTCATTAAACCTGATTGATTCATCCATCAGCGACCTTCGCAAGATTATGGACGCTCTGCAATCTTCCACCCTCCAGGAAAAAGGATATGTGGCAGCAACAGAAGAATTGGTAAATAAAATAAATCAACTGCAGCAAATAAATTTTGTATTAACGCATCATGGAGTTGATAGCAGGTTTGATCATAAAACAGAACACAACCTTTTTCGCATCACGCAGGAACTCATCAACAACACCTTGAAATATGCCAAAGCAAAAAATGTTTCACTTGACCTGGTGAAGCGTGACGATAAAATTGTATTGATGTATGAAGACGACGGAGAAGGATTTGACGTACAAAATGTGAAACGCGGTTACGGACTTTGTAATATTGAATCGCGCACGCAATCACTTGGTGGCACAGTGGAGTTTGATTCGAAACCGGGTGCGGGTTCCAGAACAATAATTGAAATGCCTTCCAACACAGACGTACATCCACTTAGAAAGGTAAACAGATTGATCAATTCTTCATCATAAAAAAACAGAAATGATAAGAATGAAAAACCGGTTTCTTTTCTTGCTGCTGTTTTGCTGTTGCCATACAGTTTTGTTTGCTCAAAATAACAAACAGGTTGACTCCCTTCTCTCTGTTTTGAAAATTGCAAAAGAAGATACCGGCAAAGTAAACACGCTGAATGCTCTTGCTGACGAATTCATAAACAATAACCCCGACACAGCAATTTATTTTGGAAGTGAAGCTCTGGCACTGGCAACAAAACTGAATTATCAATTGGGTATTGCTGATGGACATTGGAATATTGGTATAGCAGAGAGATGTCTCGGAAATTTTGAAGATGCATTGCAAAGCAGCAACGATGCATTGAAGTTATATAACCAGCTGCTTTCTTCAGGGCAAACAAAAGACAAATCTCAACTCCTCCAACGCAAAGCCAGCATTTACAACAACATCGGAACGATTCATGGCATGCAAAGCAACTATCCCGAATCACTGAAGAATTTTTTAGATGCCTTATCAATTAGGGAAGAAATCGGAGATAAAGAAGGCATTGCTGGTTGTTACAACGGCATCGGAATTCTTTATTATTTACAGGGCGATTATCCTGAAGCATTGAAGAATTATTTCGCTTCGTTAAAAATCTGGGAAGAACTCGGGAATAAAAAAGGTATTGCTGATTCTTACGACAACATCGGAAATACTTATTGTAATCAAGGCAACTATTCCGAAGCATTGAAAAATCATTTCGCCTCGTTAAAAATCTCTGAAGAACTCAGGGATAAAAAAGGCATAGCTGCTAACTACAGCAACATCGGAATTATTTATGCCGACCAGGGAAATTATCCCGATGCATTGAAGAATTTTTCTGCCGCTTCAAAAATCTATGAAGAACTCGGGGATAAACAAAACATATCGGCTAATTACAACAACATTGGAATTATATATCGGAATCAGGGCAATTACACCGAAGCATTGACGAATTATTTCATTGCATTGAGAATTGATGAAGAAATCGGGGATAAACGAGGTATAGCTTATGATTATAACAACATCGGAATTATTTATGAAAGCCAAAGGAATGACACTGAGGCATTGAAGAATTATTTCGCTTCTTTAAAAATCAAGGAAGAAATCGGCGATAAACAAGGCATAGCTTCTGAATATGGCAACATCGGAAATATCTATAAGAATCAAGGCAATTATCCCGAAGCATTGAAGAATTTTTTCGCTGCTTTGAAAATAGATAAAGAAATCGGGGATAAAAAAGTCATTGCTTCTATTTACAACGGTATCGGAAATGTCTATTATGATCAGGGCAATTATCATGAAGCATTGAAGAATTATTTTGCTTCGTTAAAAATCAGGGAAGAAATCGGGGATAAACATGGCATAACTTCCTCTTGTATCAATATTGGGAACGTCTTTTCCAAACAGGCTGCTTTTGAAAATACCCCGGCAGCCGAAGAAAAATATAACGAAGCGCGCGAGTATTTAAATAAAGGACTTTTGCTGTCAAAAGAGGTTGGAATAAAAGAAGGTATTATGGATAGTAATAAGGGCTTGGCTGAATTAGATAGAGCTCAAGGTAATTTTGCACAGGCATTGGAGCATTATAAATCATACATCCTCTACAAAGACAGCATTCTAAATGAAGAAAGCAACAATGAAATCTCACGTTTGAAAATTCAATTTGAAACTGAAAAGAAAGACCAGGAAATAGAATTACTCAGCAAGGAAAATGAAATCAAAGCGCTGCAGGTAAAGCAGGAACACACATCAATGCTTGCTTCAAAGCTTGAGACGGAGAAAAAGCAAAATGAAATTGTCCTGCTCAACACAACAAAGGAGTTACAAGATCTGGAACTGAAAAAACAAAAAGATGAATTGGAGAAAAAGCAGCTTGAAGCTGAGGTAAAGAACAAAGAAGTGATACTGCTTGCACAGAAAAGTGAAATACAACAAGCTTCCATTCAGCGTCAGCAACTCATTCGGAATTCTGTCATCATTTTTTGTTTAGTTGTCTTTGTATTTGCCGGGTTATTATTTAACCGTTTTAAGCTGAAAAAGAAAATTGAGAGCCAGCAGGCGTTACTCAATGAACGCAAGCGGATAAGCACCGAATTGCACGATGATTTAGGTGCACAGCTTTCCACGGCACGCATGTTTATAAATAACCTGAAGAACAATATGGGTGCAGATGGCAATCACAGGCTGATTGAAAATTCATTAAACCTGATTGATTCATCCATCAGCGACCTTCGCAAGATTATGGACGATCTGCAATCTTCCACCCTCCAGGAAAAAGGATACGTCGCGGCCACAGAAGAATTGGTAAATAAAATAAACCAACTGCAGCAAATAAATTTTGCACTCACGCATCATGGCATTGATAGCAGGTTTGACCATAAAACAGAACACAATCTTTTTCGCATCACGCAGGAACTCATCAACAACACCTTGAAATATGCCAAAGCAAAAAATGTTTCACTTGACCTGGTGAAGCGTGATGATAAAATTGTATTGATGTATGAAGATGACGGAGAAGGATTTGATGTGCAAAATGTGAAACATGGGTACGGACTTTCAAACATCGAATCGCGTGCACAAGCTCTTGCAGGAACAGCAGAGTTTGATTCAAAACCCGGAGCGGGTTCACGCACAATAATTGAGATGCCGTTGGTGTATGTATGAAAAGATTATTAATTACTGATTGTTCATTATTAATTAAAAAAAACATTGTCATTAATCAAAGCTATCGGCAATCAATAACCAAGAATTATTAATTACTAAATAACATCTACCTCCATGCCCACATACAAATCATTCACCGAACTGGAATGCTGGAAGATTGCAAGAGATATTCGAAATGCAATTGGTAAGATTATTAAAATGCTCCCGAAAGAAGAACAATTTGATTTGATGCATAATATGCGCAGAGCATCAAGATCGTGCACACGAAACATTGCTGAAGGTTTTGGAAGATTTCATTACCAGGAAAATATTCAGTTCTGTCGGATATCACGTGGATCAATGAATGAACTGATTGACGATTTAATTACCTGTTACGATGATAAGTACATTTCAAAAAAAATGTTGCTTGAAAACAAAATGCTTATTGATAATGGAATAAAATCATTGAACGGATATATAAGGTACCTTGGAACAGCTAAAAAGACCGGTTAAATAAATTATTAATTATTGATTATTAATTATTGATTGCTCCATATACGCGAATTAATAATTAATAATCAATAATCAAATTTCAATAATCAAATTCAATCATGCCCAAGCCTCTCCGCCTTCTTGTTGCCGATGACCATCGCATGTTTATTGACGGAATGAAATACATTCTGCAGGATGAGATGCATATAGAAATAGCGGGCTTCGCATTAAACGGAAAGGAGGCAATTGAAAAATGTAAAGCAGAAGACTTCGATGTGGTTCTCATGGACCTGAACATGCCGGTGATTGACGGGGTACAGGCAACGCGCACAATAAAAGAACACAACCCTGACATCAAAATAATTATTGTAAGCATGCTCACTGATTTGCCTTCAGTTACCAAATCGTTTTATGCCGGTGCTGATGCTTACATTCTGAAAAACTCCGGAAAGGATGATTTGCTGAAAGCATTTAAAGCGCTGGGAAAAAATGAAATTTATATTTCCGAATCCATCGCTCATTTTTTTACACGCGATACGCAAAAAAAAATAACCACCAAGCAGGAGTATATTAAGTTTTCAGAAAGTCTGATCACACCACGTGAACAATCGGTTTTAAAATTAATTGTTGAAGGAAGTACTGATCAGCACATTGCCGAAATACTTTTTATATCCGATAAAACTGTGAGCACTCACCGCAAAAACATGCTCGCAAAACTGAAACTTCCTAATACGGCAGCACTTGTGAAGTTTGCGATAGAGAATAAGCTGGTTTGAGAATTACTAATCATTGATTATTCTGGGACGAGAATTAATAATCAATAATCAATAACGGTAAGCACTCACCGGAAAAAAATTCTCTCCTGGCAGAAACTACGATACAGCTTGACTCGTCCCCCGTGACTGTGCAAAACGGCTTCGATAAATAATTCTTCCCCTCCAATATTTATTTTTTCAATATACACCTTTTCGTGTATTGTGTGACAGTATATATAGCTAAACCTTTGACCCAGAATAACTAAATAATTCAAACCAATTTAAACCAAAACAAAATGAAAACTATTACTAACAACATGAAAATGCTCACGAAAAGATTCACCTCTTATGTCAGCATGGGGACGTTAATCGTCTCAACAAAAAACATTCTATCTGCAGCAGCTTTCTTACTTAGTATTAACTGCCTGCTGCCAACTATTGCTTATTCCCAGTTAACAGCAGGGGAAGGTGGATTTTCTCTTACTGTTTGCAGCGATGGTACTGTTAATGCCTGGGGGACTAACTATTTTGGTGAGCTTGGTAACGGCACTAACACCTCCAGCTTGTGGCCCGTACAGGTGAGCGGACTCATCGGAGTTAGAGCGGTCGCTGCCGGAATTGAATTTTCTCTTGCCCTGAAAAATGACGGGACGGTTTGGGCTTGGGGGAATAACAACTTTGGTCAGCTTGGAAATGGTACCACGAATGACAGCAACACTCCTGTACAGGTGAGCGGGCTCACCGGAATCATTGCCATTGCTTGCGGAAGTGGGTACGCTCATTCTCTTGCGCTGAAAAATGACGGGACAATCTGGGCATGGGGGAATAATTATTTTGGCGAGCTGGGAAATGGCTCCACTACTAATAGTAATACACCAGTGCAGGTAGGTGGACTCACAGGAATTACCGCCATTGAAGGCGGAGGAGCTTATTCTCTTGCCCTGAAAAATGACAGCACGGTCTGGGCGTGGGGAGCTAACTATGCTGGTCAGCTTGGGAATGGCACCACTACAAGCAGTAACACTCCGGTGCAGGTGAGCGGGCTCACGGGGATTACCGCAATTGCAGGCGGAGCAGAACATACTCTTTCCCTGAAAAATGACGGAACGATTTGGGCTTCGGGGTTTAACGGATCTGGCCAGCTTGGGAACGGAACTTACTACGGCAGTACTACTCCCGTACAGGTGAACGGGCTTAACGGGGTTACTGCTATTGTAGCTGGAATTGAGCTTTCAATTGCCTTAAAAAATGACGGAACTCTTTGGGCTTTTGGGGCTAGCTCTTTTGGAGCGAGCTTAACTCCTGTACAGGTCGCAAGTGGGCTAACCGGGATTGTGTCCATTACCGCTGCGGGCAACGATTTACTGGCTCTGAGAAATGATGGTACAGTTTGGGCTACCGGATACCATGGCAATGTTGTTAGCGCCAACACTCTTGTGAAGGTGGACTCCTTGTGCCACGTAGGAACAACCACCTCATGCAACAACCTTAGCGTATCAGCCGGCGCTGATGAATCCACGTTCTTCGGTTATAGCGGTGATCAGCAGGTAACTCACACAGCAGTGGTTTCCGGTGGAACCGCCCCTTATACATATAGCTGGTCAATCGGTCGTGCATTAAAATGCAATGCTATTACTTCTTCTGGTGATGAAATATTTTCAGGTGGAACATGTGCAAATACGACTTGTCCGACCAATGGAACACTAACAGAAATTGCAACCTGCTCAGGCAGTGCAACTGTCACCGTTCGACTGATTGATACCACCGATGTGTGCGTTACAGTTACCGATGCAAATAATTGCACCGCTACGGATTGCTTCAAAGTAATGGCAGAAGATGCACGGTGTTTCTCAGGCAACAGCCAGAACTATAAAATAAAGGTGTGCCATCACACCAGCAGTAATACCAATCCCTGGGTTCAGATTTGCATAGCTGATAATGCAGTTGCCGCACATCTTGCTATAGGTGATTATGTAGGAACATGTTCTGCCCGCACAGCAGCTTACCAGGATGGAGTATCTGATTTAGACATTTCTTTATTCCCCAACCCTGCACAACAAAACGTGATTATTTTATTCACGAATGATAAGGCGGGTAACTATGAAATCAACCTTTTGGATATAACCGGGAGATTAGTAAAAAGGTATAACGGCACTTCATCCATCGGAGAAAATGAAAGAGAACTTGACTTAGAAAATATTGCCAAAGGCATTTACCAGGTACTGTTCAAACTTGACAATAGGTATGTTGTGAAAAAATTAGTTGTGCAATAAAATTTCACATCAAACTTTTTTAAAGGGGTTTCATTCGGTTGAAATCCCTTTTGGTTTGCTTGAAGTGGCAAGAATGAAAGAAGCAAAGTCTAATCAGTTCGACGACTTGGGAACATTGCACACATCAATCCACTCCTGAATCTTGTTCTGACTTTCATCCATCGCTTCAATCATTCCCATGTGACCGGTTCCTTCAAGTGTTGCAATCACTGATTGCTCAGGCAAACTCGTGAGCGGAAGCGTTTTTTCCCGCGGAACAACTTTTAAACGATGTTACTTTTTATAGCTGTAGCAACCGCTTCTCCCTTGGAGTGCACATGCAGTTTTTCATAAATGCTGCGAATATGACCGCGCACTGTATCTACGCTGATAAAGCAGGCATTTGCAATCAGCTTGTAGCTCATTCCTTTAACTAAACAGACGAGCACTTCACTTTCCCTACCGGTTAAATTAAAATCTTTGGTTTTTGGCGAATGCTGCGCTACCATATTCAAAACCTTCGCTGCAACTGTCGGACTCATGGGTGCGCCTCCATCATACGTTTCTTTTATAAAATCAAGAATACGCACGGGAGAAGTATTCTTGAGAATATATCCTGAAGCTCCTGCATAAATAGACTGAAATATTTTATCATCATCCTCGAAGATGGTTTGCATCAGGATTTTCAGGTCGGGATATTTTTCGCGCAGCATTCTTACTGCTTCAATTCCATTGATGCCGGGCATTTGAATATCCATCAGTACCACATCCGGCTTATTCTTATAAATGTTCTCCAGCAGGTGCGAACAATTTTCATAAGCACCTGTACAGGTAAAACCTTCGCTTCCGTGAATCAACTGGTAAAGGCTTTCCCGTAAGCTCTGGTTGTCTTCAAAAATCATTACTCGTATTGCCATAGGATACTATAATTGCTAAAATTGCTAAGGTTTAAGTTTATTTTTTTTTCAGGCTGCCAATTCAAGTTTAATAGTAGTTCCGTTACCAGGCATGGAATCAATGAGCAGAAGGGCACCAATTTCCAATGCTCTTTTCTTCATATTCTTTAGTCCGTTTCCGGAAGATTCTTTGGTCGCATCAAACCCCTTTCCGTTATCTCTGATCATCATACTGAACCTGTCTTTTTCATTCTTGATGGTAAACATCGCCTTAGTGGCTTCTGAATATTTCACCATGTTGTTGGTTGCTTCTTTAAAGATGAGGTAGAGATTTTTTCTGACTTCCATCGGCAGTTTGGTCTTCGTCACATCATCATCAGCGTCAAACTCAAAATCAATTTGCTTGGCACCTAATAATTCATAGGCGAAACTCCGCATGCGCATGATGATTTTTTCAAACTGGTCGTTTGCCGGGTTGATGGTCCATACAATATCTGCCATGGCATCCAGCATTTTTCTGGAACTTTCACCGATAGTTTGCAATGCAGGTATCACTTCCTTTGATTGCGCCTGCGCCATTTGTGAAAAAATGGAAATGCTGCTTAATGTGCTGCCTACATCATCATGCAAGTCACTCGCGATTTTATTTCTCAGTGTTTGCAGCTTTAGTTCCTGGCGTGTGCGGTAGCTACGATAAATGAAAAATGAAAGGACAGCAAACAAAGCTAATCCCGTGATAAAAAAATTTTTTGCCTGACGTTGTTTATTTAGTTCCAACGTTTGAATTGATTTTTCTTTCTCTACCACAGCCAACTGCTCCTGATTCTTTTCGGCTTCTGCTTTTTGTACAGCATAGTCTGACTTATCTTTTTCCAGTTGAAGCTGCTGAATTTGTTTTTCATTACCAAGCAATGTCATCTGCTGCTGATTATAAAGATTAAGCGTTTGCATCCTTTCATTCTCCAGTTGTGCTTTATCATTTTCCGCCTGAACGACACTTAATGAATCCTGTTTTGTTTTTAGCATCAAGGCGCTGATTTGTTTTTCATTTTCCAGATTTTGCTTGTCGCTTTCTAACTGCACTATTTCTTTATCTTTTTTTTCTGATTCATATTCTTCTTTCATTTGAGCGATATCCTTGTTGTTGGATTCATTGATCATGCTATCCTTATATGCAGTATATAATTTATAATTCCCAAATGCTGATTGGAAATTTCCGGTTACACTGTCCATTCTCGCCATCCCTTTATAGGTATTTCTGAGTAGTTCAATGCCTCCCATTTGTTTTGCAAGCGTTAAGGCATTGATAAGATATTCTTTAGCCAATGGGTAGTTTTTTAAGCTGGTATATACTTCTCCAGCATTTTCCATTGCGAAAGCAATTAATCCTGTATCTCCCATCTCTTTGGCAATATTCAATGCAGCAAGATAATTTTTCAATGCCTCATCATAATTGTCCTTATGCCCATAATCAGCTCCAATGTTGAGGTAAGCAGCGGCAGTTCCGCCTTTTTCTCCTATTTCCTCAAAGATTTTAAGTGAAGTCAAATGACATTTCAGGGCTTCCTCAAAACTCCCCTGGTCAGAATAAATAATACCGATGTTAAGATTGCAAGCAGCAACTCCGCGATTATTGTTAAGCTCTTCGGATAACTTCAATGCAGCTTTGTAATTTTTTAATGCTTCATCAGTTTTTCCCTGATCGTCATAAATAATTCCGATGTTGTTATACGCCCGTGCCATGCCGACTTTATATCCTATTTCTTCGCTGAGCTTTAAACCATCGAGATAATTTTTTATTGCCTCTGCATAATTTCCTTTATGCCAGTATTTAAGTCCTAGTGCATTCAGGGTTTTCACTTTGTTCGTATCCTCTTTTGCTGTTTTCAAAACGTTCATTAAAGAGTCAATTGCTTTATTGGATTGTGCAAAAGATGATTGACTGGCAATAAGAAAGAAAACCAGCAACAGAAAACTTTTTGTTTTCAATACTTCAAAGGATGAGTGGAAGTTCATGATTTGGTTTATCGCTTCAGAAGAACCAATGCAAAGTAAAATAGAATACTGAACGATAACAATAGCATATACATGCCCTTCTATGGCCCGGTAGAGGGCCTGATTGGGCTTAATCAGCACACTTGTGCTATTGATGCCGGCTTTGGCTTAAAATATTTTTGCGGATGAATATTTTCAGAAAGCTCATCCGGCAGGAAAAACAAAAAATAATTCTTCGAATCATTTCATAACCCTTAAATCAAAAACAATGAAAAACAAAATCTTACTCTGTCTCATGTTGCTGCTTGGTACAACAACCATCGCTTTAGCTCAATGTCAGTCCACGACCATCTATTTTGATGCAGATGGAGATGGCTACCCTGGCACCTGTGCAAGCGGATGCTTTTATGGTCCCTTACCAACAGGATGGGATTATACCGATTATGGTCTCATCTATGATTGCGGCGCTGACAATGATCCGATGACTACCGGGGGCTGTGACCAAATCATTTGTTACTCTACGGATGATGATGGTGACGGATGGCCCGTTCCCTTAGATTGTAATGACGGCGATGCTTCAGTTCACCCCAATGCTGCCGAACTGTGCAGCAACGGAACAGATGACAATTGTGATGGTGTTACTGATCCACCAGCCATTGAACTGTATCCGGACGCAGATGGAGACGGCTATGGAACTGGTTCGACACCCACCATTACGGCTTGCTCAATTCTTCAAGGATTTGCTATTTATGGAAATGATTGTGACGATACCAATCCGACTATTTTTCCTGACCGTGGCGAAGATTGCAACGGCATTGATGATAATTGTAACGGAGATGTTGATGAAGGTGCATCATATTGTGACTGGGATGGAGATGGTTATACATCTCAATTTCAGGGAGATTGCGATGACTTCAATCCGGCGATAAGTCCCGGAGCCACCGAAGTGTGCAATGGTTATGATGACAATTGCGATGGTATAATTGATCAGGGATGCTATGATACGGATGGTGATGGATATGCAATTGATCAGGGTGATTGCAATGACTTGAATGCTGCTATCAATCCTGCGGCGGCAGAGGTATGTAATGGATTCGATGATGATTGCGATGGTTTAGTCGATCAAGGATTTGAAACTTCTACATACTATAGAGATTTTGATAACGATGGCCATGGAGATAATTACTCTCCTCTTGTTTCTTGTTATCAGCCCGAAGGATTTGTCTCAGACAATACCGATTGTGATGATTTTCGAACTTGGGTTTATCCGGGAGCGACTGAACAATGCAATGGGATGGATGACGATTGCGATGGTTCGATGGATGAAGGATATCCAATCATTACCTGGCATTGGGATTATGACGGGGATGGCTACGGAAACTTTAGTCAGACCTTTCAATCATGTTATCAACCCGCATATATATGGATTCCGGAAGGGTTACCGGATTGTAATGATGGAGATGCAGATGTTCATCCCGGCGCAACAGAAGTATGCAACAGCATTGATGACAATTGCAACAGTGTTGTTGATGAAGGCTGTGATGCTGATGGTGATGGATATACTGTTGCACAAGGTGATTGTAACGACGCAAACGCAGCAATTCATCCTGGTTCAACAGAAACCTGCAACAGTGTTGACGATAATTGCAATAGCCAAACTGATGAAGGTGTTCAATCAACTTTCTACCGCGATCAGGATGGCGATGGTTATGGAAGCGCATCTGTAACGACTCTCGCTTGTTCTCCACCATCAGGTTACGTTTCCAACAACACTGATTGCAACGACAACAGCGCAAGCATTCATCCCGGCGCAACCGAGACATGCTCTAATAATATTGATGACAACTGCAATGGACAAATTGATGAGGGCTGCGGTGGATGCACAATGACCGTGAATGCAGGCAGTGATCAAGATACTTACTATGGTTATTCGGGTGGTCAAACCATTACGCACACAGCCGCAGTAACAGGCGGAACAGCCCCTTACACTTATTCGTGGACGCTGCTTACTTATCCGGAAACTCCCGTTGCACGCCCGCTGATGTGCAACAACATCAACAATGCCGGCGATGAGTCATTCTATATTAGTAACACCAGCGGCGCCAACATCTGCGGCACGTCAGGTGCAACATGCACGAATAACGCTTGTCCATCATCCGGCTCACCCACTTCAGCACCGGTTCTCTCAGGTGCCAACGCCGCAAGAGTTACTATGACGCTACTTGACTCAGCCATTGTAAGAGTGACTGTTACCGATGCAAATAATTGCACCGCCACAGATGATTTCATTGTGCGTGCTGAAGATGTACGCTGCTGGTCAGGCAATAATCAGAAGATCAAGATTTGTCACAAGACAGGGAATTCATGTGTTACCATTTGCATTGATGAGAATGCATGGGCGGCGCACCAGGCACATGGAGATTTTGTAGGCAAGTGCAACGCAAATTGTACAGCGCGGGAAGAGGAATTCTTTTCTGAAGATGAAAATGGTTCATCACTCATCCTGTATCCGAATCCTGCTGAAGGCGCTTTCACAGTAGAGTTTACCTCACTAAACTTTTCAAATGACGAAGCAACGATACAAGTGGTCAACATGATTGGACAAAAAGTTTATGAGGAGAGAAAACAACTTGCTGATGGTGAACTCCAGTCAGAGATTCGATTAGAAAATCAGCCAGAAGGAGTGTACCTTGTTAGGGTAATCGTAGATGAACATGTCATGACAACACCATTAGTGTTATCGGAAAGCCGTTGACGGCAGTACTGAATTATAACTTTGCAATATTAAATTAACCATAAACCCCAAACGAAATGTTGAACACCTTAAACATAAAATCAGAAAGTGAAATCCTCCGATATATCGGAGGGAAAACAAAACTGCACTTCGCATTTCTTTTTTCTGTTTGCATTTTCCTGCCGGGCGTTTCCTCCGCTCAGGTTATTGCAGGAGGAGAAAATCATTCTATATCTGTGTGCTCAGATAGCACAGCACGAAGTTGGGGAAGGAATAACGTTGGTCAAATTGGCGATGGCACCACCACCGACAGATGGACTCCGGTGCAGGTAAACTCC
>DASRAJ010000007.1:0-36196 GCA_035638255.1 Chitinophagales bacterium
TGGATTTCCAAACACGGTTTGTAAGATTTGACGCTGTTAGCAGTGAGTGCCAAATATAATTATTAAGGTTCGCTCTGATATTTGGAAGTTCGAAGGGTAACAACGTACTTTGCCGTAGAAAGTACTTTCACAACAAATGGAAAACCACGAAAAACATTTTGAAGACCTCCATGAAATCCGGTCGCTCATGGAACGGTCAGCACGCTTTATTTCTTTGAGCGGATTATCGGGCGTTTGCGCGGGATGCTTTGCATTAATCGGCTCCTGGATCGCCTCGCAGCGATTTGATATTTCCGGCTTGCGTTCAGCGGGGAATTATCACAATGCGCGGGAGAATCTTTTATTTCTTGGCCTCGTGGCTTCCGGAGTTTTGTTCTGTTCACTTGCTGCCGGAATTTTTTTTACCACCAGAAATGCAAAGAACAAAGGGCAAAAAATATTTGACAGAACTACCTGGTTTCTCCTTGTCAATCTCGCCATTCCTCTTGTCGCCGGCGGAATCTTTTGCGTGATTCTTCTCTATCGTTCACCGGAACTTATTACTTCCGCCATGCTTCTTTTTTACGGAATGGCTTTGCTGAACGCCAGTAAATTCACGCTTCCCGATATTCGGTATCTGGGCATCTGCGAAATTATTTTAGGATTGATCGGCGGTGTATTTACAGGCTACGGATTATTGTTGTGGGCAGTAGGGTTCGGAGTGCTGCATATTGTTTATGGCACCATCATGTATTTCAAATACGAGAGGTGAAGGAAATTATCGTCCATATCAATAAAGTTTTTGAGAACCGCGTGAGGCTGGGCATTATGTCGCTGCTCGTGATTCATGAAAAAATGGATTACAACACGATGAAGCAGACGCTGAACATTTCCGATGGCAATCTTGCCAATCATATTTTCGCTTTGGAGAATGAAAAATTTATTGCCGTTAAGAAAAGTTTTGAAGGGAGAAAACCGAAGACCACTTATTCCGCTACCGCTGCGGGAAGAAAAGCTTTCGGAAATCATTTAGACGCACTGGAGATGTTACTAAAACATCACCGGGGGAAATAATAATTTTTTTTTGCCGTTTCACTTTCTAATCAAAAGTACTTTCTGCTAAAATGAAAAAACACTTCGCCACTCCGCTCCTGCTCATCACCTTACTCGCTGTTTATGATTTTCTATTTTGGAATGAAGCGATGGGAATCAATTTCCCGGTCTTCATCCTGCTGCTCATCACGGTGCTGGTTTATTCATTTCCTCATTTTAATAAATCAAGAATCGCTATCGCCACGTTGCTGTTAGCGGCGATTGGTGCTGTGCTCATCACGATCACGAATACAATGCTGAGCAAGATCACGGGAGTGGTGATGATGGGAATCACTGTGGCTTTTGTTCACCAGGTTTCATTGCGATCGGTACCTTATGCTGTTGGATATGTCACCGTCAATTTCATTCAAACGCCGCAAAAAATTTTAAGAGCTGTTGGTGGCATGATGAAGCATTCGCCGAACCTCAATAAAATGTTCAGGTATCACAAACTCGTCTACTTTCCTGCGGGCATCACCGTTGTTTTCCTGATCATCTACAGCATCGGTGATCCGCAGTTTGCATCGCTGCTTGATTCATTCATCACCGGTTTTTTTGACTGGCTTCATTGGCTCGCTCAATATTTCACTGCCACACATTTTCTCTTCCTGGTGCTCGGTTCTTTGCTCATCACTACTGCCATTATTCCGACAGAGGCAACGGCCTTGGTAGAGGCCGAACTGAAGCAGCGCGATGATTTACGGAGAGAGAGGAAAAAATTTATTAAGCCACAGCCTGATGCAACATTTAATTATGGGACCACCTTTTCACGCTCCCGAACGCTGATGACGGCATTAAAGAATGAATACCGAAAAGGCGTGCTCACGCTTGTGATGATCAATCTTCTTTTACTCTGTGTAAATGCAATTGATATTGTGAAAGTGTGGTTCGAAGGTCAAAGCATTTTTCCGGCAGGTGCAGATTGGAAAAGTGTTTCAAGCATGCGGTCGAGTGCGGTGCATGAAGGAACTGATGCACTCATCCTCAGCATTCTTCTTGCCATGGCAGTACTTCTCTTTTTCTTCAGAGGCAACATTAATTTCCTCAGGAGAAATCAATTCCTTCGGGAACTTGCGTACATCTGGATTTTTCAAAACGCATTGCTCGTGATCACGGTCGCCATCCGGAATTATTATTACATCAGCGACTGCGGATTAACGATGAAGCGCATAGGAGTGTATGCTTTTCTGCTTGCAACGCTTTTCGGACTCTTCACGTTCTTCATCAAGATCCTGGAAAAGAAATCTTCCTTCTATTTAATCCGGATAAATTGTTGGGCCGTGTGCATCATCTTCGTGCTGCTCAGTTGCGTTGACTGGGATCCTTACATGGCACAATACAACATCACTCATATTCCCGAAGAAAAATTAGACAAGCAATTTCTGCTGTGGCTTTCTGATCATGCGTTGCCCATTCTGGTACAGCATAAAGAAATTTTTATCAACGACAATGTTTCGCCCGGGAAATCACAAAGGAACGAGGCGATGATCGAAAGAAGGATTGACCATTTCCTTTCCTACTATGAAAGTCACAGCTGGCAATCGTGGAATTACGCGGATTACAAGGTGTACACCTTTCTAAAAACACAAAATCTAATTCAATGAATGTCATCAGCAACCGAAAACTTCCCGATCAAACCGGGACAAGCAAAATCAGAGCATTGATCGTCGTGTTCATGATTGCAACCGTATGGAGCGGAATCACTGCCTTTCCTATAGAATGGGAACTCGGCGTGATGCACACCTTTTGTTCCCGTAATTGCCCCGACTCAGCGGTTACTTTATGGATCAATAAAGTTTATGAAGGAGTGACTGAAACCTATTCACTGTATCCTTTCATGGCCTACGGTACTGATTGGCTGGCATTCGCACACATCGTGATTGCACTTGCCTTCATTGGTCCCCTCAGAGATCCCGTGCGAAATATCTGGGTGATTGAATGGGGAATGCTCGCATCCATTCTCGTTTTTCCCCTCGCATTTATTGCAGGTCCGCTGCGTGAAATCCCTTTCTTCCATCAACTAATAGATTGCTCGTTCGGAGTGATCGGATTCATTTTGTTGTACATCATACGTCGCCAAATTCTTCAGCATCAAAAATCAGAATGAGATTACACAGATTTAAAAAGATTAGACCGATTACTTTGATCTATTCCATAGCTATAATCACTTTTTCATTTTCTAAATCGTCGTCTTCCTTAAACTAACGGAACCATATGCAAAGAGCTAATCACTGGCGAAGGGCGCATCCTCTTCTCTCAATCATTTTCACAAAACAAAAATTCACAATCCTCCTTATTGCCTTGTCTGCATTCGGCTGTTTGCTGCTGAGTCTTCGTATTCTTCGCACGGGAGATTTATATTTTCTCTATCTTCCATGGAACCTTTTTCTCGCCTGGGTTCCGTTTCTTCTTTCATCACGGAGTTATCAAAACTGCCTCGGAGGAAAACCGAAACTGAAATCTGTTCTGTTGTGGGCAGTGTGGTTTTTATTTTATCCGAATGCACCGTACATCATTACCGATCTTGTTCATCTTGGCTTTAGCTCAGCAATTCCCAAATGGTACGATTCACTCCTTGTATTCTCATTTGCATTGACAGGATTGCTCGTCGGGCTTGCATCACTCTATCAAATGCATCGCGTCATCGAACTGTATTTCGGAAAAATAACAGGATGGATTTTCATCATCACCATGCTTCTCGCATCGGGTTTCGGGATATACATTGGACGAATTCTTCGCTGGAACAGTTGGGATCTTTTCATTCACACGATTCCCCTTCTTGCGGATGTGCGGGAACATTTCCTTTCACCATCAGCCATAGTAATGACTATTTCATTTTCGCTTTTCACAGGCATAGCTTATTTGCTTTTGTTTTTTATGATGCATGCGCCTGGACGAAATGTAGAAATGCAATCTTCAAATGGGTAAGGGTGGGAAGCTGACATGGAAAAAATGTTTGAGAGAAAACTGGCCGATGATTGATAAAACTGATCGGGATGCTTGCTGAACGCTATCATCTTAATATCTTAACTGGTTTATTAAACTAAGTCTCGCCTGCCCTCCTATTTGCCTGAATTTCTTTATTGGCTATTTGGATTATTGAAGCTGAACATTGCTCAATATCTTTTTCTGTGGTCATCCAGGAGGATACACTGATCCGCATCGCTGTTATTCCCTTCCAGACGGTACCGGCGCACCAGCAGGTTCCATCCTCCTGAATTTTTTTTATGATTCTGTTTGTGAGAGCGGCGTCTCCAAAAGAGACAAGCACCTGGTTAAGAGTTACAGTATTTAAAACCTGAAAGCCTGCCTTCTGCAGATTGGCAGCAAATAGTTCAGCGTACGTGCAACAACGCTCAATTAAGTCAATCACTCCCTGTCGCCCCAAAGAATACAATGCCGCCCATGTATCAATTCCTCTTGCGCGTCTCGACATTTCCGGAGTATAAAAATAGGGATCGGGTTCGCTTGAATCCGGCAAGTACGCAGCGCTGACTGATAAAGCTCCCTGAAGAATTTCCGGTTCTCTACATATTATCAAACCACAATCATAAGGAACGTTCAGCCATTTATGCAGGTCAATGGCCCATGAGTCTGCCTGTTCCACTCCTTCTATCAGGTCAGATTTTGCGGGGGAAGCGCCTGCCCATAGACCGAATGCTCCATCAACATGGACCCAGGCTCCTTTTTGCTTAGCCATTCGACAAACATTTTTGATCGGATCAATTGAGCCTGTGTTTACATTTCCCGCCTGCACACAAACCAGCGTTGACTGATCCAACTCAGGAATCTTTTCAGCAATGATCCTTCCCTGGTCATCGGTCGGAACTTTTACAATGGTTTCTGAACCAAACCCTGCAAGTATCAAAGCTCTGAGCATGCTTGCATGAATTTCTTCTCCTGCAATAACCCGGATGGGTGGCGCACCATTCATGCCCTGAGCTTTAACGCTCCAGCCCATTCGTTTGCAGATGCTATACCGTGCCGCCAGTACTCCACAAAAATTTGCCACAGTAGTTCCCGTCACAAATCCAACCGCCGATTGAGCCGGTAAGCCAAGTAAGTTCAGCAGCCATCCCGCTGTTACTTTTTCTAACTGCGCAGCGATAGGAGAAGAAATTTTGAAAACAGCATTTTGATCCCATGCGGATGCCAGCCAGTTTGCTGCCAATGAAACAGGAAGGGCGCCGCCAAATACAAATCCGAAAAACCTGCCCCCGTTGCTTGCAACAGTATTAGCTGAACCTATTGTATTTAATATTCCAAGTACTTCCTCAGGATGTGTGGATGAATGTGGCAAGGGAAAAGATAATTTCTCCAATTCCTTTAATGATTCTTCATCCGGAAAAACACGCCGTTCCGATAATCCATCCAAGTATTCGGAAGCATATTTTTTTGCGATGTCTAATATTTTGTATTCGTTCATAGCAAACTATGGTGAAAGCAATTTTGAAAAGTCCTTCCTTAATTAAGTTTCTGAAGGTAGCATTTGCTTAAGAGAATAAATCATCACTTTGCAATAATAATTTTTTTCTTCACCCTGAAATAATCAGGACAGGCTAATCCATTCTCCGATTTTATTTCAATGAAATAAATGCCGCCGGATAAATTGTTTAAGCTGATTGCTTTGGTGAAAGTACCGGAGAGATTTTTTTCTTCCGATGAAAAAACAATCTGCCCAAGTATATTCATCACTTCTATTTCAAGCCCTGCAGCCATTTGACTGTTTAACAATTCAACAATAAAATTACCATTGGAGGGATTGGGAGAAACAAGAACCTGCACGCTGTCACTCAATTCATCAATGCCGCTGATCACTACATCCTGGTCTGCTGAATTCACACACCCTAATGAATCACTGATGATGACGGTGTACAATCCTGATTGCAAAACTGTGTAAGATTGATTCGTGGCGCCGGGAATACTCACTGCATTCAATTGCCATTGATATCCACTTGCTGCAGATGATGTGAGCGTATATCCAACCTGAGTGATTGTGGGAGCAGGCGGCGTTGGGTTCACGATGATATAGCTCGTCATCAAGAGTGTATCATTTCCACTTGCACTGGTGGTGATCAGTGTTACATCAAAAGAGCCGGGTGAATTATAACAGATGTTCACGGGGTTTTGATCAGAGGAAGTTGAAGGACTACCACCGGGAAAAAGCCATTGCCACGATGTCGGATTATTTACGGACTGATCCAGAAAATTGATGCAGAATTTTTCGCAGATTGATTCGTCGTTTGCGGAAAAAGCAATTGATGATTGAGAGCAATCGCTGTATTGTGCGATAACAGCATCGGAGTTGGTTCCGGACGAAGTGAGTGAAATGCTGTCAAAGGCAACTGTTAGTGTAAAATACCCGGCCACGTATTGGTTGCAAGCCTCTGCTACTATTCCATATCCTACTTCCCAGCTTGACGAGCCACTCACAGAAAGCCATTGCCATGTGCCGCCGCTATCGCACTTAGCAATAAACAGATCAGAATAATTGGATGCAAGCGTGATGGTATCGTTTCCAAAAATTACAGGATAACCGGCATTGGTATATCCGGTGATGTAAGAATTATCGTGATCATCGAGAGCAATGTCATAAGCAATGTCAATGCCGGGTGTTCCTCCTGTTGCTGCCCACTGCCATATTCCATTTGAATCGGCGCGTGCTACAAAAACCTCATTGCCTCCTGATGTGGTGACACTCGATCCACCAAATGTCGCGGTGGTGCTGTACCATCCGGTGACAAACAAATTTCCCGCCGCGTCGCGTACGATGGCATTGCCGTAATCGGGAGTAGAGCCGCCTGCTTTCTTCGCCCACAAAACATTTCCGGATGCATCGAGCTTGCAGACGTAAATATCTTCTGATCCTCCGCCGCTCGTAAGTGTCGTGCTTCCGAAGGCAACCGTTCCGCTGAAGGCTCCGGTGCAATAAAGATTCCCGGAGGGGTCAATCGTAATCCCGAGTCCATCATCAATATATGTCGAGCCAAATTGTTTTTCCCACTGCCATGTGCCGGAAGCATCGAGCTTGGCGATGAAAATATCATCGTTACCATTGCTCGTAAAGGATGTGCCTCCGAAGTATATCGTGTTTGCAAAAATTCCGGTCAAGTAAGAATTGCCTGCCGCATCGGCGACAATATTGATTCCGTAGTCCTGCATGCCTGCGCCGATTCCACCTGCTGTGGTCGCCCATTGCCATGTACCGCTGCTGTCCATCTTTGCTGCAAACACATCATAGATGCCTGTGGCAGTAGCAGTGATGGCTCCGAAATAATTGGTGCCGTAGAGATATCCGGTTACGAAAATGTCCCCACCCGGTGAGAGTGCAATGCCATCGGGAAAAAGAAAACCATCTGCCTTCACTGCCCATACACAATCTCCGGTGAGATGGTCGTATTTTGCGACGAAGAGATTTTGTATGTCAGTTCCTGTGAGTGTAATACTTCCGAACGTGGCAGTACCGTTTCCGAAAAAACCGGTGACATAAATATTTCCGGATACATCCTTTGCAATGGCTTCTCCGGCATCGCTGTTACTTCCTCCTGCATTATTCGCCCAAACATAACCTTGCGCAACAACGAGGTGACTATGGAATAAAAACACAGTGAGCAGTATTGCTATCCAGGTGATCGTGCTGATAAATGATTGGTGTTTTCTCATGATGACATTTGTGAGTTCATCAAACTTAGGGAATTCAAAATTGTTTTTGAAAGATCGCGAATAAATTCAACTGAGGAGTTGGTATTATTCAGTAGATTAGCGCACATGAAGACTCGCTCGATTTTCTTCTTAATTATCTGCTTGTGTTGCTCATGCAAAAAAGATGATCCGCAGGAAATGCAAATCACACCCCTCACCTTAAAGCAGGTAGTAGAAAACTGTACCGGCACCTATCAAACTACCAGGTTATGTACCTGGGGGTCCATGGTGTCAGGATACGTTCATGATACAACCTACAATGTTCAGCTATCGGTTACAAGCCTTTACGACACCATACTGTTCATCGAAGGACATCGCCTGGATTTTAGCGGCAACCTCGACAGTAACAACTATTTCTTTTATTATCCGGCGTCCGGTGGCGGAGCCAGTGCCACCATTGACAGTACCTTTAATTCCATACAGTTCGGATACTGGGATGGCGGGCTCGGAGGTGGAAGCGGATGCAACTATTCCGGCCACAAGTAGTTCAAATTAACCTGCGAGTCTGACCTGCATGAAAATAAAGCGCCCCGACAAAATCGGGGCTCTCCATTCTATTCCATCTGTAATTTACGAAACGGGCAGAAAAATATTAAATATAGTTCCATGGTCCGGTACGCTTACAACACTGATTTGCCCGTTATGATTTTCCACAATTTTTTTACACAATGCCAAGCCGATTCCGTTACCGTATTTACTATCGTTGAGTCGCTTAAACAATTTGAAAACCTGATCGGTATATTTCGGATCAAACCCAACGCCGTTATCTTTAAAAGTTATTTTTACATATTCGCGATTAGCATTCAACTGCGGATACTTTTTTACTTCCCCGTTTACAAGCTTCTCACAGTCAATTTCTATAAGGGGATTATTATTGGTGAATTTGAGTGAGTTCCCAATGAGGTTAGAAAATAATTGCTGCAATTGAATAGCAATCCCATTTATAACAGGCAATTTACTATTGATAATGGTAGCTTGTTTCTGTTCAATAAGTAATTCATAGTCGTCCTTTACATTTTCAAGCACGCCGTTCAAATCTGTGGGAACAAATAGTTCCTCGGTTTTTGCCAGCTGTGAATATTTCAGAACATCTTTTATCAGGGTTCCCATTCGCCTTGCCGAAGAATTTATTTTCTCGAGGCTTTTCTTTGCTGCTTCTTTATCATCAAGGTTTTTCTCCAACAGTTGAGCGAAAGTCTGGATCTTTCTAAGCGGTTCCTGTAAATCATGCGAAGCCACATACGCGTACTCTTCTAATTGTTCATTCTGCAATTCAATATCGCGCGCATACTGTTTCAATTGATCCTCCGCCAGCTTTTTCTCTGTAAGATCGCGTGTAACCTTTGAGAAGCCAATTACATTACGTTGATCATCGTGCAACGAAGTAATGGTAATACTTCCCCAAAATTTAGTTCCGTTTTTTCTCAGGCGCCACCCTTCATGCCCTGCTTTGCCTGTTTCTGTTGCTTCTTTAATAAGTCTTTCAGGTAACATTGCTTCCCTGTCCTCTTTTAAATAAAATATCCTGAAATTTTTTCCGACAATATCTGCTTCGGAATAGCCCTTGATATTTTCAGCGCCTTTATTCCAGTTTAGGATATTTCCCCCTTTGTCCAATAATATTATGGCGTAGTCCTGTACTTCCTCTATCATTTTGTGATAACGATCGTCACTATTTTTCAAATTAAAGGTTCTCTCATCAACTTTTTTCTCCAATGATTCTGATAGTAGCCGGTATTTTTGTTCACTTTCACGAAGCACACCCTCACGAATCCTTTTTTCTGTGATGTCAACAAGCATATTAATAGCCCCGGTTGTTTTCCCCGATGAATCAAAAATGGGCTTTGGATGTGGAAGAACATTCACGCGAGCACCATCAGGCCGTTCAATCACAATTTCTTCTCCCCATATTGCGCGGCCTTCTTTTAGTGTGATCGCCATGGGACATTTATCAACAGGAAGCGGAGTGCCATCAGTGTGATAAATCTTCCAGGAACCACACCACAGGTCCTTACCAATCTCAGGCCGGCGTCCCCACAGCTCAGCCGCTGCCTCATTGTAAAATGTAATTCTTCCCTGTGCATCACAAGTGTAAATGGCAGCAGGCAATCCCTCTATAAGTTCCCGGCAATCATAATTAAGTAATGGATTACTTTCTTCGTCATGATAGACAGAACCATTGTGCGTACTAACAGGAACCTCTCGTTGTGTTTCCATCTCTTAAATTGAAGCAGTGAAGTTTGAGAATTAAAAAATCACTAGTGACAGATGCAAGCTATTCAATAAAAAGGGTGCCAGTGATAATTCATAACTCTCTAAACTCCCTGATTCAGGGAAAAGGAGAGAGGTTGGTTTTTCAAAAGCACTGATAATATCTGACTCAGGATACCGATGTCCGGCGGTTTGATAAGAAAGTGAGCTGCACCAAGCTGTTTTGCTTCATTAATATCCTTTTCATAAGACGAAGTAGTATAGATAACAATGGGGACATGGCTTAAACGGGGAATCTTTTTTATTTCCTGAAGACATTGCTTTCCGCCCATGTATGGCATATTTAAATCGAGAAAAATAAAATCAGGAATAAAAGCAGGGTCACCATTTAATTTCTTAAGAGCATCTATCCCATTGCTTACAGTAATGCACTTGTAAGTTTTGTCTGCATCTTCCAATGCCAAACCAAAGATATACTGATCGTCCTCATCATCGTCAATAAGTAAGCAGATACGATCTTGCATAATGTAACCAGGAATTAATAATCAAATGGAAAATATATTCAAAATAAAGATTTCGGAGTGTCTAACTCCTGCAGGAAGTTATTCTCAAAGTTAAACTTTATCCCTTTATTCATTACGTAATTTTTTTGTTTCCATTTTTCTATTATCTCTCCGCGAAACCGTCGTTGGACGCGCTACGCATGCAAAAATCGATTATGCACTAAAATAAAATACACGTACTGAAATAAAATACAGCACCCCGTAAAACGGGGCGCTTAAGATTCAATTTTCACTGGCAGGTTACGGGCAATCTTTTAACCCTTCTTGATACCTCAATCAATGGGGTTGACCGCCTTGGGGATGTTTCCCTTTCTTGTCATCCTTTCCTTTGGCCGGGCCATTGGCAGGCTTTGCTTTGGCATCGTTATGTGCCGGGGTTGCTTTCGCATCTTTATTCGCCGGTGTGGCCTTACCATTACCTTGATCGGGATGTTTTCTTGCTTCAGTATACTTCGGATCTTTACTATCGCGTATCACAATTTGCTTTTCCCCGCCGCCTTTATATTTCGCATACTTAACTTTATGGTCATTAAAATGCATGTACGCTTTGGGCTCATTAATCACCACCTTGTAGGCAGAAAAAAGATTGACTGTTCCATATCTTCGGGGCAGCGCTGATACGAAAATCCAGCGGCCTCCGTCAAGGTAAACGAATTTTCTTTCGGGCACATAATAATATACTTCATACTGGGGCATGTAGTAATAGTCGACATAATCGTACCCTACAGGTCCCCATTCGGGCTGCAAGCCGATATTTATACTTACGCTCACTTGTGCATTCAATGTTCCGAAATTAACAACAAGCGACAGAATGATGGCGCTGCTAAAAAGGACTTTTCTCATAATCATTTGATTTTGTCTATTTACGATATAGAATGATGCCTAACTCACAGAAGATTAAGAATGACCATACTACATGCGATTTTGTTTCTGCTTTCACCTTAAGAATGAGGAATAAAGTCAGCAGATAGTGAATTATAACAGGAACACTTCCCGAAATTGGGCCCGGATTAAGATTATTGTTTGAAAAATCTTCAGTGCGCAAACCACCTCTCAAATTGTCGTATCGCACCCTGCAGTTTTGAATCCTAAAAAGTAAATTTGCACGAACAAATAAATTTCTAATCACTAAAAGAATCAAACACATGGAAACCACAACAGGCAAAACAGCAATAACAGTTGAAACAACCATTAATTCACCCGTGGAAAAGGTCTGGAAATACTGGACTGATCCGAAACACATCACCCAATGGTGCAACGCATCCGACGACTGGCATGCACCCTACGCAGAAAATGATTTACGCGTGGATGGAAAATTTAAAACCACCATGGCCGCAAAAGATGGCAGTGCGAGTTTTGATTTTGAAGGTGTGTACACCAACGTTCAGCTGTACAAAGCAATTGATTACACGATCGGTGATGGCAGAAAAGTAAAAATCACATTTTCAGAAGAGGGTGACCAGACAAAAGTGGTTGAAACATTTGAACCTGAAAACACGAACCCGGTTGAAATGCAACGGGGTGGATGGCAGGCCATAATTGACAATTTTAAAAAATATACTGAGGCAAATTGATCCTTACTTCCGTTGGTCACCTATTCCACCACCAATTAACTCCTCTAAGCCGATGCTTTGAGGAGTTAATTCTTATGTTCAAAAAACTTATTGAATATTATTGATGATGGCTTCTGATTAGCGGAATGCTTTTTAATTCTGTTTGCTATTTCATTACCACAGCAACGGATGCTATCAGATGGCAGACAGTCCGGTATAATGCTGCAGAAATTGGGTGGAGTTTACTTCTGCAACCTGCAATCGGAAGAAGGGATGGAAAGCAGAAGGATGATGGTGGTAGGATAGAAAATGGAATAGAATTTACTGACTTACGCCTTCAAAACAAAACCGCAATGAAAAAACAAATACTCTTATCTGGATTTATTTTTCTTTCTGTATTTGTGAAAGCACAGAACATACCCCAATGTGATTCATTGGTTATTAATTGTTGTGACTTTGATACCGCGGGGCCTAATACACTTACCATATACGTTAGCAACCCTTCTTCTGTCCTTTTCGATTATCCCGGTTTTGCTTTGCTGGGTTCAAACCTCGATACGATTGCCAAGGAGACAGTGAATTATTTCGGGATAGGAACATACCCACAGGCACACACAATGGATATTGTGGCGCCTCTCACACTTCCGTTCGCCGGCTACCTTGACCTCTATGTTTTATTTTATGATACGCTCGCCTGCCGCTTTGCTTTTACTATTGCCGATACGGTAACAGGGATGCCACCTGGTTTGCAAAAGTCATATGGCATAAAAGTTTTCCCCAACCCGGCAGTTGCTGAGATCAACATTCGTATGGATGGTTTTCTCCGCAACATTTCTCAATGGAAATGCTCAATATTTTAGGAGAAGAAATTCGCAGCACATCATTTGAAAGTCTTCAATCGTCATTTGATTTGACCGGCATCAATGCCGGTATTTATTTTTTGCGGATTACAGATGCAGAAAATCGGTTTTGCGTGGTGGAGATGGTTATTGTGAAGGAGAAAGAAGTGAGCCGATAAAGGTTATGAAATTATCCATTTTTAAATTTGGAGATTCATAAATTGAAAGCAAAAGATTTAGCAGAGATTCTCAACCTAAGCAAGAGTCTGGTCTCCGAAATTTTGGATTACAAGAAATCAATGTCAAAAGACATCATCAGAACTCTCTTCTCTCATTTCAAAGTCTCAAAGGAAGCATTCAATAGTCCTTACACATGGAAAAGAAGTCCAAAAGAACTTGTCTACAATTAATGCTGGCAGTATTACTATATACAAGTTCTAAAAAGCAAAACTCCCCACAATCATTTTACTCACCTCAATTGCTGTAGTAGTCTAAATTGTTCGTTATTTTGGGTCGGGGGCATTACAGAAGTGTTTAATTAACTTTTAATTGACTGCAATGAGTAAGAGCAGCCTCTCTGCAAAGTCTGCATTTCATCATCCCAATCTTCAGGCACTGCTTGAATCTGTCCCTGGTCAATACCTGATTCTCCTTCCTGACTTCACCATGATAGAAGCAAGTGATGCCTACCTCACTGCTACCATGAAACACCGTGAGCAAATCGTCGGGCACAATTTGTTTGAAGTCTTCCCTGACAACCCTCTCGATATTGCCGCACGCGGCATGGACAACCTGAGAGTATCCCTTAACTATGTTTTAAAACATGCGGTGCCCCACCTCATGGAGGTGCAGAAATATGATATGCGCACTCCCTCAGGTCAGGTGAACGAACGCTACTGGAGTCTTTACAACAAACCGGTTTTTAATAACAAGCATGAGCTCATCTACATCATTCACCGCGTTGAAGACGTCACACGCCAGGTGGAAGCCGACTTAAGGGTGAAGGTCGGCGAAGAACTTATCTCGCTCATAATAGATAATGTGAAAGAGTATGCCTTGTTCATGCTTGACGCAAAGGGCAACATCACGAGCTGGAACAGAGGCGCACAGCACATCAATGGTTATAAGGCATCAGAGATTATAGGAAAGTACGTTTCGGTTTTTTACACGGATGAAGATATTCACAAAGGCATACCGGAATTCAATCTGAAAGTAGCGAAAGCACGGGGCAGACTGGAAACAGAAGGATGGAGAAAGAGAAAAGACGGTTCTGAGTATTGGGCTGAAGTGGTTCTTACTACACTGTACAATGATGACGGAAGCGTGAGAGCCATATCGAAGATCTCCCGCGACATCACAGAGCAAAACAAAGCCAAAGAAGAGATCAAAGAATTGAATGCAACATTGGAGCAGCGTGTGATCGAGAGGGCTGCACAACTGCAGGAGAGCGAGAAAAAATATCACAACCTTTTTCAGTACAACCCCATGCCGATGTGGGTGATTGATGAAGAAGCATTTCAGTTTCTTGATGTAAATGAAGCGGCTGTTAAACATTATGGCTACAGTCGTAAGCAATTTCTGGCGATGTCTGCTCTTGACTTGTGCGCGCAGGATGAAAGGGAGCGATACATACAGGCAAATCGTACTGAACTTTCAGGGCCCCTCAATGTTGGTATCTGGAAGCATTTTAAAAAAGACGGTACGCTGATATATGTTGAAGGGATCGTCCACCACACCACCTTTGAAGGAAAGCATGCACTGCTTGTTCTTTCTAATGATGTAACCGAAAAGAAAATTGCAGAGCTGCACAGGAATAAAATCACTTCTGATCTTATTCAGCGCAACAAAGACCTGGAGCAGTTTGCCTACATACTGTCACACAACCTGCGCTTACCGGTAGCGAACATCCTGGGATTTTCTGAGGCGCTTCAGGATCCTGCTTTGGACCTTAGTGACATTACTGAAATCGCGAAAGGCATTAATGCATCCACTCAAAGATTGGATGAAGTGATACTCGACTTGTATAATATATTAAAAGTCAGGAGTGGCATTATTGGAAAGACGGAAAGTGTGAAGTTTTCAGAACTCGTTGACGATATCAGGCACAGTCTCGATACTCAGATTAAAAAGGATCATATTGAATTCACGGTGGATTTTTCAGAAGCAGATGAAATAAATACTTTGAAGAGTTATTTACACAGCATTCTTTACAACCTTATTTCAAACAGCATCAAATACAGGAAAGCAAATGATATCTGCAGCATCGAAATCAAGACACAGAAGCATGCCTCAGGAATCACACTGCTGATTAAGGATAATGGAATTGGAATGGATTTTAGTAAAATAAAAGATAATTTATTCGGCCTCTACAAACGCTTTCATCCCGGAATAGAAGGACGCGGTGTCGGACTCTATATGGTTAAAACACAGGTGGAAGCGCTGGGTGGTACGATTAATGCACAGAGTGAGCCTAATATAGGCACAGAATTCACCATCGATTTCAAATTCACCGACTGAACTATGAACTTCATAATAATTGATGATGATGAAACCAACAACATTCTATGCCGAATCATTATCAAGCAAGCCATCGGCGAGGCTGATGTCGAGACATTCGTTTACGCTCGTGAAGGATTAGACTATATTGAAAGTCACTTTGCCGGGACTACTCCGGGAGATAAAACGGTTTTGTTTCTCGATATCAATATGTCTGAAATGGACGGCTGGGAATTCCTGAAACAATATGACACACTCGCTGAAGATATTAAATCACAACTTCGACTTTTTATTCTCTCATCGTCCGCTAATGAAAACGATAAAAGAAAAGGCAAGGAAAATAAATACATGTCGAACTACATTGTAAAGCCGCTTCGGAAGGAAGTCATTCATTCCATTCTCGCTGCACTGTGAAATCAGAATTTCTGTAACGCGTTTACAAGCGGGTCACGAGGTGCCGTAAAACAAAACCTCCACAATCAGCGATTGTGCAGCGTTTTATTTTTCTTTCCAGAATAAGTGCGTGAGATTTTGTTTCCATTTCTTCAACATAAATTAGTTGCATGGAATTTTAGCAGAAGTATACTGACTCAATCCATCATTATGTTCCTTGAGTCTCCTTCGGTAATCCGTGTGTCTCCTTTTGTATAGAGTTTTTTATCTTTTTCACTTTGAATAACGTAGACGTAATACATCTGACAAAGATAAAGGGCAGCTCATTATTACTTTTCTTTTGCTTCTTGTGGCACTCCTATTATCTTTGCAGCCATCAATGGTCCGGTAGTTTAGTTGGTTAGAATGCTGCCCTGTCACGGCGGAGGTCGTGGGTTCGAGTCCCATCCGGACCGCAGAAGAAAAAAAAGAGCACCGCTACAGTTTAGATTGTGGCGGTTTTTGTTTTTTAAGTGGATTAAACTTCATGAGTTGATGTGTCTCTGAAAAATGAGACACGCCAATGCAGCAGGGAAATAATTATAACGGGACAGCACTCCCGAACTAAAAATCCTTCTCCTCAATAATCACCTTGCAGCAGCGGCTGAAATCTTTTCCATCAATGCGCAACAGGTATATCCCTTTTGCAAGCACTCCTGCATCGGCATCAACAACATTCTCACCTGCCACGGTCATCACATGATCTCCACAGGCAGCCCGTCCCGTTAGGTCAATAAAGGTGATGCGGGCGTTCCCTCCTTCCGCTATGGTAAAGCGGATGGTCAATTTTCCTGATGAAGGGTTGGGGCTTACAGAGATGGAACTATTCATGTTGTCACTATCTGTGTTGCGACAGACGATGGTGACCACGAGTTTTTTGTAATTGCTGGCTCTGCACCCGTTGACGGCTTTCACTTTCACGGAGCCGCCGGCAGTGCCGAAGTTTACCGTGATGGATGTCGTTCCCTGCCCCGACTGGATGATACCTCCTGCAGGAACTATCCATGTGTAGGATGTTGCTCCTGCCACCTGCCCTATGGAGTAAACCACTCCTGATTGGTTGGCGCAGACTGCAGCAGGTCCTGAAACAGCTCCCGGTGTGGCGGGGGCGCTGGTAACATTCAGGTTTCGCGCGTTACTTGTGCCGCAACTATTGCCTGCCGCTACTGACATCACCCCCGAAGTAAAGTCGGCAGGGTAGGTAACATCGAGAGCCGTGGTTCCCTGCCCGCTGTTGATCGTCACTCCTGCGGGAGGAGTCCAGTTGTAAACCGTTGCCAGGTTCACCGGGTTGATGGAATAGGAAGTGGTGATTCCTCCGCAGAGCGAAGTGCTCTGCCCGCTGAGGGTTCCCGGCGTAGCCGGAATGTTCCGTGACACTTTTTTATTCCGCGCGCTGCTTTCGCCGCACACGCTGACTGCTCTTACTGACAGGGTGCCGCTGACAAAACCGGTAGCGAAGTTCAGCGTGATGTTGGTGGTTCCCTGCCCGCTTGCAATAGACGCATTGGCGGGAGCAGTCCAGTTGTACGAGGTGGCGTCATTCACGGCGGCAATGGAATAGCTCACGCCATTGTCACCGGGGCAGGGCTTGGCGGGTCCTGTAATTGTTCCCGGCATCGCAGGCACGGGTGCGGAGCAGAGATTCCCTGTGGGGTTGCGCATGTAATACAGCTTGCCGCTATCGGAAAGTATCACGTGCAGGGTAGTTCCGGTAATGGCTGTGTAGGCAGGACCACCGTGATGCAAAAAGACCGTTGAGTCCCACGTGGCACCGCCGTCGGCTGAGTGCAGATAGGTCTCTCCTGTTCCGAACGCAGAAAATACCAGGTGAAGGCTCATGCCATCACGCACCAGCCATGATGGGATGGAACCTCCGGAATAGTTGGTCACCTGCCTGTCTGCCGCGAACGTAGATCCGGTATCGGCAGACTGGCTGAGCCACACATTAAACACACTTGGGCTTATACCATGCGGAACGTCAACATACGGGCCGCTGAGGCTGACCATCTCGGTATAGGAATTAGAAGTGGAGAGGGCGGTTTCACTGCCCCAGGTTGCTCCACCGTCAGGAGAATGGCGGTAATAAGTAAGCATGGTGCCGCTCCTCTTGTCGTTCCATGACAGGTGGATGTGTGAGCCGAGCACTGCAACACAGGGGTCTTCTGAACGACCCATTGCATTTGAAATCTGCTGTTTGGGTTGCCACGTTGCTCCGTTATCGGTGGATACGCGCAAAAACACTTCGGTGTTGTCGGTCACCACTTCTTTATTGAGTGAAACGGCGACCATGGAACCCGATGCGGCAAGACCGGGCCAGAACTTCGTGATGCTGTCCAGCACTACCGATGCTCCCCACGTAGTTCCTCCGTCAACAGAGCGCTTATAAAAAGATGCTGTATGTCCGGCGAGGGGAGCGTACCAGACTACATGCACATACGATCCTGATGCGGCGACAGCGGGCCACGTGGCATTGCTGGCGGCGTCGGTTAATGGAATGGCTGTGCTCCAGGTGAATCCCGTATCCGTTGAATGGGTGTAATAGATGACATTGCCCGTAGTGCGGTGGTCGCACCATACTACATGAAGGGTGGTGCCACTCACAGCAAGGCACGAGGCCATGTACTCATTTAATGTTATGCTCGTAGCTCCTTGTGAAATAAACAGCGGTGTGCTCCATTGTGATGAAGCCGTTCTTGTCACAAGGATCAGACAGGTAATCCATGAAAAAATTTTTCCGGAGAGGTGCAGTGTGTTTTTCATGGGTGGAAGATTTTCTTAAGGAGATTAACAACAGACGTTCCTATCAAACTTAAGAAAAGTTTATCACAAATTTTGCAGTTGGACTCAAGAAAGTTTCACGCAGAGAATAGGGAGATGCAGAGAAAAGCCCCGAAAATTTTCACGGGGCTTTATCATTTTTTTCTGCCAAAGTGCTTCATTTCAATATGCATTTTACTTCGTGCGAAAGAAAAAAAATCACAGCAGAGAATGAAGAAGGAGCTCGAAAAAGGGATCGGGAGGAACCGAAAGCAATTAAGGAAAGGTTACGATTCGTCAACAATCTTCGAAGCACTCCCGTTTTGTTGTAGAAGATTAATTGCGTGAGCGCAAGCTCGTTTCAGGGGATAGTGTTCCGATGTGAGAATTGTTTCATGATTCGGAGCATGAAAGGTGAAAAAGAATTGATTGTTTTTTGAACGTTTGATTACATAGTAGCAGAGATTCATGAGGTAGACGTTTGAGATACAAACTAAATTTTTACGATTCCTATTGCATCAATGTTTCATCATCACCCCTTTTGAATTTGATTAACACTGTGTCCTCAGATTGAGGTTTACTTTTGCCATTTCAATTCTTATTTCATGCGTATGCCGGCCTTGTGGTTCATTGTAGCGCTTCTCATTTTATTGATTCCCGAATTTTTCCGCATTTATTTCATCATGCCTTTCCCGGGAAGCCAGGAGAGCAATACCATTGGCTTAGCTTATTTTCTCCATTGTTACATCAATGTGTTCCGCTTCATCGGCGTGATCATCATTTCGTTTCCTCTATATTATTATTGGAAGAAGGGAAATCTGAGACAGAAAATTTTTTCAGGAATTTTTGTCCTGCTCTACGTTTTCATATTTTACGTGACGAATTTTATTATGCAGGCCGATAAAATGTTTATCCAGCAGAAGCACCAAATATTTTCAACCACCACACATAACAAAGTTGATGAAAACAATATCGTGATTGGTGTGGCGATGAATGGTGAGGCAAAAGCAGTTCCCATCAATGTCATTGGATATCATCACCAGGTCTTAGATAGTGTTGGAGGCATCCCGGTAATGTTTACGTATTGTACTGTGTGCAGAAGCGGCAGGACATTCTCACCATTCGTGAACGGGCACTACGAAAAATTTCGTCTTGTAGGAATGGATCATTTCAATGCCATGTTCGAAGATGCTACAACAGGAAGCTGGTGGAGACAGGAAAACGGTGAAGCAATCACGGGCAAGCTGAAAGGAAGTTTTCTTCCCGAAATTCCTTCACAGCAAATGACATTGGAACAATGGATCTACGAACATCCCAACACACAAATTCTTCAACCCGATTCACTGTTCGAAGCCGACTATGCTACACTCAAAGGTTTTGATTATGGCTTGTTAAAAAATGATCTGGAAGGCACTGATCATGGTTCATGGAAAATGAAATCGTGGGTGATTGGCGTGATAGCAAATAAAAAAGAGAAAGCTTATGATTGGAATAACTTGAAAAAGCGAAGGGTGATCAATGATACCATTCGGGAAGTGCCCGTGTTGCTGCTGGTTGAAAAAGATACGATGTCATTTCACACCTTCAGCAGATCAGTCAGCAATCAGAATTTATTTTTTGAATGGAATGATAGTTTGCAATCCCTAACAGATTCTCGAACACATTCTATATGGAATAGCAAAGGAGAATGTATTGACGGAGCGCTGAAAGGAAAAAAACTTATGCCTCTTCCCTCTTATCTGGAATATTGGCATTCGTGGAAACAATTTCATCCGGGCACAACTGTGTACAAGAATTAATTGCCGCATGGCTGTATGGCTAAATGGTTGAAAAAAAACTCTCTGTTTTTCATCATCATATTTGAAAACCATTTAGCCATAGAGCCATATAACCATTTTAACCCTCCTTCAAAACTGCAACGTGAATTCCTATCTTCGCCGCCGTACAAAACAGAAGAAATGAACTACGATCTCATTGTGATTGGCTCCGGCCCCGGAGGATATGTAGCTGCTATTCGCGCTTCGCAACTTGGATTGAAGACTGCCATCATCGAACGTGAATCACTCGGCGGCATTTGTTTGAACTGGGGTTGCATTCCCACCAAGGCATTGCTGAAAAGCGCCCAGGTGTTTCAATATTTGCAACATGGAAAAGACTACGGCATTGAAGTGAATGAAGCGAAAGCAGATTTTACAGCAATGATCAAGCGCAGCCGGAGTATTGCTGATGCCAATAGCAAGGGTGTTCAGTTCCTGATGAAGAAAAATAAGATTGAAGTGATCATGGGAGCGGCAAAAGTGAAACCAGGGAAAAAAATTTCAGTGACGGATGCTGAGGGGAAAATTTCGGAACACACAGCAAATCACATCATCATCGCTACCGGAGGACGATCAAAAGAACTTCCCAACTTAAAGCAGGACGGAAAAAAAATTATCGGCTATCGCGAAGCCATGTTTCTTCCTTCACAACCGAAATCAATGGTGGTGGTTGGAGCGGGCGCCATCGGGGTTGAGTTCGCTTACTTCTATAATTCACTCGGAACAAAAGTTACGGTCGTGGAATTTCTTCCGAGTCTCGTTCCGGTGGAAGATGAAGAAGTGTCAAAAGAGCTGGAAAGGAATTTCAGAAAGCAAGGCATTACAACACTTGTGAATTCTTCAGTGGAAAAAATTGACACGGGCGGGAACGGTTGTAAAGTGAGGGTGAAATCTTCAGAAGGAATTCAAACGCTCGAATGTGATATTGTTCTATCAGCAGTAGGCATCGCAACCAATATTGAAGGTATAGGTTTGGAAGAGACCGGAATCAAAACTGACAAGGGGAAAATTGTGGTCGATGACTTTTACAAAACGAATGTCGCAGGCTATTATGCCATTGGTGATATTGTAAAAGGTCCTGCACTCGCACACGTGGCAAGCGCAGAAGGAATTACGTGCGTAGAAAAAATCGCCGGAAAAAACCCGCAGCCCATTGACTACAATAATATTCCGGGATGCACATACTGCTCTCCCGAAATTGCCTCTGTAGGTTACACCGAGAAAGCAGCAAAAGACGCTGGGCATCAAATTAAAGTGGGAAAGTTTCCTTACTCCGCCAGCGGAAAAGCGAGAGCGGCCGGACACACGGAGGGATTTGTGAAAGTGATTTTCGATGCGAAGTACGGAGAGTTTCTTGGCGCCCACATGATCGGCTACAATGTAACGGAACTGATTGCAGAATGTGTAGTGGCAAGAAAATTAGAAACCACGGCTCATGAAATTATGCACAGCATTCATCCGCATCCCACCATGAGTGAAGCCGTGAAAGGAGCGACAGAAGTAGCGTATGGTGAATCGGTTGATTTGTAATTACGATAAACGATATACGTAACACGACTCTTAAACTTCCAGTCATTTCCACTCTGTCCGGAGTTTACCGGGAAACAAAGTCAACAACCTCAAAACCCGAAACTCGAAACCCGAAACACTTTTCTTATCTTGCCAACATGTTATCTCACAAAGCCAAATACGGATTAAAGGCAGCATTCTATCTCGCCAAGAGTTATGACAAGGGGCCGGTTCTTATTTCTGACCTTGCACAGGCAGAATACATTCCCAAAAAATTTCTGGAGCACATTTTACTCGAGCTGAAAAAGCACGGCATCCTATATAGCCGCATGGGAAAAGGAGGAGGATATCATCTTTCAAAACCGCCGGATAAAATTTTTCTCGGTCAAATTATTCGTGCACTGGACGGACCTCTTGCTCCTGTGCCTTGTGTGAGCAAGAGCGCATACGTGCGCTGTATCGAATGCAAGGATGAGCGCACCTGCGAGATCCGCCGGGTCATGAAACATGTGCGTGATGCCACCGCCAAAATTCTCGATACCACCACGCTTGCCGCCGCAATGCATGCAAAGCTGAAACTTTCTTCACTCTGAATCAGGTTGTTAAAAGAAATTAAAAAATATTTTTTTAAAAGTCTACTATTTTGATAGACTATGTATACATTTGCCCCGAACCTAAAAAACACACTCTATGAAACACAGTGCTACAAAAGTTTTTACCCTGTTGATCTTGATTGTTTGGCTCGGAAACGTCGCCTATGCCGGCGATAAGCCTGCCAGTGCAAATTCCACTTACTCGTTACCGGTTGACTCGCCGAAAAAAGAACAGGCAGCGCCGGCTCCCGCACCACAGATGCTTACCTATCCAATATCTTCCATTACTGCGAAGATGACGTTGAACGGTTACACGCAGGTTCGCTTCCAGGATTTTGAGGATGGCGATCCAAAAACCAGAAACAGTTTTGATATCAGAAATGCACGGCTCATACTAAGAGGAACAGTATTGAAAAACATCTCTTACAATTTTCAGTGCGACTTTGCTCCTCCTACAGTACGATTGATGGATGGAACTTTTGCTTACACCATCAACAAGTTTGCAAAGTTTACGGCAGGTCAGCAAAAGGTTCCGTTATCCTATGAAAGCTTGAGAACCGACTATGATATTCACAGCATGAGTCGCTCGCAAGTTGTAGAAGCATTGACTGCGCGCTCAAAGGATGTAGTGGCCACGGCAGCTTCAACAACAGCAGTAAACAACAATGGTCGTGATATTGGATTACTTTTCAGCGGGGGTGTTCCTAACCAAAAAACTCAGAGTACATGGGTGGATTATTATTTGGGAGTTTTTGACGGCATGGGCATCAACGTGACTGACAAGGATGAAAGTAAAGATATCGGGGGCAGAGTAGTTGCTCACCCCATCAAAAACCTCAGCATCGGTGGCTCCTACTATGATGGCAGCGCAACCTATGGCATTGATCTCTCCAAACCCAAAAACCGAAACCGCATGGGTTTTGATATTGCTTATGAAGACGGCAAACGCATTTATGCTGCTGCTGAATATCTCCAGGGAACGGATAGCACAACGGATAGAGCCGGATATTACATTCTGGCAGAGGGATTTTTTCTCCCGAAAAAATTCTCAGCACTCGTAAAATATGATTTCTACGATCCCAACAAATCAAACAATAGTGATGGGACGAATAATGATGCAACCATCGTTTACAGCTTTGCCCTCAATTGGTACTTTGCCCAGTTCACTAAGGTTCAGGTACAGTACGATTTTAAGCATGAGGATGGCGCTCAGGCCATTCAAAAGCACAATGACTTGTTCTCTATACAGGCACAGGTATTCTTTTAGTAAATACTAAAAAAATTTCGACTGTAGTCCTACTAATCCTATTACTATTATAAAGTCTATAGACTTAGTAGTTTTTTAAAAAAATATTTACATTTGACGCTCTACTTATTTCACAAAATGAAAACCCACACCTCATGAAATACAAAACTTTATTCGTATCGCTTCTGCTTCTTCCGGCTTCATTACTCATTCAGAATTTCACTTCTTCTACTATTGAAAAATCAATTCCATCTGTACCGAAACCGGATCTTTCAGGAAAAATTTCCCTGTCGGGTGCGTATGCACTTTATCCCATGGTGGTGCGATGGGGAGAAGAATTTCGTAAGCTTCATCCCGGTGTTACAATAGATGTTCAGGGAGGTGGCGCCGGAAAAGGAATGACCGATGTCCTTTCAGGAACTGTATCATTCGGCATGGTATCGAGGGAGATAGCACCGGAAGAAGTATCCAAAGGCGCCTACGCTGTGGCTGTATGCAAGGATGCTGTAATCCCTACTATCAATCCAAACAATCCCTATCTCGCTACCATTAAGCAAAAGGGAATTACCAGGCAGCAGTTCTACAAAATATTTATCACAGGAGAAATTACCACGTGGGGTGAATTGCTTGGCATTAAAAGCATGAAGCCCATTAAACTCTTTACACGTTCAGACGCCGCCGGTGCAGCTGAATCATGGGCAAAATTCCTGGGTAGCAACTATAAGCAGGAAGATTTAGTGGGAACAGGTGTATTTGGCGATCCGGGATTAGCGCAGGCTGTTTCAAAAGATCCGCTGGCATTAGGATTCAACAACATCAACTTTGTCTATGATGTAACTACCCGGAAGCCTCAACCCGGCCTTCTTGCTTGTCCGATTGATTTCAATGGCAATGGCAGCTGGGACGCAAATGAAAATGTGTATTCATCGCTCGATGCAATTGATGATGCTACAGCGAGCGGTGCATACCCTTCACCACCTGCACGTCAATTGTATTTGGTTTCGAAAGGAAAACCGACTAACGCGTTGCAACTTGCTTTTCTGCAATGGATATTAACGGATGGTCAAAAGTATGTTGATGAGGCTGGCTACGTAAAACTCCCCGATGATCTTCTGAAAAAACAGGCTACCGCATTAAGTTCAAAATAATTAGTTCAAAACAAAAACACACACGATATGAGGATTGGACGTATTCTCAGGGACAGGATAGCCGGTAAATCGGTTTGGATGGTGTCGGCATTTATCGGCTTACTCCTGTTCTTGATCGTGGGCGGACTTCTGATAAAGTCGTGGCCTATTTTACAAACCCATTCATTGAACGACTTGCTTTTTAAGTCGCTGTGGAAGCCGAGAAAAAATTTGTTCGGGTTTCTTCCCTATATACTAAGTACTGTTTACGTAACCATGATCTCTATTCTGATTGCGGTGCCTTTGTGTGTTCTCTGTACAATTTATCTTTCAGAGTATGCTAACAAGAAAGTAAAAAATTTTGTCACTTCATTAGTAGATATTCTCGCAGGAATTCCATCGGTGATCTTCGGCATTTGGGGAATCATCATGGTCGTTCCATTTATTTCCAACACCCTCGCTCCTGCTTTTGGTGTAGAAGATACTACCGGTTACAGCATTCTTGCGGGAGGGCTTGTTCTTGCGATTATGGTATTTCCAATCGTGATCCACATCATGCTTGAAGTATTGCGCACCGTTCCTGTTGAGTTGCGTGAAGCATCATTATCACTTGGCGCTAACAAATGGGAGACTATTAAAAAAGTAGTGTTGCGGAGAGCGGCTCCTGGAATCAGTGCCGCAATAGTGCTTGGTTTTTCGAGGGCATTCGGGGAAACATTAGCGGTATTGATGGTAGTTGGAAACACATCGCTCCTGCCTCACTCCCTCTTTGATTCAGGCTATCCGCTTCCAGCTTTGATTGCAAACAACTATGGTGAAATGATGTCAATTCCCATGTATGATTCGGCATTGATGTTTGCTGCTTTGCTTCTGCTTACTGTCATTCTTTTATTTAACGTGGTTGCACGCATGGTGATCATGCGTGTTGAACGCAAAATGGCCTAACCCATGTTTTTCAGAAAACTCGAAGAAAGAATTTTCAATGTGCTGATCCGTGTTGCTACGCTGATCATCATCTCAAGTTTATTTGTGATCGTGCTTACGATCCTCGTGAAAGGAATTCCTGCCATGAATTGGGACATGATTTCGAAGTCACCTTCAGGAGGATTTTATTTGGGAAGAGAAGGCGGTGTATTGAATGCGATCGCTGGCTCGCTTTACCTTGGAATCGGGGCAAGCATTTTTTCATTGTTGCTCGCGATTCCGGTGGTAGTATACATGAATGTGTATGCGCCAGCCGGCTCGAGGTTCGTTCACTTCATTCGCTTGTCACTCGATATTCTCTATGGTATTCCTTCGATTGTGTATGGTGCGTTTGGATTCATCATCATGTTATTTTTAGGAATGCAGGTATCGTTGCTTGCAGGCATCATTACCGTAGGCTTGCTGGTGCTTCCCATCATGGCAAGAACCATGGACGAAGTGATCCGAACAATACCGAAGGAACTTACTGATGCTTCATTATCCCTTGGCGCCACACGGTGGGAAACAGCAATGAAGGTTATAGTTCGCCAGGCCTTTCCCGGGATTCTCACCGCAATATTGCTGGGATTCGGAAGAGCAATAGGTGATGCAGCATCTGTAATTTTTACTACCGGCTTTACTGACAATGTTCCAACATCCATTTTACAACCTGCGGCTACACTTCCGCTCGCAATCTTCTTTCAATTGGGTTCGCCCATCGAGGAAGTAGTGAATCGGGCTTACGCTTCAGCATTGATTCTTACCATAATGATTCTCATCATCAGCATCAGCAGTCGCCTGCTAACCAAACGATTTAAAAAGAATGTAATAAACTAAACCTCCTACACATGCAAACGTCCACAAAAGCACTTATCCCTAATGAGTTTGTCACACACCCGCTCATTACGACCAATGGTGAAGAAAAAATTATTCCGCTCAATGGGTTGAAGCCGCACATCAGTGTGCGCAACCTCTGCATCAGCTACGGCGATCAGCACATTCTCAAAAATGTTACGATTGATATCCCTGACAAAAAAATTACAGCGATCATCGGGCCTTCGGGTTGTGGAAAAACTACGCTGCTGAAATCGTTCAACCGCCTCATTGAATCTGCGGACGGGATAAAAATCTCCGGAGAAGTTTTACTCGACGGCGACAACATCTACGATCCGAAAGTGGAAGTCACCAGCATGCGCAAAAAGATGGGATTACTTTCTCAGCGGCCGATGCCATTGCCCATGAGCATCTTCGACAACATTGCTTACGGCATGCGCATTCACGGCGTTCGCAGGAAAAAAATTCTTGCAGAAAGAGTAGAGCATTACCTGAGACAGGCAAGTTTATGGGAAGAAGTAAAAGATCGCTTGCATGCGCCTGCAACAAAGCTTTCCATCGGGCAACAGCAACGCTTATGTCTTGCGCGCGGACTTGCTGTGGAGCCGGAAATTATTTTGGGCGATGAACCAACTTCTGCTCTCGATCCGATTTCGAGCCAGCGCATCGAGGAAAAATTTATGGAGCTGAAAAAGGATTATACGGTGGTGATGGTCACTCACATTCTTCGCCAGGCGCGCCGCATCGCTGACTACATCATCTTCATGTGGCTTGGTGAAATCATAGAGCATGGCCCTGCTCATGAAGTCCTGGAAAATCCGAAACATGAATTGACCTGGAGCTATGTTAAAGGAGTGATCAGTTAATCCATCTAAAAACTTTCTCTATGCTCTCAAAGAAAGTGAAGTACGCCCTGAAAGCGGTGTTGTACATGGCTCGTCACTATGATGAACAGCGTATCGTCATCATTTCTGAAATTTCAAATGCCGAATACATCCCGCACAAATTCCTCGAGAAAATTTTGTTGCAGCTCAAGCTCAAAGGAATTCTCGAAAGTAAAGTGGGGAGACAAGGCGGCTATCGTCTCTCGCGTGCTCCTGATAAAATTACTGTCGGGGAAATTGTTCGGTTGCTGGAAGGAAAGGTCGCACCTATTCCCTGCGTGAGCAAATTTGCGTATGAGCGCTGCTTCGATTGCGAAGATGAAAAGACCTGTGAGATCCGGCGTGTGATGCAACACGTGCGCGATGCGATGGTGAAAATTCTTGATCATACTTCCCTTCGTGATGCACTCTCGTCAAACTCTAAAACTGCTATCAGCCTGTCACATGCTATAGCAGTGTAATCGAGTCGTTTTTGATAGAAAAATTCCTTTCGCAGAATAATAGATTCTAATCTGAAACCACTTACTCCGGCAACCGTATTGAATAATTTCCTACTCTTTTGTAGGAATTAAAAATTCATTTACCTTGCACCACAATCTACTTAATAGGTAGACTTAATTGAATGGTAGAATTTCTATAATCCAGCAGCCACTTGCCCTCGTTTGTTATTTTTAAAAATGGTCTATGAGTAAACTCGGTACAAATGAGGTGATGCAGTTTCTCCTGATCATTACCATTCTCCTGGCAACTGCCCGTATACTCGGGGAGCTGTTCAAAAAAATCGGGCTACCGGCCGTTATTGGTGAATTGCTTGGAGGAATTCTGTTGGGGCCGTCATTAATCGGTGCCTTCTTCCCGAATTTTTTCCAAACTATTTTTTCTGATCCCAAGCAACCAGCAATCGCATTTGATGGATTATCACGACTAAGCATTATGCTCTTGCTTTTTGTTGCAGGAATGGAAGTGAATCTCAACAACATCCGAACCCGCGGCAAACCCGCAGCGAAGATCAGCTTCTTCGGAATTTTTTTCCCGTTGGCGATAGGATTCGCTGCCACCTGGTTTTTCTACGATCGGATTTTTTCTACACCGACTGATAACAAAATTGTTCCGGCGCTTTTCATGGGAACAGCACTCTCCATCACTGCACTAAGTGTGATGGCTAAAATTCTTATTGACCTCGACCTGATTAAAACGCGCTTTGGAAATTTGATGATGACTGCCGCAATGGTAAACGACTTCATCGGCTGGATGCTTTTTTCTGTTGTGATCACGATGGCAAATCTGAAATCAGATGGTCAGTTTAGCCCATTGATGGTTTTGCTCATTGTGGTGGTCTCCACTGTTTTCCTGTTAACCATTGGCAGAAAAGCAATTGACCTTGCATTTCAATTCGCCAACAAAAAATTATCAAAGCCCGGCGCCGAACTATCGTTGGCCATTCTCTTATGTTTTGCCGGAGGTATCTTTACCGAGTGGTTAGGCATCAAAGCGATCTTTGGCGCTTTCCTTATGGGCATTGCGATCGGTGATTCAAAAAATTTCAGTGAGCGGTCAAAGCAAAGTCTTCATGATATGATTGCCTATGTTTTCTCTCCTTTGTTTTTTGTATCGGTGGGTTTGAGGGTGAATGTGCTGACTAATTTCAATTTGGGAACGGTCCTTTTCATTCTGGCCATTTCCATCATCGGAAAATTGCTTGGTGGATTCATTGGAGCGCGGTTGAGCGGATTTAAAACTCACAAAGCTTTTGCTGTCGGTTTTGGAATGAATGCACGCGGCTCTCAGGAAATTGTTTTAGGACTTGTAGCCTTGCAGGCAAAAATTATTGATGAAAGAATTTTTGTCGGCTTGCTGGTGATGACATTCGTGACCATCCTTGTTGCAGGTCCCGCTATCAAATATTTTCTCCGAAAGCATGATGCTTCCCAGGATGGTGAGAGCACGACTACCAAGCAAAGTTTGTCTATTCCTCCTTTGCCTTCCTTAACTCCAATTCAAAACCCGGTTTAAATTTTTTATGAGGAAATTCTTATTCAACATGACATCCACAAAGTCCTACTATGTCTGTAGAACTGATTCGCGTTATAGAAATACAAGAACATTCACCTAAACATTTCACACTTCAAAATCAAATCACCATGGGAAAATTAGCTACTAATGAAGTCCTGCAATTCTTAGTCATTGTCGCAATTCTGCTCGGAACGGCGCGCGTTATGGGAGAACTCTTCAAGAAGTTCGGACTGCCTGCGATTATCGGCGAACTGCTTGGGGGCATTCTGCTCGGTCCCTCTTTCATCGGCTCTCTGTTTCCGGGATTCTTTCAAACAATTTTTACGGATCCTAAACAACCTGCCGTGGCTTTCGACGGGTTGTCAAAACTAAGTGTGATGTTGTTGCTGTTCATCGCGGGCATGGAAGTGAAATTGGAAAACATCAGAACCCGGGGGAAGGCGGCTGCCAAGATCAGTTTCTCAGGAATCATTTTTCCGTTAGCACTCGGGTTTGGCGTCACCTGGTTTTTTTACGATCTGTTTTTTTCGGCACCTGCCGAAAACAGAATGGTACCCGCCCTTTTCATGGGAACAGCACTTTCGATTACTGCTCTCGGCGTGATGGCAAAAATCCTGATTGACATTGACATGATCAAAACACGCTTCGGGAATCTGATGATGACGGCAGCCATGATTGATGACATCATCGGCTGGATGCTTTTTTCAGTCGTGATTGCCATTGCCAATCTGAAATCAGAGAGCCAGTTCAACGCAGTTACTGTACTGCTGATCATGATTGGATTTGCAGTTTTCCTGATGACCGTGGGACGAAAAATTGTTGATCCATTGTTCCGCTATGCAAATACTAAATTATCGAAGCCCGGAGGCGAATTGTCACTGGCTATTTTTTTATGTTTATTAGGAGGAATCTTTACTGAGTGGCTTGGCATCAAAGCCATCTTTGGTGCATTCCTGATGGGAATCACCATCGGCAATTCTCCGTACTTCAGTGAGAAGGCAAAAGAGACATTGCATGATATAGTGACCTACGTTTTCTCCCCGCTGTTTTTTGTTTCTATTGGATTGAAAGTAAATTTTGTCAGCAACTTCGATTTAGGAATTGTGTTCTTCGTACTTGCAATTTCCATTCTTGGAAAAGTTCTTGGTGGATTTACCGGGGCACGATTAAGCGGATTCAAAACGAACAAGGCGATGGCAGTGGGATTCGGGATGAATGCACGCGGCTCGCAGGAAATTGTGCTGGGATTGGTTGCACTGCAGGCAAAAATTATTGATGAGAAAATTTTTGTTGGATTGGTGATCATGACCTTTGTTACCATTCTAATGGCAGGTCCCATGATCAAATATTATCTCAGAAAACATGAATCAATTCATCCAACGCCTGAAGAGGAGAAGCCGGTTGTAACTCCGGCGGTTGCCTGAATTTATTGTAGCGCGAAATTTATTTCGCTTTTAGTCTGCGACTTAAAAGTCGCGCTACAATCTGTTGTTTTATTGAGTTGCAATTCCCTGTATGGCACAGCCCTGAAAGACTTTCCCATTAATAATTACCCTTGCCGAATATTGAAACGCACTCTGTGAAGAGTCTTCAGAACACGCTTCCTTCCTTATTACGGCTTTTATTGCAACACCGGCCGCATAGTTATTCGAGGCATAAGTTAGCACTTCATCATTTTGATTTTTGGGAGGGAAGTACTTGAAGACATAAACCTTCATTGCAGAAAAATCTTTCATTATCATCATATCTTCCTTTTCTGAAATCTGCAGCGACCAGTCTTTTCCAATCGCCCAAAAGTCATAAGGAATACAACTGTTTTGGTAATTCTTTTGCTCAAATGTCAGTACCTCTTCCACTGTGAGCACACTGTCAAACCCCCTGCGAACATCGGCGTCCGGCGCTGCTGAAACCTGTCCCTTCACTTCCACATAAACATACTCATAAGGAAACGCAGGTGAATGAAGGAACAACGCTTTGTACAGATCTTTCATTTTCCCTGTGGAATCAATCACACCAAAATCTTTTTCAGGATGATCACATTCGCGGAAACTCAAAATATTTTTCCCGACTACAAAAAGCCCTTTGAATGTTTTTTCATTGGAAGAAAAATTTGATGTGCTCGTCGTATCCGGCGGAATCTGTACCTCGGGAGTAACTTTCTTATCGTTCTTGCAGGAACCAAGAACGGAACCGAGAGTGAAGAACAAAGGAATTAAAATATTTTTCATTGCCATCATGAAGGTAAGACAAGAAACCCGATTCGCGATTCACTCCCGATGAATCGGGATCGATTCTCGATTTTCAGATTGATGATTCTCCTCTCACGTCTCACCTTTCACTTTTCATTCTCACCAGCTTAACTCTTTGTAACCTCCATGCTCCAGATGAAAATAATTTTGATTGAGCCAATCATCAGGAAAAATCTCATTGAGGCGTAACCGGAATTTTGTGTCGTCGAGTCTCTTTGTATTGTCCGGGTTTTCAATATCGGCTTTCCATGAGATCGTAAACGAGTGCTGATTATTTTTCAGAGAAGAAAAAATCAGGGACTCCATCGGTAAGCTCCATTCATCGAGAGAAATAAGCTCAGGATGCTTTGTGAAATCGACTGTAAATTTTGAACCGGGGTTCTTCTTTGCCTTTTCAATCAGCGATTGAACTTCCGTTAGATGATCTGTGTAATCTTTTGCATGCTGAACAATTTGATTGAGACGGAAAAGCACAATCGCCATTAGGAGAAGTTCCACAAAGAATTTTTTCTTCGAAGGCAAAAAAATGTTTTGCAGAAAAGGAACGAAACAAAGCGGAATGAGCAGCAAGTACATCCTCTCAAAATAATTCGAGTGCCTCCATGGTTGCTGATGTGTTAAGCTGATAAGCAGAAGAAATGCAATCACAACAGCGACGAGCAGGAACCCCTGCAACTTTTCTTTCTTTCGAAAAAGAAAAACTAAAGTAACAAGGAGACACATCATTTCCTCTGGATAAATTCCGAAAAGAAAACCAAATAGATTTTTGAAGTCAGCCAGTGATTCAAAATTTTGATGCACGGTATTGCCAACCTGGGATACCGGATATTCAATCTTTCCGCTTTCATAACCGGAGATGAAAAAATATTTCCAAACCAGCCAAAGCGTGAATGATAAAAAATAAATCACTGCAATGCGGATCGGAATTTTTCTTTCCCGGATAAAATGAGAAGCGCTGAAATAAATTACCCCGATGAAAATAAGCGGATAGGAAAACAGCAGCGTAATCAAAAGAATAGCGAATAAAATCTGTTTCGCCATAGTGAAATAGAATTTCCTTTCCAAAACCCCCGCGAAAAAAATCAACAACACACAGCCATACCAAACTTCATACATCGGTATGAACCAAATAAAATAAATGCCGCACACGCTGCTGAGCAGCATCGCCCACGCAATACCTTCATGCTTCAGCCAAAAAATACTCAGGAGAAATAAAATCCAGAGGTACAAGACCGGGTTAAATGAGTTCAGAATCATCACGGCGTTAAGCGAAAGATGAAGTTTAGTGCCGGTTACTGCCAGCAATTGTGAGATCACAAGAATGAATCGCTGGTGCTCTACATGAAAAGTTTCATACTGCACAACATGAAAAAAATAATAAGAACCATCGAGGAAAATTCTTTCCTTAAAAAAATAAACAGCGAGCACTGCATACACCAGCAAATAAAGATTGCCGAATATTAAAACACGCCTGAGAGAATTTGTAATCACAACTAAAAAATTAGCAGCAGCGAAAGATAAACAAACGCTGTTGCTAAAATTTTCTTCTTAATAAATTTTATCTCAGCAAAATCAAATTTCCTTTCTCTTCTACCGGCGTGCCGTCAAGGAAAGTGGCTTTGATTTGATACACATAAGTTCCAACTTCTTCTTCAATGCCATTGAATCTTCCATCCCATCCTTTTTTCACATCTGTGGAGGCAAAAATCATTTGTCCCCAGCGATTGAAAATGAGCATTTGCATGGTGGCCAGATTTTGCTGGTTGGGAATGAAGATATCATTCAGGCCATCACCATTCGGCGTGAAGGCATTCGGCACTGCAAAAATATTCGGTGCCTCTGTGATGGTGACAGTATCCATCACCTTGCACCCGTTTGAGTCCGTAACTATTACTGTGTAAGTTCCCGGAGCCAGACTATTTGCCGTCGGCAAATACTGTGTTGGATCTGTGCTCCAGTCATAAATGTATGGCAGCGTTCCACCCGAAACAAACACGGTTGCTGTTGCATCATTCGCCTGCCAGAACGATTCAGGAGTGGTTGTAATTGATAAAATCATGCTCGGTGGTTCATTGATAAGCGTAGATGCTGTATCCATGCAACCATTCGCATCGGTGACATACACTGTGTATCCACCCGCAACTAAATCTGTGACGAATGAAGTTGTTTGCGCAGGGTCTGTCGTCCACAAATATTGAAATGGCGGTGTTCCGGAAAGAACAATCGCATTCAGCGATCCGTCATTAGCACCAAAGCAAGACACGTCTATTGAATCCGCTTCTGCACTTACAGCGGTAAATACAGTAACAATAGTTGTATCTGATTTATCACAATTGAAGCTATTCAGCGCGGTCACAACATACATAGTAGTATCACTCGGGTATGCGCTGATTGGATTGGTTGTAGAGATCAATGATCCGTTTCCATACCAGGAATAGGAAGTGGCGGTAGTGCTCGTAGCATTCAGGACGACAAGTGTCCCGGGACAAATATTCGTGTCAGGGGGTGCAGTTACATCAGGTGACGGATTTACCGTGATCGTTTTTGTACCACTATTCTGGCCGCATTCATTCAAGGCGAACAAATCCAGGTGTGCTACCCCTGCTGAATCAAAAACAACTGTTACCTCATTGTTGGCAGTGTCTACTATATTCAAAAGAGTCCCAGTCCAGGCATAATAGGTACCAGCAAGGAATGTAGTGTGATAATTGACAGTATCACCAACACACGCGGTAATAGGTCCAACAATAACGGACGATGGCGTTCCAATCACATGAATGTACACCGAATCGCTCCATTCTCCCCAGCATCCGTTATTAAATTCCCGAACCGAGAACCAGTAGGTTCCAATGGGGCAACCATTCCAATTGATGAGAAGCGGATTGTAGTTCCACATGAATGGCACACCATTGTTAACAATATTGGATTGCCATTGATATTGCGAACCCATGGTGTAATAATTGAACGGGACAATTGTAAAACCCGAAACCGTATTGTTACAAATAATTGTATCATCAGGAATTATTAAAGGAGGAACTGAGTCCCGATAGCCAATCGTAAGATGAATAAGAGTTCCCAAACTGTCCCATGAAGGAGAAGGGTTAGTTGCAATGATTCGCATGTAATACATTCCTACTCCGGGGTACCCCAGTATGGTAACAAGCTGAGTTAGTCCCGGAATGCTCAGCGTCATGTTGCAACTTGTGGTAGAAGCGATAGAACCTAAACCTCCGGTATTCAAAATCGCGTAGGTCATCGAGCTCAGCACCTGCACTTCAAACTCATTTCCCGGAAGGTAGGTTGTGTTATTGTTCCAGCTATTCACTTCAACATGGATGGTAGTATCAACCCCAACATCGGCAGTGATGCAGACGCTGATGTCCTGCATATTGTTGGTGGTAACGTCACAATGATGAAGGCAAAATGGTCCCCAGGGACTTCCGATAGCAACCGGATTTGTCGAGCGAACTCTTACCATGTAACCGCAGCCATCAGGCACATCCGGCACAAGTCCTGAAACCGAACCGGGAAGCGAACCATACATTGGATCATAGGTATTTGGATCGAGAACAGAACCAATCAAAGTAGGAGTCGTAAAACTTCCGCTCGCATCACTCAACTCTGCCACGTATTGATTATTGAAATTGTAAACACCGGTAGAATAAAACGGAACATCAATCACACTGTGCACGCACACGGTATCCGGCCCGTACGTGACTACTGGTTGCAGCGTTGTGATCACGTTGGGGCACACCTCCACCTCGAAGCATATACTCGCCGTGCCCGTAATGGTGGGCGGCGGCGACACACGTATGATCATCACTTCATAACAACCGCCGGGCGGTGTGCTCGATGGAATTACGCATGCAACGCCTCCAGATGTAGTTCCGGCTGAAACGTTGAACACACCGAGATCAGTAGGGTTCGAGAAATTCCCAAACGCATTTGACATTTTGACATCGTAGAGACCATCACACAACGGCGCGGATAATTCCCAAAAGATGAACAGATAACCTCCCTGGCAAACGGGATCGGGAGACACACTGGTGATGCTCAGTTCAACAGGATTATTGACATCATCATACGTTCCAACAACAATAATGTCATCAACACCAAAACCGAGAGAAGCAACAGCACCCGAGCCATTGACCCAACGCCATGCAAATCGCAAATCAAGCTGGTTGTTGAAAGCAGGATCGGTAACAATTTCATATTTCCAGAGTGATTGAGCGTAGTATGCACTCTGTCCGGTTTGTATCCACGTACCGCCGCCGTCAATGCTGTAATAGAGTTTCAGATTATCATTTGCGTTTCCTTCACCGATGTAAAAAAAT
>DASRAJ010000008.1:0-33435 GCA_035638255.1 Chitinophagales bacterium
TGAGGGCCGCAATGAGCAGCGCAACGCCTGCACGAATATCCGGCGAAACCATAGAGACACCACGCAATGATTGGCGATGATTCATGCCTATCACAGCGGCGCGATGGGGATCACACAAAATAATTTGTGCACCCATGTCAATGAGCTTGTCAACGAAGAATAATCTGCTCTCAAACATTTTCTGATGAATCAAAACTGTTCCCTGCGCCTGCGTTGCCACAACGAGAATCACGCTGAGCAAATCAGGAGTTAATCCGGGCCAGGTTGCATCGGCGATGGTGAGAATACTACCGTCAATGAAGTTTTGAATCACATAATTTTTTTGAGCGGGGATGAAAATGTCTTCATCCCGAAAATCAATTTCGATCCCCAGCTTTCTGAAAGTGTCAGGAATAATTCCAAGATGTTCCGGCTGTGCATTCTTAATCAGGATTTCTGACTGAGTCATGGCAGCAAGTCCGATAAAGCTTCCTACTTCAATCATATCACTCAGGCAGGTGTGCTCACAGCCCTGGAGCGATTGCACCCCTTTCACCTTAAGCAAATTACTTCCCACGCCTTCGATCTTTGCTCCCATGCGTATAAGCATCTTGCAGAGCTGTTGAATATATGGCTCGCATGCTGCATTGAAAATTGTTGTTGTCCCTTTTGCAAGCGTCGCCGCCATGATCACGTTAGCAGTTCCGGTAACCGATGCTTCATCGAGAAGAATGTATGTGCCTTTGAGTTCGCGTGCATCAACAGTGAATGAATTCTCTTTTGCATCGAAGTTGAATTTCGCACCGAGCTTTTCGAAGCCGAGAAAGTGAGTGTCTAATCTTCTTCGTCCAATCTTATCACCCCCCGGTTTCGGGATATATGCTTTCTTAAATCGTGCGAGAAGCGGGCCGAGGATCATGATGGTACCGCGCAGCTTGGCGGTTTTCTTCACATAATCCTTCGTGTATAGAAAATCGAGATCGACATTCTTTGCCTGAAATGAACAACTGCCCTCGCTTAGCTTCTTCACCTTCACACCAAAATCTTCAAGCAAGCTAATGAGCATGTTCACATCGCTGATGTCGGGAATGTTGTGAATGGTCACCTTCTCCTCAGTGAGCAATGTTGCACAAAGAATTTGCAGCGCTTCATTCTTCGCACCCTGTGGAACAATGGTTCCCTTCAGCGGAGCGCCACCTTCAATTTTGAATGCATCCATAGTGAAAATTTCTCAAGGGCGAAATATATGAAAGAAAAAGCCCCGACTTTGCCAGGGCTGTATTTTTCGTCTGCGAATTTCCAATTACCAATTACCATCCCCATTGATCGGGATAATTAATTTTCGAATATTCAATTCTTAAATGTTCATCGTGAATTTTGTAATTTTTATTTTAGAATTTATTTGGTCAATTGGAATTTGGTAATTGGAAATTTATTCTACCGGTCTCTCCTTCTTTTATTGAATTTATTTCCGGGAGTGAAGTTGCGGTTCTTTTTGTGCCCCCCTTTATGACCGAAGTTTTTGCGTATCGGTCTAAATTCACTTTGTTTGATAGGGGTAATCTCGCTGAAGGTGTAATCCTTGTCAAGCTCCAGCAATCCCTTCGACAATGATTCGAGATCGGTGCGCACGGTTTCATCACTCACTGATTCTTTACTCCAGTTGGCATAACAAAGCTTCATATAATTTGCTGCTACCTCTGCCATTGCTTTTCTCTTTTCTTCATCGGTGTCTTTTGCTTTGGCAACCAATGCCTGGAGGTTTCTTCCGTAATGACGCATCTTGATTTTATGCTTCGGATATGGTAAGGGCGCCGTACCACCAATAACAACACTTCTGCGCTCAGGAAACGGATATGGTGAATCAACCACCAATTTAAAATCGCTGATCATAATGAGATGATCCCATAGCTTGTGCTTGTACTCTTCAATGTTGCGGAACTGGGGACTTGCCTGGCTCATAAGCTCAATGATGGCACGTGCCATGGCATTGCGCTTTTCCTGGTCATCAATTTTGGCAACGGCACGAACCATATTTTGAATGTAGCGACCATATTCGCTGATCAGCAGCTGCGGGCGCTGCGTATTGTATTCCATGAGAAAATTTTGAGTGAAGAGTCACAAAAGTAGAACATAATTTCATGACTGAAGGAAGAGCATTTTTGATACCTTCCCTAAATGAACATTAACATACCTTCGCTACCCTCTAAAATATTCGCCCTATTGAAATACTTATTCATCTTTTTTTGTGCAATGCTGGTGGCAGCACAAGCCACATACGCTGGTTGTTCAATTCCAAAGCCGACAGGACTGCACTCCACAGCAGTAACAAGTTGCAGTGTAACGATGGCATGGAATGCATCTCCCGGCGCTTCCTACTATTTTTTGAAGTATGAAAAAAAAGGAAGCAATACACCCACCATCGTGAACGTAGGAACCAGCACAAGCTACTTTGCTATGGGATTGTTATCGAACAAGCAATACAATTTCAAGGTGGAAGCATTTTGCTCAAACGGAACGACGAAAGGATATTCAACACTTGTGACGGTGACTACGCTGAAATGCTCTGGTGTAACGAACCTGACTGCGAGTTCAATTACTTCTTCCACGGCAACCATTTCATGGCAATCTCCATCTCCATGCAGTCCGGCATCTTATAAAGTGCGATACAGAATTACATCACCGCAGTCAGCGTGGGTGGTAGTTCAAAGCATAGGAGATACATTCGTAACGCTAACGTCCCTTCATGGAGCCACAACGTATGAAGTGCAGGCAGCCAGCAATTGCAGCGGCAATACTTCTGCGTGGTCTTCTTCTGTTTTCCTCCAGACATTAATCTCAAGACCCAACATTCTTTTCATTCTTGAAGATGATGGACGCTATGACACATTCCCATCAACAGGGGGTCCATCCTTTTTTCAGACACCGGCGATCAACCGGATAGCGAATGAGGGAGTAAATTTCAGGTACATGCTACCCACCACGAGTCAGTGCACACCCAGCCGCTGTTCATTCTACACAGGCTTGTATCCGCATAAGCACGGAGCTACAATTAATGGCGGAACAATGATTCCCGGGTTGCCGCTCATTCAACAGATACTTCATGACAATGGATACTACACCGGCTTCGTTGGCAAATACGGGCTAAACGGAACTCCTCCCGACTTTGATTGGTATGCCAAATCGAACAGTCTTGATTATTTTAATCCTACCTTCATTGTTAACGGTGTTACTACAACACTCACTGATAGCAGTCACTATACGCAGGTAATTCAAGACTACGCATTGCGTTTTCTTGACAGTGTTCCGCAAGGCAAACCCTTCATGCTTTTTTATTTCACAATCGTGCCACACGGTCCTTCAGTGCCGCGCCTCCAAGAGACCAATCTGTATTCGAATGATACCATACCCTTCCCTTCCAACTTTCAGGAGTATACTAAAAATTATCCCTCATATCTCTATCACTCCGGAACTTCATGGCTTTTTGATTCCGTGCAGACAGATTCTATGAGAGAAATTGAATTTGAGACGATAAAAGGATTGGATTATTCCGTTGATACGCTCCTGCAATTTTTGGAAACAAAAGGAATTCTTGACAGCACCCTGATCATTTTTAGCTCTGACAACGGATACCTGAAAGGAGAGCATTTGCTGGAAGGGAAAGAAATTGCATACGAGGAGTCCATTCGGTTGCCGCTTTTTATTCGCTATCCGAAATGGTTCGCGGCAGGCACCGTGATTAGTGATGAGATTGCATCGAACATTGATGTTGCTCCTACGATATTAGAAGCGGCCGGAATTCCTGATACATTCTACATGGACGGCGTTTCAATTCATCAGCTCGCCATACATAACGTGCACCGAAAAGATTTTCTGTATGAATTTCCGATCGGTGACGGGCTTCCGGCCATTCGTGCCGTGTGCGGGCTTCAGTATAAATACATCAAAAGCTATTGCACTTCGGCTACCGAAGAATTTTACAACATGCTCACCGATCCGCATGAAGACACCAATCTGATCAACAAGTCGAGCTACGCCACAATGATTCAGATTTATCGTAACAAGCTTGATAGCTTGCGCACAGCATTTTCTGACGTCACCCTTCCCCTTACTCATTGCCTTCTTATGAATCCATTTTTTGAAGAAGAAAACAAAAATGTTTCTGTGGCCCCACAATCATTGATGTTGTTTCCCAATCCAACCGATAATTCATTTTTGATCTCTGTTCCTGAAGGCACTAAGAATGGATTATCAGAAGCAGAAGTGTTTGATTTGTTTGGAAGAGCAATAACGAAGAAATCATGGGAAGGAAATCAACTCAGGATTGATTGCAGCCGCTGGTCAGCGGGAAGTTATCTAGTAAAAGTGAAGTACGACCAGAAAATCTGTTTTTTGAAACTCACTGTTCTTAATCATTGAGCCGACAGGAGAATATATCTGGGAGAGAATATCTCTCTACAATTATCAAAAGAAAAGTTCTCTGAAAAACCTCAGAATTTTTTTTTCATTCCCAAACTTTATTTCTCAATCAGGAAATTTCACCCCATTGTTGATCTCAACGAAATAAACTCCACTCAATTAATTTAATAAGAGCATGATACATCATGGTCGTTCCTCTTGAAATTTATTGTAGTTCTGCAATCAATATTTTTCCCATCATAGCAGGAATAGCAACTGAAAAGCCGGATTAGCAGTGCTGACTACCCATGAAAAAATCCTTGGATGATGAATGATAATAGCAACTTATAATTTCATGATTGCGGGAAGGTAGCTTCTGGCAAGTGCATTGCTCCATTAGTCTGCACCCCTCCCGCTTTACATTAATCACCCCGGCTAAAATTGTTTATATGAAATTCTTATTATTCATTAGTGCAATGCTATGCTTTGCACAGAAAGCAGCTCATGCTACTTGTTCAATTCCTAAACCAACAGGGTTACATGCTACTGCAGTCACCAGTTGCAGCATAACGATGGAATGGAATACGTCGCCGGACGCTGCATACTATATTTTTTGGTATGAAAAGAATGGAAGTACCACAGCCATCATAGTAAATGTAGGAACCAGCACGAGCTACTATGCTGCCGGATTGTTATCGAAGAAGCCATACAATTTTAAAGTTGAAGCATTTTGCGCCGATGGAACAACGAAAGGATATTCAACACTTGTGAAGGATACCACGCTGCAATGTTCTGTGATAACAAGCCTTGAAGTTAGCTCTGTCACTTCTTCTTCGGCAATCGTTTCATGGCAATCTGCATCTCAGTGCAGCGCTTCATCATTTAAAGTGCGGTACAGAATTGCATCGTCACAGGCAGCGTGGGTGCTGTTGGAAAATATAAGCGCAACTTCCCAAACACTTACAGCACTGATGCCAGACAAGCAGTACGAAGTGCAGGCGGCCCGTATCTGCAATGGCAACACGTCAGCATGGTCTCCTTCTGTTTTCTTTCGAACTATGAAATCGAGACCCAACATTCTTTTCATTCTTGAAGATGATGGACGCTATGACACATTTCCATCAACAGGAGGTCCATCCTTTTTTCAAACTCCGGCGATCAACCGCATTGCGAATGAAGGAATCAATTTTAAGTATATGATTCCGGCCACAAGTGAATGCACACCCAGCCGCTGCTCAATCTACACAGGGTTGTATCCCCATAAGCATGGCGCAACAATTAATAATGAGGCTATGATACCAGGTTTGCCAACCATTCAACAGATACTTCATGACAATGGATATTACACCGGCTTTGTCGGCAAATATGGAGTAAAGGGGTATGTTTTGAATAATGGGACACCTCTCGGATTTGATTGGTCTGCCTCGTCAAAAAGTGAGTACATAAATCCCACGTTCAACGTGAACGGCCATAACATAACACAAACTGACAGCAGCCATTTTACACAGGTAATTCAAGACTATGCGCTGAGTTTCCTTGACAGTATTCCACAAGGAAAGCCCTTCCTGCTTTTTTATTTCACCATCGCCCCACACGGTCCTACGGTGCCTCGCATGGAAGAAGCCGATCTCTATGAAAATGATACCATGCCCTTCCCTTCCAACTTTCATAAATACACAAAAAATTATCCATCGTATCTCTATACTCCGGGTACTTTATGGCTTAATGATTCCATAGAGACAGATTCTATGCGACGAATTGAATTTCAGACGACGAAAGGATTGGATTATTCCGTTGATACACTCTTTCAATTTTTGGAAGCAAAAGGAATTCTTGATAACACACTTATTATTTTTAGCTCTGACAATGGATTCCTGAAAGGAGAACATTTGCTGAAGGGAAAAGAAATTGATTACGAGGAATCAATCCGGTTGCCACTTTTCATTCGTTATCCTAAATGGTTTGCAGGAGGCACTTTGATTGATGATGAAATTGCATCGAACATTGATATTGCCGCCACGCTCTTAGAGGCGGCCGGAATTCCGGATACATTCCATACGGATGGCGTTTCACTCCATCAACTCGCTATACATGTGGTGCACCGAAAAGATTTTCTCTATGAATTTCCAATTGGTGATGGCCTCCCGGCAATTCGTGCGGTGCGCGGACTCCAGTATAAATACACGAAGAGCTATTGCAATTCAGGCACTGAAGAATTTTTCAACCTGCTTACCGATCCACATGAAGACACCAATCTGATCAACAAGGCAAGTTATAGCGCATTGATTCAAACCTATCGCAACAAGCTTGATAGTCTGCGTACAGCGTTTTCGGATGTCACACTCGCAATTTCTAATTGTTACTTAAAGAATCCAACATCGAGACAGGATGACGATAATGTTCCGGTAGTGCCCCAGTCATTAACGTTGTTTCCAAATCCAACTGATCATTCTTTTACCATCTCTATTTCTGCGAGCGATGAGAATGAATTAGCAGAAGCTGAAGTGTACAATTTGTTTGGAAGAATGATAGTAAAGAAATCATGGGAAGGCAACGAACTCAAAATTGATTGCAGCGGATGGCCTGCCGGAAGTTATATAGTGGAAGTGAAGTGCGGGCAGCAAATTTATTTTTCGAAGCTTACGGTTCTCGGGAATTGAATAGCTGCTTTCGTTTTATTCTCCGCAGGAGTCCTATTGGACAATCACCACTTTCTTCACTTGCCTTTTTGTATTAAATTTAATATTGCGAATTATTACTCACGGATTTCTTCTCTTATTGGTAAAACATCTTGTGGAATATCAGCCATTGAATTTACCGGAACATAATCTACTTCAAATGTTCCTTCGTAGCCGAATAATTTTCCCCAGGTTTTGTTAGTGACCACCACTGAAATTTTAAACTTGTGTTCTTTATCGTCAAACCACTCACAAACATTTGCCTTCCCTGAAAAAAGCATTGGAAATTTGAAACCGATTACTCCTTCATAAAACCTTTGCTCGCCGGAACAAAGATTTAACCCTCCGTTATCTGTCGCTTTCATTTCAATGTCAACGGCAAGATGCTGATGTGTTCCTAAATAATCTACGATCCGTTTTCTTTTTTCACTGTAGATCATGGTGGCATCAAATCTTCGTTCACGATTCGGGAATTGATACTTGCGAACCCACGTAACTGTTTCCCTGCTGAACTTGTCTTTGTATGCAAAGTTTTCTATCGTGAAAGGGACATCTTTACCCTTTTGGGGAAACATAATATTCCGCCATGTGCCTACGTATAAAAAGGGAAGTGTGTATAGCCTGCCATACCACACACTTTGCATGATCCCTTTTCCTATTGAAGCAATTTTATCATCGCTGCTAAATCCAAATCGTTTTTGAATTTGCGGATGAAGCTTTTGAAAGTCCGTGCCTAAAGCTTGTTGATATATTGAACTCATTATTTTTGTTTCGTTATACAATTAGATGCTTTCGGCAGGCTGCCGAAATTAAGAATTGCAACAATTGAAATAGCAATCATTGAAATGTTTAGTGAAAAGGGATTGAACGGAAATGTAAGGATGGTTGCATTGCTGTAAATTGCTCCTGCCAACAGCAGCAATAGGGCAACAATGTTAACGACGTGACTTGACTTCTTGTGAACGAAGAGAATGGCAAGTCCAAATAATATTTCAGCCCACCCGATAAAAGTCAAAATGTTTTTTTCATTTCCCCCGAATAGCCCTGAATGTTTTAGTATTTCTAATTCTCCTGTGTCAGCATATAAAAGTTTTGGAATTAGCCCCTGGTAAATCCAAACCAAGCTTAGAGCTACACTTGAAAGGAAAACTGTCAACTGGGCTTTCATGGCCTGCTTTGGATGCAGTCCCGTTTCAATCCAGTTTTTTAAACAGTCAAAACTCCATGCAGTGGCCCAAATCATGAGGGGCCGGAAAACAAATTTGTCAAACACTTTTCCGAAAATTCCCCATCGTGTTTCGTAATCGTAACCTGTAAAAAATTTTATGCCGCCCGGTTCAGGGGCATATTTCCAATAACCCGAGCCTTGCCTGATAATTGAAAGGGGGCTGTCAGATGAAAACTTTAAAACCGATGTGCTTTCACCGTTGTCCTTAGTCCTGGTTGCTACACTTTCACCAATGCCATTCACTTTAATTCCGAAACCAATTTTAGTTGAGTAAAGAAACCTTTGCGGTTCTGCTGGGTTATCCTTTGGTAAATATTTTATTTCGGTAAACCTCAAGTCCCATTGCTGATGAGTTGCAGGGTCTTGGGTATAAGTCCACAAAGTGTCGAGATCGCATTTGATTTTGGTTTCTATGTAAAGTGGTTTGGTGGTCACTCAATGTTTTTGTTTAGGGATATCGTTAAGCATAAATATTCGGTTTAGGACGAAAGTTTGATAGAAGTAAAAATGTTCAGTTAAGCACTCTCGCCCTGCAATTCCCAAACCCCTCTTACCTGCTGTATTTCTTTTTTAAGTCGTTTCTTAAGTTATCAAATACATAGTCGTGTTCCTGGCTAATTCCAATTTTTTCTAATGGTCGCCAATAGATTCTTGGTGTTAAGACAGAAGTGTAGGTCGTAATTCTGGTCAGTTTACAAGTGTCTTGTCCTACATTGTCGAAATAGTAAATGGCTTCTTTAAATCCAAGCCATTTTCTACCTGTTAGTTTATAGTCAATTACATCCATTCGCAAAATTTTTGCTTTTTCAAGCTCTGTTATTCTTTCGGTAATGGTCCCGCCGCTGAAATAGCAAGTCCGAAGTCCACCAACTTCTTCCTTCTCTAAAATACATTTGTTTGGGATTGGCAAGTCAAGTTTCATCAAAAATGGTTTGTCCGCAATTAAAGTGTCCACAGATTTTATAGTTTCATAAACTTCTGTTGTTGAGTAAGGAAAAATCATTTCTGTCTTAACTGAAATAACTTCTTTGTCGTTTTTAGTCAGTTCTTTTTCTATAAAGGCAAGCGCTAAAAACAGAAAGAGCGGAAGGATTGATCCTTTAATAATATTGTCCGGCTTGTCTTTATTTTGACCTTTCTCATAAAAATATTTAACTATCGCACCTAAGATAATTGCACCAATTACCAATGGGAGAGCCATTAGTATACAAACCATTCCTTCAAGTTCGCCTGCAAGAAGTAAAAGAAAAAAAATTACGAGTGAGAAAATTAATCCAACCAAACTTATTATCCTGATCGTCCTTCTTCCTAAAATGTATCCTAAAATAAAAGGCAGGAAAACAAAAAAAGACAAGCCGTATCCGATAAGTTCGTAATGAAGCAATAGAAATCCTAATGACAAAAACGTGAAACTGACAACTACGGATAATATAAATTCTTTCTTCATTCTTTCTTTCGTTAAATGTACTTCCGATCTTGGTAATAGGTTAAGGTTTACCTTTCATAATCTTCACTTTTTGCAAGCGCAGATCATTTTTTCCGGAATAAATGTAATCACCATTTCTTCTTTCTTTCCCCTAAAATTTCCAATCATCATTTGCCATTTCAAATTGCACGCAATTACAGATAAAAAAAAGCCCCCAAACACGGAGGCTTTTCATATCGCTCTAAAAAATTTTTATTTCTCAATCATGAATTTGCCTCGTGAAATATCATTACCATTGCTCACTTCAATAAAATAAGCTCCGCTAACTAATTTAGTAAGATCAGGATGCAGCACGTTCGCTCCCTCTACAATTTGCTGTTGCTCATCCACCAGTAGTTTTCCGGTAATATCAAAGATGCGAACCTGTATCATCGCATCAGCATTGCTGATATACTCCAGCGTCATCACTCCTGCATTTGGATTCGGATAGACTTTCAAAGTATTATCAGATAAGGCAAGTGGGAAACCATCCCCAAGTTTGAAGGGAGTACTGCTCGTGTAAACATGCAGTGTATAACATTGCGTATTGCTGAATTCGCCGTTCGCACCCACCACTTTAATCTTGTAAGTGCCTATAACGCTGGTGTTGAAGATCATGCTTTCATCCTGTGTACCGCTTTTTTTTGATACTGCCACCTGCGCGTTGCTTGAATTATGCAACGTCTCGTTGTAGTTTGCCGGCAGCGTCGTCAACGTAACTTTTATATTGCTGGCGCCAGTGGTATTAGTGAAACTATACCAGTCAATATCACCGCTGATGCTTATCTGTGAAGAAATGTCAACACCCACGCTTATAGAAGCTGCAGTGTTTTTGGTGCCATTCGGCTCGAATGTTTCTGTGCAGGGATTACTGCTTAGGGTAGTGAAGTTGGCAGACGCAGAAAATGAGGAAGTTGATCCGCCGGAACAAGTTGTTTGCACCTGGAATTCATACTGTGTGCTTTCAATAAGTCCGGATACAGCAAGTGACGTAGTGGCTGAAGTAGCACTTGTCCACGTAAGATTTCCTGTAGGTCTGTATTGCACATTATAACCTGTTGCACCGCTAACAGTGCCCCATGAAAGAGTAGCACCTGATGAAGTGATGCTTGCTGCAGTTAATGATGACGGGGTGTTGCATGTTGCACCCGTAGATGCCGCTACATTTGCCCACGTCGTTCCCCAGTTATTTGAAGGCGTATAAGCAAATTCCTGCAGCGTCCAAAAGCTTCCATCAGAGGGGTCTACAGTGGTAGCAGAGTAATCACCCCAGCGATTAACACCACCGCCAAAAGTCTTGTAATATGATGATTGCCCGGCTTTGTAAGTGTAGTTGTCTTCGAGTGTATTGGCTGCATCAGCCGATGTTCTGTAAGAATATCCTGAACTGGCATACGTGCTCGCTGAACTTACCGTGTAACCCACAAGGACATCATCATTTGAATTTATACTTACACTGGCGAAGTAATAAAAGTTAGTGGCAGTGTTATCATCTATCCTGAAAAAATTGGTGAGGGAAGAATTCGAAGGATTGATTTGCCATACCTGTGATGATGCTCGCGTCGGGCTTGATGAAGGAAGATAAACCGTTTGCGCTGCATATAAGCTCGAGTTGCGATACACGCAATTGCGCATGCGCGTATCATTGGTGGCGATCCTGTTGGAGGTTCCAAGTTGTTTCGCATTCACTACTGTCTGGCTGTAAGGTTGATTGACTCCCACGGTATTTCCGGCCGTGAAAACAGGTGAGCTTTGCGTTCCGGTGATCGTGAAAATTTTGGAGTAGCAATTTCCTCCCGAATTATTATCCCACTCGGTGAGCATGTATTCGGTATTCACATTGGCATCATACGTTACTGCTGGTTCAAGAGAGAAAATAGTGTTGTTACTGAAGGTTGTAACCGTGCCTCCACTTCCGCTGGTAACATTCGATTTATTGAACACGAAAACTTTGGTGGTGCTGAAACTAAACCCTGAAAACATGTTACCAGTGATCACAATCCAGTTATTATTGAAACCGATAGCCGGATAATCCATGAAAAGGCCTGTAGATCCCTGTGCATCCACTGAATATTCCCACCAGCTTCCGGTTGGATCATTCGTTTGTGATACACCAAGAAAAAATCCCGCATGACCACCCGACAGAGTAGAAAGAATAACTGCATACCACTTGCTCGTGTTTGGATCGTAAGTAATGTGCGGATCAGAAAACGGCGATCCGCTCACACCGGACCAGAACGAAGTAAGAGAAAGGGTACTCACTGTTCCTCCGGTTTTATTGAAGATGCGATACGTCGAGTTTAGTGTTTCCATCAAATGATTAGGACCGGCAGCACCACTTACATCGGGCGGTATCACCTGGCCATTATCTGTTAATCCATTGAAGAAAGCTGTGGGTGCAGGCGACTGTGTGCGCATACCCGAAGTGGGCAGCACCACATTGGTTACTATGGCACCCGTTACATCATGATGTTTGGGTATTCCATGTTGGTGCTCCTCATCGGCCTCGGCATTGAGCGGTGCCATGGGCACCGGAGGATTCAATAATTCCTGGTCTGCTAAATGCTGAAAGTTGATTACACCGGGTGCTGATAATGTAATAGTTTGCGGGTTGCTATTCTGCGCCATCACAAATTTTGTGAATACAAGAAACACCACGAGGATAAGAAATCGGTTGATTTGGTTCATGTAAGAAATAGTTTATTTGTTAAAAAAATTATGCTGCAAATTTCACTCAATAGCTTTTTGGGGAGAAAATAATGTTGAGTGAATGGGTGATAAAAAGAAATGATAGCTGATTATACAAATTTCATGCGGGAAAGGTTGCAGAAAATCTAAACATAAATCCGTCTCGCATAGCCCGATCGGCTTTTTTGCTGCCTGGGATCAGGGCACTTTTACATTTTCAAAGTAGGCTTTTCTCATCCTTCTGCCATCAAATCTTTCTTCACAATGCGCAGCTTCGCATACCGCAGCATAATTTTCTTCTGTCCCACATTATTTTGAAAGAAGATCGTCGCCATCCTGTCTCTTGAATTTCCTTCAAGGTGAATCACCTTGCCGATGCCGAAGCGCTGATGCTCTATTTCCATTCCTGTTTGAATCAGCGTGTAATCATCATGAGCAAAATCTGATGATGGGTTGTGATTGTACTCCGGCTTGTTAAAAATCGGAACAGTGACTTTGGTAAACTTTTCTTCCCGTGATGATGCATTCATGTGCTGATGCACATAAGCAATGTCAAGGACAGCAGGATCAATTTCATCGAGAAAACGGCTTGGCTCATTGTACTGAAGATTGCCGTAGCGATAGCGTGTGGTTGCAAACGACAGCGTGAGCTTGTGCTTCGCTCGCGTGATGGCGACATAAAATAATCGCCGCTCTTCTTCCAACTCTTCGCGGCTGCTCATGCTCATCGTGTTCGGGAAAAGATTTTCTTCCAGCCCCACTACATACACATAAGTAAACTCCAGCCCTTTTGCAGAGTGAATCGTCATCAGCTTCACGCGGTCTTCAATGCTGCCGGTGTCTTTATCAGAATCAGTGAGCAGAGAAATTTCCTGCAGATAAGCACCGAGTGACTTATCGAGAAGCCTTTCATTCAGCACTTCGCCGTCAACCGTCACCCATTCCTGTTCTATAGGATCTTTGTCGGCTTCTAATGTTCGCTCGGTAAATTCTTTGATACCATTCAGCAACTCCTGTATGTTTTCATAGCGGCTGATGCCTTCAACCGTTTTATCATTATGAAGTTCATGCAGGAGCCCTGATGTTTTTGCGATGTGGTCTGCAATTTCAAAGGCATTGTGTGTCTTTGTCATCAAAGCATAGCTCTTGATCTTCGTCACAAAATCTGAGATGGAGGAATTGCTGCGATTGCCCGGCAAATAATAATTACAGTTTTCGATTACTTCCCACAATCGCTTCCCTTGTTCATTCGCTACGATCAATGCTTTCTCCACGGAAGTTTGCCCGATGCTGCGCGCCGGATAATTGATAATTCGTTTCAGCGATTCTTCATCGAAATGATTCATCGTTAATCGCAGGTAGGCCAGCAGGTCTTTGATTTCTTTTCGCTGGTAAAATGAAATGCCGCCATACACGACATAAGCAATATTCAACCTGCGGAGCGATTCTTCAAACGCACGTGACTGTGAATGGGTTCGATACAAAATCGCAAACTCACTATTCATCCGCTGGTGTCGCATCTTCTCTTCAAACACACTATCAACAATCAACTTTCCTTCTTCATTATCACTCCCTGCTTTGATCACTTTTATTTTTTCTCCGTGATGATTCTCCGTCCAGATTTCTTTGGTGATCTGCATCTTGTTGTTGCCGATCACTTTGTTTGCTGCATGCACAATGTGCTTGGTGGAACGATAGTTTTGCTCGAGCTTAAAAACTTTCAGGTCAGGATAATCTTTTTCGAAATTCAGAATGTTTTCAATGGTTGCGCCGCGAAAACTGTAAATGCTTTGTGCATCATCGCCAACCACGCAGATGTTTTCATGAACAGCTCCAAGCTTTTTCACAATAGCATACTGCGCTCCATTAGTATCCTGAAACTCATCAATCATAATATACCGGAAGCGATTTTGATATTTGTATAAGGCATCGGGAAAGTTTTCAAGGAGGTAATACATTTTATAAAGAAGATCATCGAAGTCCATCGCGCCTGCCATGAAGCATCGCTTGGCGTACAACTCGTAAAGCAAACCAATCTTTGGTCTTCCGGCAGCCGAATCATCAGCAATTAGGTTCATGTCTGCCTGGTATTCTGCGGGACCAATCAATGCATTCTTTGCAGCGGAAATTCTGTTGTGAACGATGGAGGGTTTGTAGAGACCTTCATTCAGTCCGTTTTCTTTCACAATCGTTTTGATGAGGCTTCGCGAATCATCGGTGTCATAGATTGTGAAGTTGGAAGGGTAGCCAATCTTCGAAGCTTCATAGCGAAGTATTCTTGCAAACACCGAGTGAAAGGTGCCGATGTAAAGATTCCGCGCTTCGGTACCGCAAATTTTTTCTACGCGGTTGCGCATTTCAGCCGCCGCTTTATTGGTAAAGGTGAGCGCAAGAATTCTGAAAGGATCAACCCCAAGTTGAATGAGGTGGGCGATGCGATAAGTAAGCACTCTTGTTTTTCCAGAGCCGGGACCTGCTACAATCATGACAGGACCTTCTGTCGTGGTGACGGCGGCGCGTTGCACATCATTCAGTTCATCGAGATAATTCACGTGAGCAAAAATAAATGATCGCAAGCAGCGGCAGCGACTAACTTTTCAAGAGTAGCGATTATTTTCTGAATTTCTTTTTTGGATTACGGCTGGTATGAAAAATTGAATGTATCACTACCTTATTTTTAACGATGGTGTAAATGATGGTAAAGGGAAATTTAAATACAGTAGTTTCTCTAAAACTTCTTTTAACGATCGGAAAAGATTCTGCATGCTGAGCAATAAATAGAATCCTGGAAAAAATTTGTCCAACAAAATAATCTGCTGCGGATTCGCTTTGATCAAAATACCATTGAACAGATTCCTTAAACTCTTCTATTGCGCGCGGTGCGAGCTCGATTTTTTTTGCGGAGAGTTTTTTTGAAGGCATTGATGTTGTGAGTAAACTCATCAAACGTAAGATACTTTACCCTGCCACTTATATAATCGCTATGACGTCGCTCAACCTCTTCCCATTGCTCTTCACTCAGCGTGGACTCATTGCCATTTCCGCTTACCAATGTAACGATTGAATGAAAAGATTTCAATGCTTTCAGATCGGAAATACGATCTATAGCTTCATGTAGCTCTTTTTTCAAAACAGAAGTTGACATTTTATAACAAAATTTTGATCATCAAACTTACGCAATCCATTTACTTCTTCTTCCCAAAATCAAACACCGCATTCACGTACGCCAACCGCCCCACATACGGTCCTCCATACACCTCAAACTTCAAATTATTAAGAACATTTGAAGCACCGATCTTCAGCGTCATATAGATCTTTGGAAATTCTTTGTTGATCTGTACATCGAGCTTCCCGTACGTGGGAACGAAGCCGGTGAATTGCGGTGACCCTTCATACAAAAAGCCTTGTACCCACCGGTAGTTTACGCTGAAGCCAACGTGATACAGATGAAACTTCTGCCACGTAATATCACGGCCGCTAATGCCGACATTAAATTTATTTGCCGGTGTGTTGTATGCGGGAATGATCGGGTCAGAGGAACCGTGACGATCGAGCCTGTTGTATGAATAATTTGCATTGAGCGAGTAAAATTCTTTAAAGAAATAATTGATACCGACGGAAAATCCATTCGTTGTCACTTCATCTTTTGTGTTTGACGCAACGCGATACACTGTGAAATCAGTAACACGATTAAACAATGCACTGTAATCAATCACACAACCGAGTTTGTAGCCAATGAAGTAGCGGTACCAACTGTAATAATAGCTGGCATCTACGAACATGTGACTGAATAGTGAAGCGCGATAACCAACTTCAATAGTCTTTACTTCTTCCGGTCTCAAGGGCACCACATTGAAGAATTGCAACGTGTCATAATTTGGAAAGTTGAAGAAATCAAGAAGGGAAGGAACAGTAACAAGTGAATCGAAGCCACTGAGGTTTCCGACCAGCCGCGCTCTCCCAACATTGTAATAGAGATACTGATCATTGAGCGTAGGATTCCTGATGGCAGAAGAGAATGAAGCTCTGAACACGTGCTTTCTGAATGAATAAACAGCAGAAGCTGCCGGTGAAAAAAGATAATTGAAGTTTTCATTCTTATCCATTCGAAGAGTGACATTCAGCTTCAGTTGATCTTTGAAAATTCTTTTTTCAATTCCTGCATAAACTCCGTACTCGTTGTTCGTAATTTTTTTTCCGGAAGTATCACTGAAAATTGTCCCCCGTGAATTGGGTTTGTACATTCTGAAATTTGCACCCACGGTAATGTCCATAAATTTCGGAGTGAACTTGTACTCGCCATGAATATGATAGAGCGCAGAGCGGTCATAAAATTTTGAGCCTCCCTGAGAAAAAGATTCTTTCGAAATAATAGAGTTGAAAGCAGAATCAAATTGAGGGGTTCCCGGAACATAAAATTCATTTTCTCCCGAACTTAAGCTTGAATCATCAGCATATTGGTTGGCCATATCGTGAAAGAAATTGACAACATATCCGTTTTGCATCAGGATGTAATTAATACTGTCAGTGTACCAAGGAGGAATGGGAAATTCAAAAGCAGGATAACCGGGTAAATTTTTAATTGAATCTACTCCGTACTGCGCATACTCGTTATAGTAATCAGTTTCCCAATTAATATCAGACTTCGCTGCGCGCTCAAGCAATATTGCTGTGAAGTATGCATCATAAGAATTGCCGGAGCTTTCGTTTGTTGCGTAGGCGCGAATAAAAAATTTATTGTCACGCCGTAATTCAATCCTGTTCTGAAAAAATAAAATGTCTTTGAGTGAATAACGATTGTCACCCTGGTACACGGTAGTTCCCGATCCGAAATTGGAAGCATAAATCAGTTGAGTGCTGTCATTGAGTTTGTAATGAAAGGCAGCGGTGACCTTGTAGTTGCGCGTGTTGTAGTCCACCAAATCTTTTTCGAGATAACCCGTGCGATAAAAGCGGTTTAATCCCGGGTACGTCCAAACACTCGCTGAGAAATCATCGGCAAAATAAAATTCGTCGCCGTAGCGATTCACCGCATCATAGCCGCCCGGATTTTCTTTTCCGTCGAGTGCACCGTAAATAGGGTTCAAATTATTTGCTTCCCAATCATACGCTCGCAGCACGTATCCATTCAGCTTGTACGCAAATTTTTCCTTCCCCTTTTTATTCTTAATAACCTGATCCCATCGAATGGCGCCTTCGAACAAATTACGCTCACCATATTTTAATGAGACGCTCAGCCCCGGCGTTTGAAACGGATCTTTTGTTTTCATGCTTATGACGCCGTTGAAAGCATTCGGTCCATAATAGGCGGAAGCTGCGCCCACGATCAAATCCACATTCACCACATCGAGGTCCGGAGCGCCGAGAAAATTTCCAAGTGAAAAATTTAAACCCGGCGCCTGGTTATCTACGCCGTCAATGATTTGAAGCGAGCGAACGGGAGAGGTAGAATTGAATCCGCGCGTGTTGATGATCTTGAATGCCAGGGAGGCAGAAGTGATGTCAACACCTTTCAGTTGACCGAGCCCTTCGTAAAAATTGAATGCCGGTGTTTCGCGAATTGCGATCTGGTCCATGCTCTCGACAGTGAGCGGTGATTGTTTTGTTTTTTCAGAAAGGCGGCTGGCATTGATCTCCACTTCTTTCAAGAGTACTTTGTCTGCATCCAGTTTAAAGCGGAGTGAAGAAGAAATTTCTTTCAGCTCAAATTCATGCGTCACGTAACCGATGTAGGAAACGATGAGTGTGACGGGCAGTTTTTGATTTTGAATGTCGAGAGAAAATTCTCCGTCTTCATTGGTCACCGTGCCGTTTGAAGTTCCTTTCACCAGCACGCTTGCTCCAATGAGTGATTCATTGGTACTTGCATCTTTCACAGTGCCATGAATGGCTTGTGTGAGTGCAATAAGGGGGAGCAATAGCAATGAAATGAAAGCGAAACAAAGTTTCATGTATGTACGCGATTCGCGTACAAAGTAAGAGGTTTCTGCCGGAGATTGGTGAGGAACGTGACTCTTAAAAATCCTTATTCACTTCCAAATGACCGGATAAAGAATTAATAGTTACTAAAGAAGTGCAGCCGCAATACGATTCAGTTTTTCTTCACTCAACTTTTCCTGAAGCAATTCAAAGAGCTGGCGCTCTTCTTTTCGAATGTGTTTTTCAAGTAGAAAGCCAAGCGCATTAAGTGTACCGGTGATTTCTTTTCCTTCTATTAAATCATGAACCAACTCTTCAATTTTGCGATGCTCTTCAATAATTTCTGTGATGAGTTCGTCAGTTTGGGGTGAAATGTTTCTGCAATCAGCAAAAACTTTTTCTTCTCTTCTAAAATGATCTTTAAGATGTTCTTCATAGTGATGAATAATTTCATCACGCTTTCCTTCATCAGTTGTTGCCATGCCGCGAAACTGAGGCGCTCCCTTCTTTATAGATTGCGCAAGAAGAAGTGTGCGATGATGATCACGGGAAAGCGGAGTAAAAGCGGGATGGCGTTTCATAAACGGAGTCAAAAAATAGCAGCAAATTATGATTCCGGAGCTGCATCGTTTTGAATAGCGGGGGATTCAACTTCCGTAACCGGCTCTTCCATTTTTTTATTCCGGTCTCTGAAAAATCTTTTCTGGAAAACGATGATCATCAAAACGCCGGTGGTTATGGAAGCATCAGCAATGTTGAAGATAGGTCTGAAGAAGATGAAGTAATCGCCGCCCCAGAGAGGAATCCATTTCGGAAGAAATCCTTCATACAACGGAAAATAGAACATGTCCACTACTCTGCCGTGTAACCAATTTGCATAACCACCGCCTGCAGGAAACAAAACAGAGACACTACCGGGGTTACTGGCAGAAAAAATCTTCCCGTAGAAAACCGAATCAAGAATGTTTCCCACCGCCCCGGCAAATATGAGTGACATAGCAACTATGAAACCGGGATGAGCTTTTTGATTTACTACACGGATAAGATAATATCCGATGGCAACTGCCGCAATAATTCTAAACAGAGTCAAAAGAAGCTTTCCCGAATCACCGCCGAGCGACATACCGAAAGCCATGCCTTCGTTCTCGATGAAATAAAGATAGAACCAATGAAAGAGGCGCTTGCTTTCATTGTAAGTGAAATGAAGCTTTATCCAAAACTTGATGCTTTGATCAAGCAGCAAGATTAGAGAAATTACAATAGCAGGACGAAAGAATCTCAAACGGTATTTGCGGGTTGGGGATGCTGTTGCATCAATTTTGCTTCCATACTTAATGTGGCATGCGGCACCGCGCGCAAGCGCTCTTTGTCAATGAGCTTGCCGGTAACGCGGCAGATGCCGTAGGTCTTGTTGTGAATTCTAACAAGCGCTTTATCAAGGTGATCAAGATACAGGCGTTGTCGGGCAGCCATCTGGTTGAGGTATTCGCGTTCCATGGAACTGCCGCCATCATCCATTGAAGCATATTTATTCTCAGTGTCATCTGCTGTATTGTCACCGGACCGGCTGATTTGCTCTTGCAAATATTTCAGCTCCTTTTTGGCAGCTTCCAGCTTTTCAATGATCAATTGACGAAATTCAGCTAATTCAGGATCACTGTAACGGGTTTTTGGCGCTTTGCTTTTTCCTTTATTATTCTTTAAAGCCGGATGAGACGTTACTTTCTCCGTTGCCTTTACAGGCGATTTAGAAGCAACTTTCGCTTTTGGTGCCGTTTTAGCCGGTTTGGCGGCCTTTGCTTTAGGTTTCTTTGCAATAATTTTTTTCTTTGCCGGTTTTGAAGATTGAACCGGTTTTGCCGTTTTTTTGGCAATAGGCTTAGTTTTCTTCACTTTTGGCTTCGAAACTTTCTTTGCGGGGGCTTTCTTTGCAGCACCGGCACTCTTTTTAGCCGGCTTGGCTGCTTTCTTTTTACTTTTTGCCATCCCTTGAAGTTTTTTGTTTGATAATGATTTTGACGAGTAATTCGTTCACATCAATTGATACACCATGATCGAGGGAGTCAACTAATTCGAGAGAGTCCGCCAAAATTTCCGCGCAAATATAGTTTTTAAACTTCAGTACAGATAAATTTATTTCATCGCTTTTCTCCATTAAAACGTCAATGTGATCGGTAACATTAAAATTCAAATCTTTTCGCAGTTTTTGGATCCGATTGACCAATTCTCGCGAGTACCCTTCCTGACGTAATATTTCGGTAATACTTACATCTAAAGCTACCGTGAGCTCACTTTCATTTGCCACTTCCCAACCCGGGATGTCTTCGGAAATCAATTCAACTTCCTTTATCTCAATGGGAATTTTTTCCCCATCAATCTCTAATTCAATAGATCCCTTCTGTTCAAGCTTCAGAATTTCTTGTTGCGGTAAGGAAGAAAGAAGCTCATTCGCCTGCTTCATTCTCTTACCCAATTTCTGACCGAGTAACTTGAAATTAGGTTTCACTCTTTTCTTAATGAAACCGGACGCATCACTCAGGAATTCTAATTCTTTCACATTCACTTCGGAAAGAATCAGGTCTTTCACTTTGGTCACTTGATCTTTTATATGCTCATCAGAAGTAGGAAGTAAAATCTTTTGCAATGGTTGCCGAACCTTGATGTTTACTTTTTTGCGGATGGAAAAAACAAGGGAGGAAATATTTTGCGCTAATTCCATTCGCTCTTCTAAATCTTTGTCAATAATATTTTCTTCTGCTTTGGTCAGCAAAGTGAGGTGAACAGAAGGAGCGGCTAAAGGAGTCTTATTCTGAACGGCTTTATCACGAACTCCCCCGGTGAGGTTTATATATAACCATTCAGAAAAGAAAGGAGCAATCGGACTCATGAGCTGCCCGACCACATTCAGGCACTCAAATAAAGTTTCATAAGCAGCGCGCTTATCACCTGACATCTCTCCTTTCCAGAATTTTCTTCTTGAAAGCCGAACATACCAGTTACTCAAATGGCGATCAACAAACTCTTCGATCAATCGAGCTGCAGGAGTTGGATTGTAATCATCATAAGATTCAGTGACTGATTTTACTAACGAATGAAGTTTGGAAAGAATCCAGCGATCCATCTCACTGCGCTCCTGCACAGGCACCACTTTCATTTCATCAATTTCAAACCCGTCAATGTTTGCATAGAGTGCAAAGAAGGCGTAGGTGTTATAAAGTGTTCCAAAAAGTTTTCTTCTCACTTCGTCAACACCGCCGATATCAAATTTTAAATTATCCCATGGCTGTGAATTGCTTACAAGATACCAGCGTGTTGCATCAGCACCATATTGCGCCATCACTTCAAAAGGCTCGACAACATTTCCAATCCGCTTGCTCATTTTGTTACCGAACTTGTCGAGCACCAATCCATTGGAAACAACATTTTTATACGCCACTGAATCGAATAACATTCCTGCGATTACGTGCAGCGTATAGAACCATCCGCGGGTTTGATCAACTCCTTCGGCGATGTAATCAGCGGGGAAATTGGATTTGAATGTCTCCTGATTCTCGAAAGGATAGTGCCACTGAGCATAGGGCATAGCGCCGCTGTCGAACCAAACATCAACTAAGTCGGGAATGCGACGCATGACTTTTCCTTTGGCAGAAATGAGTTGAATTTCATCCACGTAAGGCTTGTGAAGCTCAACGTCCAGTCGTGTCTGCCCCGATTCTTTCGGGGAATCGTGAATCCCGAGTAAATCGGGAGAACTCGTGAGTCGTGAGTTTTTGTTCAGCCCAGCACTCGTTGCTTTTTGATATTCAGTTATCAGCTCTTCGATTGAGCCAATGCAGATTTCTTCAGTGCCATCTTCAGTTTTCCAAATCGGTAGTGGGGTTCCCCAATAACGCGAGCGTGAAAGATTCCAATCCTGAACATTCTCTAACCAGTTTCCGAATCTGCCGATACCCGTCGATTCCGGTTTCCAGTTGATGGTTTTGTTCAACTCTACTAATCGCTCTTTGCATGCAGTGACTTTGATGAACCATGAATCAAGGGGGTAGTAGAGGATAGGCTTATCCGTGCGCCAGCAATGCGGATAGGGATGTTCAAACTTTTCGACCTTGAAGGCCTTGTTCTCCTTTTTCAGTTTGATGCTGATACGCTCATCCACTGAAAGATATTTTTGACCACCTTGTTTTTGACGCTCGATTTCTTTTTCTTCTTCGGTATAGTATTGTTCCTTCACGTATTCGCCCGCGAAGTCAATAACTTCTTTTACAAATCTTCCCTGCAGGTTAACAAGCGGAACTGATTTGTTGTTTTCATCCTTCACTAAAATGGATGCGATGCCTTTTGCTTTACACACTCTGAAATCATCTGCCCCAAAGAGTGATGCGGTGTGAACGATTCCTGTTCCTTCTTCAGTTGTAACAAAATCGCCAACGATTACAACAAATGCTTTTCCATCGGGTTGAACATAGGGCATTAACTGTTCGTAGCGGATCCACTCTAAATCTTTTCCCACAACTTCTCCAATGATTTTGAAAGGAAGCTCTTTGTCCCCGGGCTTATAGTCTTCAAGTTTCAATTCAGCATTCTTCTCCGGAAAATATTTTCCAACCAAATCTTTTGCGAGAATAACAGTGATTGGAAGTGAAGTGTAAGGATTGAAAGTTTTTACAAGCGAGTAAATAATATTCTCACCCACAGCGAGCGCGCAATTTGAAGGAAGAGTCCACGAAGTTGTTGTCCAGGCGAGAAAATAAAAGTCATTGGTCATTGGTGATTTGTCATTGACGAATTCTTTTAAATGACTATTGACTAATGACTCATGGCTGATTTTGAACTGCGCAACAATTGAAGTATCCCTGATTGGCTTATAAGTTTCCGGCTGATTTAGTTCATGAGTACTTAATCCCGTTCCTGCCGCAGGGGAATAAGGTTGAATGGTATAGCCCTCGTACAAATATCCTTTCTCATAAAACTTTTTCAGCAACCACCAAAGTGTCTCAATATAGTTGTTCTCAAACGTGATGTAAGGATGTTCAAGGTCCGTCCAGTACCCCATTTTTTTTGTGAGGTTTTCCCAAACATCTTTATACTTCATGACCTCCTTCCGGCAAATGCCGTTGTACTCTTCAATAGAAATTTTTTTGCCGATGTCATCCTTCTTAATGCCGAGCATCTTCTCAACACTCAGCTCAACCGGCAACCCGTGCGTATCCCAACCGCCTTTCCTTTTTACCTGGAATCCCTGCAGCGTTTTGTACCGGCAGAAAAGATCTTTCAATGTGCGCGAGAGCACATGATGGATTCCCGGAATACCATTGGCTGACGGTGGCCCTTCATAAAATATAAAAGGAGTTTTTCCTTCTCTCGAAGAAACGCTCTGATCAAAAATTTTTTCTTCCTCCCAAAACTTTAAAATCTCCTGGTCAATTTCAGGAAGGTTTAGGGATTTATATTCGGGGTACGTCATGTTTTTCGTTTGCTAAAATGAACTTGATTAAAACTCCAAAAAATCAAATTCCAAATCACAAATAAGCCTCAAAAATTCAAATCTGAAAAAACAGTGAGAGAAGTACTCGCTTGCTTCGAATTTGCTTTGAATCTTTTTATTGAAATTTTTTGTGATTTGGAATTTTGTTGTTGGAATTTCTTACTCAAAAACTATGATTGAAAAACCTGCTTACTGGAAATTTGTTTTGGAATTTTTTCATTTGAAATTTATTTGTGATTTGGAATTTGGTTCTTGGAATTTGGTTCTTGGAATTTTCTTCAGTGCCTCTCAATAATCGCCACCACCCGCTCTTCATCTTCTTCAAAAGTTTCGATCGCATCCGCCGGAGTTGTTTCCTTCATGTGTTTTCTTCCCATCCATTTCCTTAAGCTCAGTAACAATGAAGGCAGCAACAGCAAATTATTCAACATGGCAACAACAAGGGTAATGGAAGTGAGCAGCCCCAGGTAAAATGTGCCGCCGAAATTTGACAGCGTGAAAATGATGAAGCCGAAAAACAAAATGATCGAAGTATAAATGATGCTGATGCCGGCTTCATACAATGCCATCGATACAGTTTTCGCAATGTTCCAGTTATGGCGGTGCAGTTCCTGCTGATATTTTGCAAGGAAGCGAATCGCATTGTCAATAGCAATCCCAAATGCAATGCTGAACACCAGGACCGTGGAGGGCTTGAGCGGAATTCCGAAGTAACCCATGATGCCCGCTGTGATGATGAGTGGAATTAAATTCGGGATGAGTGAAAACAAAATCATTTTCCAGGAGCGAAATAAATATCCCATGCAAATTGCGATCAGAAGAAAAGCAAGGAGCAGGCTTTTGGCCAGGCCATCAATGATGTAGCGGCTTCCTTCGAGGAAAACCACGCTTGATCCAGTGATGGTGACTTTGTATTTCGATGTGTCAAGCACAGAATAAATTTTCGGCGTGAGCTTTTTGATCATCTGCTTCATGTGCGTGGTGCCCACATCCGCCATGCTCATGCTGATGCGCGCTACCTGCCGTGTGCTGTCAACAAATGCTGACAGGAGGTGGGTGGTGTCTTTTGAATTTCCGAGATAAGAAAAAATAAAAGCACGCTCGAGCTCATTCGGCAAATGATAATCTTCAGGTCCACCGTCATAGTACGCCTGACGGAGAAATTTTATTCCCTCCACAATAGAAAGAGGCTTGGAAAATTCATTGAACTCTTCGAGAGTATCCTGCAATTGATTAATTTTTGAAAGACGGGCCGGAGAAAGCACGCCGCCTTTCTTTTTGGTATCAACCAAAATCTCCAGCGGCATTACCCCGTGAAAATTCTGCTCGAAAAATTTGAGATCAGTGTAAAGTTTATCCTTGTGCGGAATGTCATCCACGATGTATCCTGTCGTCTTCAGCTGAAAAATTCCGCCGATGGCAATGCCAACAAAAACGATGGTAGCAATGAAAATCCATTTACGCTGATAATGCACCAAATGATCGAGAGTTCGCAGGACACGGTTGAGAAAAATACGATCGAGATAATCAGTATGCTTCTCCTTCGGCTCCGGAAGAAAACTATAGATGCAGGGAATTAAAATGATGGAGATCAAAAATATTCCTGCGATGTTCAGTCCCGCCACCAATCCAAATTGTTTCAGGATTTCACTCTGCGTGAAATAGAAAACGCCGAAACCAATTGCGGCCGTGAGGTTGGTAAACAATGTTGCCAAGCCGATCTTTTCAATGATGCGCGTGAGCGCTTTGATCTTGTTCCCGTGCTTCACAAACTCGATATGATACTTGTTGAGCAGGTACACGCAATTCGTGATGGAGATCACCACCACAAGCGGAGGAATAAGCCCGGTGAGGATGGTGATCTCATAGCCGAACCAGTCAATGGTTCCGAGCGTCCACACTTCGGCAGTTACCACCACGAGCATTGATACGAGTACGGCATTCATTGATCTCAAAAGGATAAACAGGACCAATCCGGTTGTGATGGCGGCGAGCAGCAAAAACAATTTTGTCTCATTTGCAATTTGCGTGGTCATCACCGTGCGTATGAGGGGCATGCCGCTGTAGTAAATGCTGAGATGAGTTTGTTCTGAAAAAAGTTTTCCGTATTCCTGGATCTTCTGCACGGTTTCAATGCGCGCTTTCGAATTCAAACGTGCGGTGTTGATGTGAACGGCCATCAATGTTGCATGCGTTTCAGGATTGTAGAGAAGATTGTTGTAGAAAGGAAGGTTGAGAAATTTTTCTTTGAGCGAATCAAGATCCGTTTGTGAGTTGATGTGATACGGAAAAATAGAAGCGATGTGCATCTTCTTATTCACCGTATCTTTTTCAAACGTCACGCTGTTGCCGATGGCAATCACTTCGTCCACTCCTGCCACAAACTTGGTGTTCTTTGCCAATTCGTTCCACGCATTAAGCACTTTTGTGGTAAAGAGCTGATCGGTTTGAATGCCAATCACCATCACGTTGCCATCTTCGCCAAATTGTTTTTTGAAAGCAACGTACTCAGCATATTTGGGATTGGTGACGGGAATCACCTGCGGATTGCTATACGTCATGTGCACGGAGCGGGCATGGTACAGCATGAATGACGTAATCACCGCGAGAAAAATCAGCAGCGCAAGACGGTAGCGGATGATGGATCGTGCAATGAAATTCCACATGGTGAGGGCCGGCAAAAATAAGGAAACCCCGTCAGCGGTTGCAAACCCTGCGGGGCTTTACCAGAACATTGAAATAATGAAAAAGGCGAATTGTATTTTTGAAGAACAACCGTTTCATTATGAATTACGAAGATCGAGTTGAATCAAATCCCGGAGTGATGTTGGGCAAACCCGTGATTAAGGGAACCAGGATAACTGTTGAATTAATTCTGCGAAAAGTTGCGGATGGATTTTCTTTCGAAGAGATTCTTCAAATGTATTCCCACCTTACAAAAGAAGATTTATTAGCTGCAGTGGAATATGCTGCCGAGGTAATTAGCAAGGAAGAAATGATCGGTTAATGAAACTTGAGCTTCTAAAGCAATCACCCGAGAGTCTCCGCCATAAGTTTGTTACTATCAAGAAAAACAAAATCAGGATCAGGGAGATTTAGCATCACTTTCCATCTCACTGCGGCGTCAGCGCCTGATACAACTGCTGATAGTTCGGATCCTTTGGCATCATTTGCATGAGTTTGATAGCGTACGGCAGTGCATCCCCATTTCTTTTATGCTTGTAATAAAAAAGCGCCATGATGTAATTCAGGTCATGATCATTCGGATCAATCGCTAATCCTTTGAGATAAATTTTTTCGGCTTCATTATCACGCTTCATTTGGCTAAGCAGCAACCCGTAATTGTAAAAGACGCGGGTATTTTTTGAAACGGCGGCGGCTTTCGAAAAATATTTCAGCGCAGAGTTGTTGTCATTCATTTCCACATAGAGCAATGCGAGATAGTAATTCACTTCTGAATTATCCGGTTCAATCTTAGAGGCAATTTTAAGTTGCTTCAGCGCTTCTTCTTTTTTTCCGATGATGTCGTACATGGTAGAGAGATTGATGCGGGCGGGAATGAGCAAGCTGTCCATTTTCAGCGCCATCAGGTAATCCTGTTCTGCCTGCGGGTAATTTTTTAATCGCGATTGTATGTCCGCCATCATCACTCTCCCGCTTGGCTCTGCACCATTCTTCGCAAGAAAAGCATTGAGCTCTTTTTGAGCGGAAGCAAATGCAGTATATCCTTCGTCAGAACCAATGCTATCAGAATATTCAAGTAGCAAATCGGCTGCTGCAACTCTCACACCTTTCACCGGGTCATTCAGCAACGGAATTGCATTATTCAGCCATTGATTTTCCGGGTAAAACCGAAGTGATCTCAATGCCTCATATCGTACCAGTGAATTCGGGTCCTGCAATCCCTTCAGCAGTGACGCAATATTGTTTGGGTTGTATGCGAACGACATATAGTGCAGCGCCGTGGCGTGAATGATGGCAGGAACATTTGTATCGGCTCCTGAAAGTTTTTGCAGGTGTGCAGCAGCGGATGAGTCACCGAAAGTGCCGGGAATCAAATCATCACTGAAATGATAGCGGCGGTTCGGCCCGAACCATTTTACAATTTGAGTTGCTGACCACTTCGTACTCTTATTTGCATGACAATTATTGCAGGCGTTTGGCGTACCATATTTCACCGATTGATCAGGGCGCGGAACACGCATGCTGTGATCGCGGCGCACATCAATCACCATGTAATTCTTCGTGGGCATGTGGCAGTTGATGCACTGCGATCCGTCAGTGTTCGCTGCATGAAAAGTATGCTCCGGCGAGTCGAGCGATTTCTGATGACACTGTAAACACAAAGCATTTCCAATCATCAACAATTTTCCGCTGTGGGGATTGTGGCAGTTGCTGCACTTCACGTTGTGCATATACATGCGGCTCTGTGTGAACGACGCAAACTCGTAATCTTCATCGTGAATCTGTCCGTCAGCATTGTATATAGGTGTTTGAGGCACTTCCGGAATATAGTGATCAAGCAACTGCAGGGATTGAAATGGAGTTTCGTCGAGCACCAACCTTCTGCTGTGGCATGGGGCACAGGCTACAAGTTGTGCTTCTGAAGATTGAGTGGTGTCAAGCATAAGATAGGAGCCTTTTACTTTTTCTTTCTTACCATATTCAGAAGATGAGATATACTGTATGTGCTTTTTGCCGGGACCATGACATGCTTCACAGCTTACATTCAATATTGACCATGTGGTGTGAAATGAATCCGCCGCCACATCATAGTTCGTTTGAAGATTCGTAGAGTGGCATGCGGCGCACATCGCATTCCAGTTCTGCGCACGCCCTGTCCAGTGAAGCCAGTCGTGATGGTCAATGATTTGTTTGGGATATTGATGAAACCATTTTTTCTCATTCACATTCCAGCTTGCCCGCAATGCCTGCATTCTTCCCCCTGGAAATTCTACCAGGTATTGCTGCAGCGGACGAAAACCAAATGTGTACTTGATTTCATAGTCGTGATTCTTTCCATCACCACCTTGTGTGTTCGCGAAAAACTTTCCATCTTTCCTGAAGAAGCGGGAAGTCACTCCATCTGAAGTGAAGGTGACATCGTTGAAATCTCCTTCTACTGTGCTGTCATTTGCAGGAAGAATTGCTTTTGCATGATCGGAAATTTTCCAATCGGCATATTCTTTTTGATGGCAGGCACCACATTTTTTATCTCCTGCATAGTCGCCGGTAATTGTTGTGGCTGAAGTATCTATTACTGCTTCTTTTTGCTGAGGATGACTCTTGCAGGAATTGAAGGAGTAGATGAAAGTTGTCAAGAAGGCAACTGCGATACATGCTGTGATAATAATTCTTCTTGGCATCATCTTCCTTGTGCGTGCCAAGATAAATGTTTTGAATAACCAATCTTGCAATTGTAAACTATATTGCAAACGACAAACGCCCTATCATACATGAAAATATCTCCCCACTTACGCCGAAGTCTGAATGCCGGCGTACTCCTTTCGTGTTTTTCGTTAATCATGCTGAATGCCCATGCTCAAATTCCTGATACAATAAACACTAACCCGGTAACAGAGCTTCAAACAGTAGAAACTCCTGCCAACACGTTTATCACAGCGCTTATGATCAATGATGCTAACTATCACAGCCGCACCGTCATTTTTCGAAGCACTGACAATGGCGTTACGTGGGATTCGGTTTTCAATTATGGTGCAGATGCAGACTTCTATGCCACGCCAGATCCGGTGCTGACCGTTGACACTGCAGGAAATATTTACCTCGTGGTGATGCGACATCTCCCTGTCAACTATGGTTTCATCGCGCATCTTTGGCTTTTCAGATCAGAAGATGACGGACTTACCTGGACACTTGAGAGCACCCCATCCAACGATGCAACCTTTGCTGATTTCCCTTCAATCACTTCGCTTGGTGATGGCTTGGCGTATCTCTCCTACACGCATTATGAATCAAGTTTTTCTTATGTCCAGTTCATTCGCTCGTTCGATGGCGGAAGCACTTGGAATGATACTTCCATATTCGAAACACTGCCCGGTCCCGGATGGACTGCTGTTGGGTCTGACCTTGGCTTCACCAAAAACAACAAGCTCTTTGTAAGCTTCGGTGATTATAATCTTGGCGTGGTCTATTATGCATCGAGTAATGATTCAGGCCTTACATGGACGCCTGTACAAAACGCAGCAATTGATGGCTCCAGTTATTTCAACATTACAAAAATTGTAAGCAACAAAAATTTTAGTCATCTCGGTATTATTGCCCATCAGCCCCACTATCTCACTAATGTATATTATATCAACAGTCTTGACACAGGAAATACGTGGCAGGCCTATCAAACCGTCAGCACCAGTTCTGCTTATTGCGAAGGGGTGATTGATGATGCGGGAAACGTGAACCTCATTTACAATGAAGATGTGGGCATACCACGATTATGCTATCGCTACTCTACTGATGACGGACAATCTTTCGGAAGTGCCATGACGCTTCTATCCTGGACTTCAGTTTCTCTCACCGCGGGTGAATACCAATCTATTCTTCTCGGCAACGATGGATTATTTCATGTCACGTATGTTGACTGGAATCAAGGCGGGGCAGCCAAGCATCTCATCTTTGCTCCGCTCGCTACAGATATTTACACTGTTGATCCTTCATCTCATGCGCCGCGCATTTTTCCCAATCCCGTTCATGATATGTTAACCTTTCAAAGTGATGATACCAATGCAGCGGCAACTTTCGATTTAATTAACAGTGAAGGAAAAGTGATGATGTCGGGAAAGGTGAATCTTCCTTTCACTTCTGTAAATGTATCCTCACTGGCAGCAGGAGTTTATTTGCTCAGAGTTACCAATGGCAACCTTATGTATGTTCAGAAGGTGGTGAGAAATTGAAAATATGATCAGGAAAATCTCTTTCGTAATGATGTAAGTTGTTCGTCTTACACAAGAACGGAATTCCCTTTGTTTGTAATGAGCATGGAACTTTTCCTTTCTCAAAAGAAATAAACCCGCGCTATTACCGTTTCCCTGCTTCATTTTCAAACATTGTATTTTTGCTATTCTACTATGAAAAAAAATTTTCTCGCTGGTTCCCTTCTTCCATTCCTCCAAAACCTTCCCGATAAAATCCGGACAGGCGGGAGGTCGCTGATCTGTTTCTTTACTTTTTGTTGCTCCCTTTTCATAGCTGCAGATTCCTTTTCGCAGGCGCTCGCCCTCGGACAATGGCGCGATGAGCTTGTCTATCGCAATGCCTACAGCGTAACAGCTTCTTTCAACAAAGTTTATTGCGCTACAGCTCTCGAAATGTACTCAGTGGATGTGAATGATAACTCAGTGCAAAAGTTCAGCAAGGTGGATGGGCTTTCCGATATTCCAACTTCGCTCGTAGCATTTGACAAAGTGCATAACCTCCTGGTGATATGCTACGCGAACAGCAACATTGATATCATGAAAGATGGCAAGATCATTAACATTTCTGATATCGAGCGTTCGAGTATTGTGGGTGACAAAGCGATTTATGCTGTGTACTTCTACGGTGACTATGCGTATCTGTCCTGTGGTTTCGGAATTGTAGTGATGGATGTGACGAAGAATGAAATTAAAGACACCTACTTCATAGGACCCAATGGGACACAATTGCAGGTGAATGACGTTACTTCTGACGGAACATATCTCTACGCTGCAACCATTGCCGGCATGTACTGGGCAAGTTTGAATAGCCCTTTTCTCTCTGATTTTTCGCAGTGGCATTTGTTCACCCCGCAGGAAGGGTTGTATAGCGGAAATTATACTGATTGCATCTCCTTCAACAACATTGTGCTTGCTGCAAAAAAGGATACCATCTTCCAGTTTAATTCAGGGCTATGGACTCAATATTTTTACCGGCCGGGATTGACGGTAAAGAAAATGGAATCAACTCCCGATGAGCTTTTGATCTGCCATGTGGGATCGGCAACACGAGTTACTGTTATTCATACTTCCGGTCAAATAGATTCCATCTATTCAGCACAACCGTATCAAGCTGTTGAAACCAATGGTACTGTGTGGATCGCTGATCTGTACCAGGGGCTGCAGAAATATTCCAACGGAAATTTGGAAACGATTTATCCGGACGGGCCCTATTCGAAAAATGTTTTCGATCTCGCAGTGAACAGTACAACCCACAGTGTGTATGTGGCTCCCGGTGGATGGAATCCGTCCTTCGGATACATTTTCAACCAGGATGGATTCTTTACCAAGGTCAATGGGGTGTGGAATCATTTTGACATTCACAATACCCCCATACTGATTGACACTTTCGATATTGTGTGTACGGCAGTGAATCCATTCAACAACAAGGTGTATTTCGGCAGCATGTGGAAGGGCGTCGTGGAGTATGATGACAAACTCGGCATCACGAATCAATGGGACCAAAACAACAGCACCCTCGGTGTAACCAATGGTGACCCGGCCCGCGTGAGAGCAGCGGACATTGAATTTGACCAGTATGGTAATATGTGGGTTTCGAACATGGGTTCACTAGTTCCCATCTGCGTACGCAAACCGGACAGCACGTGGCTTGCGTTTCAGCCATCGTTCGCTATTGCAGCGCAATGGGTTACCGGTATCGCCTTTGACCAATTCGACCAGGTATGGTTCATCGTCCCGCGGCAAGGCGTGATGGTGTTTAATTACGGGGGGACTCTTGATGATCCTTCCGATGATAAGTACAAGTTACTCGTCAATGTTCCCGGCAGTGGTAATCTTCCGTCACTTCAAGTGAATTGTGTGACGGCAGATAAAGACGGAACTATTTGGGTAGGAATGGGTGGTGGCGTGGCAATTTTTTATTGCCCCGGCGATGAATTTTCTCAGTTTGGATGTGATGCCCAGCAGATCGTGGTGAACACAGGCGGCTACAATGGTTATTTGTTGGGAACAGAAAATGTGAAGCGTATAGTTGTGGATGGCGCCAATCAGAAATGGATTACCTCTGACAATGGTGTGTGGCTTTTCTCAGCAGATGGCACGCAGCAAATTCTGCACTTCACCACTGATAATAGTCCGCTGTTTTCAAATTTTGTTAATGCACTCGACATTGACAATTCCACCGGCGAAGTATACATCGGAACTGATAACGGTATCCTCGTGTATCGCGGAGATGCTACCACCGGATCTTCATCTTCCTGCGGCCCCACGGTTTATCCTAATCCGGTCAATGAAACGTATGATGGTCCTATTGCAGTAAGCGGAGTTGTTGAGAACGCAGATGTAAAAATCACAGATGCAAACGGTACGCTCATTTATAAAACGAAAGCACTCGGTGGTCAGGCTATTTGGGATGGCAAGGGATATGATGGGCATCGCGCACAAACGGGCGTGTACTTAGTATGGGCATCGAATAGTGACGGCTCGGTCACATGCATTACCAAACTCCTCATTGTTAATTAGTCGTACCTTAAAAAGTGATTTTCAAATTTAATAAAAACAAAAAGGGAGACAACGTGCTGCGAATGATCATGATGAGGCGTGAAAAATATTCGGCAAAAAAATGAGCTGCTTTTTTCCAGTGGTTCATCATTCTTTTAAAATTCATT
>DASRAJ010000009.1:0-12601 GCA_035638255.1 Chitinophagales bacterium
TCAATACTTCCAGGGAACATCATTGGATGAATCAATAGGCGCCGGTACGCGGCTTGCAATTCCGCTCCTAAGGTTCAAGGGAGGCGAAGTGAATGGAAAAGGTATAGGAATAAGCTCAGGAGTTTTCATATACCTGCGAACTACCAAGCACACCTTTATCAATTTAGAATTCTCTTTCCCAACATTATTCCTGAAATTTCATAATGATTATCAAAGCTTTTACGACAACGGAGTGCAACTCATCAACCAGCAGCATCACGTAACCGGATATGCAACACTGTGGATGGGTGAATTTTCAGTTCCTGTATTTTATTATCACGATGATAAAGATGTTAAAAATGGATATGCCATCGGTGCCGGCTATTCTGCTTTGTTGGCCGGCATTACTGATTATCTGGATCTAGAGGAAACAGTGAAGAACTATGACGCGAATACAGGAGAATTCATAAATGAAGAACCGGGAGATTTAACCATTTATGGTTTTACACCGCCTGCAAAAATTATTCACGGTGCTTTCATTAGTGCTGAGTATATCACTTATGGCGCACATCTCGGAGTACGATATCAATTCACGTTCACGAATTTCCTGAATCCCGCTTTCACCAGCGATCATTTACGAATGAGCAACTTCCAGGTTTACGCAGCTATTGACTTTATAGCAATCGTGAGAAAACTGTTTTAGGAATTAAAATTTTAGAATGTCCATCTGAGCTTTTCTCCTACTCACTTAAAACTCAAATGCCAAACCTCCGGAGACCGGGTACAACACAGGCCCTGCGCCGCTTACCAGCAACTCTGATAAACTGATGTTGGCGAATAAACTCACCCAACCATAGCCTGCACGTGCTGTAATTCCATAGCGAAAGCGATTGAGATTGAAATCATCATGCTGCTTATTCTTGGCGCCGGAATTATTTTTTGTTTTTGTGCGCGCACCCATCAGGTATTCACCGAATCCGCCCGCGCTGATGTGAAATGATTTGTCTATGTGAGATGGATTGCTCTCATAGCGAAGCATAAGTGGAATGCCCACATACTCGCAGGAGAGTTTATTTTTCTGCAACTGCTCATTGTTATCCGTTTCGAAAGCGACGGAATCTATTCTTGGAATCAGCACATCATTGGTGTTGTACTTGTAAGAATTCAACTCGAAGTACACGCCATACACTAACCAGAGATGATAGTCAATCAAATTAAGTTTCTGGCTTACCGCATGAATATTCACAACCCATGATTTGCCCGGGCTTGGATCAAAGGATTCATATCCATTTGGAATACCCGAAGTGAAATTTTTGCCGAAATAATTATTCAGACCCACATCGAGCAACATGAATTTTGTTTCAACATTTGTCAAGGCGCTTTCATCACCGCACTCATCGTCGCACGATTCATCCTTATACACGTGAACGTGATTATCACCATTCTCATCATTCTCTACATTCAGGTTCCAGCGACCAACACGAACCTGGGTATCATCACCTGCGTCATTCCCGGAACCTGACGGCATCTCCGGCATGGGTGACATCTCAGGCATCGGTGGCATCTCAGGCATTTCCGGCATCTCGGGCATCTCAAATTGCATCGTATCAATCTGCGACCAATCGAATTCTTTAAAAGCTTGTTGCATCTGACGCAATGAATCTTTGAGCGATTTCATTTGATCCTGCATTTGTTTTTGGAAATCATCCATCTGCTTGCGGAATTGTTCCTGCTGCTCCGGAGTCCAGCCGTTATTCTGCTGCGCAAATGCCATCGGCGAAAGCAGCATCAAAAAAATCCAGATCATCTTTTTCATGAGAAGTATTTATTGTTGATTTTAACTTTTGAAAAAATGGTAGAATGGAAGCATCTTCATCCATTCATGTTTGTGTTTGTGTTTTGAAAACTCAGGACATTGTGGCACCTTGAATTGTTCCCACTTTAGTTTATCCTTATACTTGTCCGATGGGATCATGAATTGAAAATCGTACGGAACAACTTTTGGATAACTATAACTCCAGGACCAACTCCGTGAGCCATCATGAAGCAGACTGTCAAGCTTCATCCAGTCACCCTGGTCTTTTTCTGACAAGGGCTTTTCATAAAAGAGTTCATAGCCGGGATTTTTTTTCTCATTGCGTAATTGCTGCTGAAGCATCGCAATCGAATCTCTGAGAGCAGCAATTTGTGATTGCATTTCCTGCTTCATCGCTTCAATTTGTTTTTGGAGGTCCTGTTGCGCGTTTCCTTTTTGCTGTGCTGAAAGAAGGAATGGAATGGCGAGGATTAGCCAAATGGCAAGTGCTTTTTTCATAGCTCAGTTTTTTTATCCCGGTCTACCGGGGGTTTTGTTCAGAAGATGAATGATTGCGCTTCCTGAAAAACTTATGGTAGAAATCAAACTTTTTTCCCTTGACGCTTATTACAAGCGGAAGTTTTTTCTTTTCCGCTCCCTGTGAATTAAAGGCAGAAGTGGTTTTCAAATAATCTTCCCTGCCAGTAAGACGAAGCAGCTCACTTCCCAATGCAGAAGCTACTGAAGTAAATTTCTTAATGGATTTATTTTCAGGAGAAGCGGAATTTTTGTTTGCTGCCGTTATGGACACTGCGCGATAAGGCGCCTTTTTAAATCTTGCCTGGTAACTGATGGGTTGAAGCCCTGATCCGATCGTTGTCATTTCATCCTCAACATTCGTAGTAGAAATTGTCTGGGTATTTTCTGTTGAAGGGTTTGATTCAATATGAACCGAGGCATCTGCAAACTGCTCAGAGTTTTCTTTCCCCCTGTTTTCGCTTCTACTGTGATTCACTTTGTTAGTAGAATTCGTTTGTGTTGAATTCAATGTGTGCTCAGTAGCTAATTCAGAATGAGGTGTTATTTGCTTCACTTTTTCATTTGCATCCTTGCTTGAGCCCTTTTCTGTTTGTGGCGAAGAGAATGATGGCTGTTCCGCAACAGGAGAATTAACCGGCTGATCTGTCTGATGAATTCCTCTTATGGTCACAATCAATATCAGGCTTGCAGCAATCGCAGTGGCAAGGGTATACCTCACATACATGGGTACTACTCTTCCGTTTCTTCTCTTCAATGAGTTTTTATCAGGAAATACAACAGAGGAATCAGCAACAAGTTTTGTAGCAACGAACGCATTCATTTCACGCTGTAATTCGGGATGCTGTTGCATGAAAACACTTAGGTCAATTTCTTCCTCTGATGAAAGAGCATCTTCAATTTTGCGGATGAAATAATCTTCGTAGTTCACGAGCGTGATTCCTTTCTTCAGCAATTCTTTTCCCGGAAAGAAAATTTCCTCATCGGCAGAAAGCACTGTAGATTTGAATGCATTCAGCTCAGTATTCAGTTCAGGATGTTGTTGCAGAAACAATTCTACTTCGCCGGCTTCCTGCGATGACAATTCACCATCGAGGTAGCGCACAAAGTATTCTTCGTAGTTCTGCAGATTGATTCTCATTTCTTCAAATTGCGTTTTCTGTACTCACTAAAAAATTTTTCAATGCTGTTCGTGCTCTGAAAATGTAAACCTTCACTTGTGATTCATTCAACCCGGTCACTTCGCCGATCTCTTCATAACTGTATCCTTCATAATCACGCAGCATCACCACTGTCCTTTGAATTTCAGGAAGCGCCTTCAAGCCCAACTCCACTGCTTCACGCGCTCCGGTAAATTGGTTGCTGTTCCCCTGCATTTGCAAATGTTCATCGCTGATATCACTTTCTCCTTTTCGTTTTCTGAACTGGTCAATCATGTTATGGTATGCCACTGTAAAAAGGTATGAACGACTCTTCTCGAATGCAACTCCTTCATAATTCTTCCACAAAATCTCGAATGCATTCTGAACCACATCCTGCGCATCGTCACTGTTTTTCATGTTTTTCACAATGAAGCGATATACGCGATCAGCATACAATTCCACACTTTGGTTGTACTCTTTCACCGTCATGCGTACGACGTTTTAGCGGTTTGAAAAGTTACAACCTCTTTCCTGCCTGTAATTACTAATGGTCTGGCTCATTTCCCCTTCTTCTTTTGTTTGGTTTACCGTGAAGCGCACCACGCGAAATAAAGTTACAATGGATAAAAAAATGTTTCGCGCAAAGAAAGGTGTACAACAAATTTCCCCGCTGCCCTCCGACTCCCTATAGGCAGAACCACTGCCTGTAGTAGCGTAGCGGGGCGGTTCCTCCTTCAGGTAGCGGGAGCAAATTAGCAGCATAAAGTTCCTAAAACAAAAAATCCCTTCCGCATTCACGAAAGAGATTCCATGTCTTAAATCTTATATCTTAAATCTTACTCTTATTCAGCTATCACTTCAAAATTCACTTCCACATTCACATCTTTTCCTAACGCAATACTGGCTTTGTATTCACCCACCATGCTCACATCATCGGGTAACGTGATCTTCTTGCGGTCAACTGCAATGTTCGATTGCTTCTTGATGGCATGAGAGAGCTGAATGGTAGTTACGCTTCCGAAAATCTTTCCGCTCATGCCGGTTTTTGCGCCGATAATATACTTCGTGTTCTTCAGCACATCCTGAACCTGGCTGATGGCATTGAGCAATTTTTGTTCGCGTCGCTCTTCGTGCTTCACCCGCTCATTGAGCATTTTCTTTTGAGAATCATCAGCGACAACTGCCAGTCTTTTCGGAAGAAGAAAATTACGCGCATAGCCATTGCGGACTTTTACGAGTTCGTTTTCTTTTCCGAGCTTATCTACATCCTGAAGCAAAATAACATCCATGGTTCAATTACTTTAAAAGGTCAGTAACGTACGGTAACAATGCAAGATGGCGTGCGCGTTTAATCGCCTGCCCCACCTTGCGCTGGTATTTCAATGAGTTGCCGCTAAGGCGGCGGGGTAAAATTTTTCCCTGCTCATTGATGAAGTTGAGTAAGAATTCTGTCTCCTTATAGTCAATGTACCTGATATGATACTTTTTGAAGCGGCAGAATTTTTTCGGGCGCTTCACCATTTTTTGACTGGTGAGATACTTGATGTCTTTACTATTTCGAAGTGCCATAATTTAAGCTTGGGGGGTTGGAGCGGTGATCACTGGCGTTTCAACAATGGGTTTCTTTTCTTCAGCGGGCTCTTTCTTCTTACCCACCAACCCTTTACGGCGCTTATCATTATACTCAATGGCATGCTTATCGAGCGCCACTGTGAGCCATCGCATGATGCTTTCATCGCGCTTGAATTCCACTTCGAGCTTTTGATGAAGCGTGCCGGGTCCGGCAAATTCCATGATGTAATAGATTCCGTTTGACTTGCCTTCAATGAGGTAGCTTAATTGTCGCAAGCCCCAGTGGCGTTCTTCCAGAATGGTAGCACCGCCATCGGTGACCATTTTGGTGTATTTGGAAACCTCTCTTTTCACATCATCATCGGACAAAAGCGGCGAAAAGATGATTACGGTTTCATAATGATTGGTCATTCGTTACTAAGATGTTGTTTTTTTAGGGACGGCAAAGATAGACATTGAGCGGTGAAAAACAAGTGAAGTCTTAAAGTGAGGATGAATCTGTATCTGCAGGCGTGAATCGGATTACTGAATTTGGGACTGAATTCATTACTGTGGAGATACAGACAGCTTGTTTTCCTTCAATGCCTTCATAAAAATTTCATAGTCCTTCATGGTTTGATCGGCATAGCGGGTTGCAAACTTTGTGATTGCGGCATCAAATTGTTCACTCTTGCCAATGTATCCGCAAATGTGTGCACCTTGCAACGACTTTGCATGGGCACGCGCAAGTACTCTTCCACACAGTTGCGCATAGTACGTCAGCAGTTTCTGATCAAACACATCAATGCCGGGAGTAATTTTTTTTGCCCGCAATTGCTTTAGATAATAGTGTCTTCCTTCAGGACCTACGCACCAGCCGAGAAACAGATCGCATACTGATTGAAGGAAGCGTTGGCCTTTCGCGATTCTTTCACCATGATTCTGATACGCTGATGGCTGAGTGAACTGTTCAAGAATTGATGCGTGCGCTTCTTTCACCTGGATGTAAAGTGGCTCCTCATTTTCATTCAACATTAAACAGACATAGCAGCGGGTTCCCACACTTCCTACACCCATTACCTTGAAGACAACATCTTTCAATTCGAATTTTTCAATCAGTGCACGCTCACCGTCCTCCAGCGTTTGAGGATATTGATCGTGGAAGGCTTGCAGAATTTCCCTGATCTCAGAGGTGTTTTCCGGATGTACAATCAACGGAGGTGTTTCTGTTATTTCAAACTTCCCCTGATCATTCTTTTTCATTAATAACAAAAATTCTGATCCTGAACCACGAGATGATTTTGTTGCAGTTCCAAATAACAATTCAATTCCCTTCTGAGGAATTTGATTTGCAAATGAAGATGCATCAAAGCGCAGATACCACAGATCGAGCATCTTCATTCTTGAGAAAATGCCAAGATTGAATTTGTAAGATCTGATGAGAGCAGCAACTACTTGTTCCTGGTTTCTCTTGTTAAGTGAAATGTGATTAGCCGCCAGCATGAAGCTTACTGCCAGGCGCTTCACATCCCATTCCCAGGGAGCAGGGTGTGTTTGATCGAAATCATTCATGTCGAAAATAATATTGCCTCCTTCTTTCACTTCAACGCCAAAGTTCATAAGGTGACAATCGCCGGATGACTGCACGATGAGCCCTGAATTGGGAGTCGCAGATAAATCTCTTGCCATGACCTCGGGTGTTGCCCGGTAAAAAGCAAGCGGCGATTTGGACATGCGACGATAACGCTCGGGAATAAAATCAGGAATACGACCCTGACTTGACAATGCAATTTGCTCAACCACTTCAGCACGATTCGCAACAGGTGTCCATTCCTGGTGCGATGACCGTGGTGTACTTTTCCGCAACAATCTTCCTTGTTGATAGTGATCAGCGTACATTAATAAGTCCGTTGGAATTTTAGTTTACGACTACTGCACCCATCCTTTTCCCCAACTGTTTTTTCCAGTCAGTGAGCTTGCTGTGCACATGAAGATAATGTTTCTCATCTTCTTCTTTACCGGAAACGGATTTCAATTCTTTGAGATTCTCTTTCATCATCGTAATCACCTTTTTCAATTTGAAATGGTTGAGTGAGCTGATCACATCATTACGAAAATTTTCTGTGGGCATTGTCACGTAGATATCGTGCATCTTGTTCCAGTTTTCGCTGAGTGAATAGGGCGATGAGATAATTTCCATCGCAAGCTTTTTCATTTCTTCATCCGGTTGCTGAAGAAAATAATGATGATCAGGAATGTTACCCGATTCAATTTGTGATTCAACTTCGTGCAGCATCATTCTGTAAATAACATTATTCAGCGCTACATCTTTCACATCGTCAAGAATGTATTCAGCAACAGTGGTTGTTTCATTCATCATCTCTTTTCCAAACTCCAGCAATAAGCGAATGATGTCACGCTCCTGAAGTTCATCGCCGGATTTCTTAATTAATTGTTCCGAGTGATCGGGCAACTGTTCAGCAGATTGGTGCAATGTGTCCGCTTCAAACTTTTCTGCACCCGTTTCTTTCCTGAATTGCTTTCTCTTGAGCTTGTTTACTTCAATGGTGAGTATTTGTTCATCAACTGCAAGCATCTTACTGCATTCCCTGATCAGCACTGATCGCTTGATTGCATCGGGAATTGTTCCCAGTGTATTCACCACTTCGCGAATCACATCAGCGCGCTTGAGCGGATCATCGCCTGCATCCGCAAGCAGCAATTCAACTTTGAAGCGGATGAAATCTTTTTTGTTGTCGCGAATGAAATCACGAAGCGCAGCACTTCCGTTTTTGTGAAGGAAAGAATCAGGATCATCGCCATCGGGTAACAGGGCTACACGAATGTTTACATCTTGCGAAGCCATCATTTCCAGTCCTCGCAATGCAGCTTTGATTCCCGCAGGATCACCATCATAAAGAATGGTGATGTTGTTCGTGAACCGCTTGACGAGTTTGATCTGGTCTTCAGTAAGTGAAGTTCCTGACGATGCCACCACATTTTCCATTCCCGCCATGTGCATCGAGATCACATCAGTGTAGCCTTCCGTGAGAAAACATTCGTCGTGCTGGCGAATGGCATTCTTTGCGTGAAAGATTCCGTAGACGAGCTGGCTCTTCTTGCAAATTTCTGTTTCGGGTGAGTTGATGTATTTCGGCGACTTTTCATCTTTCACCATAATCCTTCCTGCAAATGCAACCACTTTGCCTGAAACATTCATGATCGGGAACATCACGCGGTGATGAAAGAAATCCATGTCACTGCTTCCTTTCGTCACAATCAATCCTGCCTTTTTGAGTAACTCCAATTGATAGCCTCCCTTTAATGCAGCGATTGTAAATGAATTTGAAATCTGCAATGCGTATCCGAGCTTGAACTTGCGAATCATTTCATCGGTGATGCCACGCTCTTTAAAATACGAATAGCCAACAGTTTGTCCCTCTTCGGTTTTGTAGAGATTGTTGTGATAATACTCCTGCGCAAACTGGTTGATGATGTAGAGTGACTCCTTCACCAATTTATCTTCCTGCTCTTTGTTTATATCGCCGGTTTCTTCTATGGCAATGTGATATTTCTGCGCAAGAAACCGAAGCGCTTCAGGATAGGTAAACTTCTCATGCTCGATAAGAAATGTAATTACATCACCGGCTTTTCCGCAACCAAAACATTTGAAGATTCCTTTGGTGGGAGAAACGTTGAATGATGGAGTTTTCTCTGTGTGAAACGGACACAGCCCTATGAAATTAGTTCCCCGCCTTTTGAGGTTCACATATTCACCGATCACTTCTTCAATGCGGGCGGCTGATAAAATTTCTTCTTTGCTTCGGGCGGAAATCATAATGAGGAAGAGCGGCGAAGTAACTGAATTCGCTCATGTAAAACTGCTATGATAGTATTAAAAGTTATCTACGGTGAGTAAACAAATGAATGTTAAGAACGAAGCCCGGTGAGGCGATTTGGATTAGCTTATCCGCTCTCAACCTCTTTCTTAAGGGCATCAATCTGCCCTTGCATGAAAAGATATGCATCCAAAGGCGTTTGATCCTCCTCTAAAACTTTTTGAATTGAGGGAAAAGATAGATCCATGCTTATGATATTGTTCATGATCAAATTGCCAAGCAAAATGTCAGTAAGTTCAATTGAATCATAGACTATGCTGGTTCGGAATTGAATCCTGCCATTTTCAAAATTCATTTCAAAATTTCCAAGAAAGGTTCCATAATTAAATCTAGTTAGGAGTTCTGCTATATCCCTCCTTTTTTCCTCTGGCACACTGACTGATGCTTCAGTGCAAAATAGAAACCTTTTTTTTTCCTCGTCTAAATCCGCCGTACAATGAATGGTGAGATTGACACCGGAAATTCCGAAGAAGAATATTGATTCACTTTCAGCATTTGAATATTTCCACCCTTTATCATCAAAATATTTCTTCAATACCTCGTTCATGCAATTTACTTTAAAGTGAATTGAGTTTTGCGCTTAGAGATTTCGCGCAATGCGTGGTGTCTCCATTTCACTTTATCTTCTCGTGAGTACGGAGAAGATGATGGGGATGTTTTGATTAGTTCATCAGGAATATTTCGATCTTCAAATTTTGATCTTAGGTTTGTATTCAATAAATATTTCATTGGGTTAATTTGGTAAACACCCAACCGATCATTTGAAATGGCATTCACAATCTTTGAATAATTCGGGCATGTTTCTTTGCTAAAGAAGTTGCCTTCATCAGGAAAATATTTCGAGGGCAGTTCGACCAATTCATTCACGATAAGATTTGAAACAGTTTGATTATTCAGAAGATCAGCGTAGAAATATTTGTGATTAATAGCTTGGGAAAAAAGATTAGCGTAGGTAATTTTTTTATGTACAAAATCGTCGATTGATTGCGCACTCACAGAAAAAATTAACCAACGGTTAGAATTAGCACCGCTATCCACCCAATCAAATAAATAGAACCGATCGTTACTTACATCCTGAAATAATGATAGAAGGGGTCCTTCTGAATTGACAATATCACCTATCCGAACAAGGTTCGAGGCAAACGTGACAGGATTATATTTCACTCTTAATTTCTCCATGCTCTGTAAAGATACCTGTTAAGTTTTGGCATTTGATTGCAAAGTTAGTCCCTTCATACTCATGAAATGTGAAATGTCCTGTTTCTTGGCTCATGTCACCAGCAACTCCTTCATCATTTTGAATCGCGACCGAAGCAATTGTGTTTCCCTTTTCCTGTTTAAATTTTTCTCTTTGAAACTTCCCTCTCATATTTTTGATTAGCTTTTTATACCTGTAAAGAGCGTTGGCAGGTGAATTGAATAACGATAATCCATAGCTCATACAACTCTTATCAGAATCATCCAAAATTCTCTGCGGCGTTTCCGACACCAACCCTAAGGGTGTAAAGTCTTCGGGTAAAATGCTGGAATGAACCCACCTAAAAAATAAGCCTTCAATTTCTAAATAGTATGCTGGCGGGCAATTGGGGAACTGCTTCAAGTATTCTTCATATTTTAATTTCTTACGCCACATGCAGGAAAAATTTCCCTTAATTATCCATATCTGTTTAATTCGAATTTAGCTTGTCAAGCTGAATACTGATCAACCGAATTTTCTCCTCCGCATCTTCAGCTTTCTTCCTTTCCTTTTCAATCACATCGCCTTTAGCATTGGCCACAAATTTTTCATTCGAAAGTTTTTTCATTACTGATTCGAGGAAACCTCTTTCATATTCCAAATCTTTTTCAAGACGGGATTTTTCACCAGTAGAGTCAACGCGATTGGGAGATTCAAGAAAAAATTTATCGGCGCCCACAAAAAATGAAAAAGAGTTTTCAGGCTCTTCAGAAGTTTTCCCGATCACGCTTAATGCGCCGAGTTTCATTACTGCTTCCGCAGTGGGTTCATCCAATTCAGAAGATGCAAACAATTTCAATTTTTCTTTAGGCTTAATTTGATTGCGGCTTCGCAAATCACGAATCGCAGTGATCAGTTCCTTTGCTTTTTCACCTTCATTCAAAATAAGCTGATCAATTCTTTCTGCTTCCGGATATTTTGAAATCGTAATAAAATCATCTTCACTCCTGTCATAAAGTAAATGATATATTTCTTCCGTCATGAAAGGCATGTACGGATGCAGCAACTTCATCAGTCGCTCGAAGAAATCAATTGTCTTTTTGAAAGTCCCTTCATCAATCTGCCGACCAAATTCCGGTTTGATCATTTCTAAATACCACGAGCAGAAATCATCCCATACGAGTGAATACAAAAGTTTCAGTGCGGGAGAAATCTGGAAGTCAGAAAACAATCTTTCAACTTCAACTATTGTAGCGTTGAGCTTGCTTTCAAACCACTCGCTCGCGAACTCATTGCCAATTGAAAACTGTAAACTGCCAATTGAATCCACTTGCCAGCCCTTCACTAATCTCAAAGCATTCCAAAGCTTGTTATTGAAATTCCTTCCCTGCTCAATCAGCTTGTCATCAAAGAGCAGATCATTTCCTGCGGGAGAAGAAATCAAAATTCCGAAGCGGACAGCATCTGCCCCATAGTTCTCAATCAGCTCAAGCAGGTCAGGAGAATTGCCTAATTGCTTCGACATTTTTCTTCCTTGTTTATCCCGAACAATCCCTGTGAAGTAAACCTGGTCAAAAGGTTTCTCCTTCATGTACTCAAAACCGGCCATGATCATTCGAGCTACCCAGAAGAAAATAATTTCAGGGGCCGTTACAAGAGTGTTTGTCGGATAGTAGTATTTAACTTCTTTGTTATTCGGCTCGCTCAATCCTTTGAATACTTCGAAAGGCCAAAGCCATGAGGAGAACCAGGTGTCAAGGACATCATCGTCTTGCTTTAAGTCGTGAGTCGTGAGCCGTGAGTCGTGAGCCGTCTCGGCGGAATCCTGAGTCGTGTTACGTGTATCGTGCATCGCATTCAGAATTTGCAACGCCTCTTCAGCGGTCTCCGCAACAGCAAAACTTCCATCAGGAGCATACCATGCCGGAATCCGATGCCCCCATGAAAGCTGCCGCGAGATGCACCAGTCCCTGATGTTCTCCATCCAATGCTGATAGAGATTCACGAATTTTTTTGGATAGAATTTTATCTCTTCATTCATCACAGCTTCCAGTGCTGGCTTGGCCATTTCTTTCATGTTGCACCACCATTGCATAGAAAGGCGCGGCTCAACTATAGCATCTGTCCGCTCACTGAAACCTATTTGATTTTTGTAGTCTTCAATCTTTACAATGTGACCTTGTGCTTCTAAATCTTTTACAATGTTCTTGCGACATTCGAAGCGATCCTGACCAACATAAAGTTGCGCGGCTTCACTCATGGTGCCATCTTCATTCAGTATGTCAATCACTTCGAGATTGTGTTTCAATCCAAGTTGGTAATCGTTCATGTCGTGAGCGGGAGTAACTTTTAAGGCTCCTGTCCCAAAATCCACCTCCACGTATTCATCTTCAATGATTGGAATGTGGCGATTGATTAACGGAACAAATGCAAATTGTCCGACAAGATTTTTGTAGCGCTCATCCCTGGGATTAACAGCTATTGCCGAATCCCCTAGAATTGTTTCAGGCCGCACCGTAGC
>DASRAJ010000010.1:0-45512 GCA_035638255.1 Chitinophagales bacterium
TCTATAGGTTTTGAAAGCATGTGCAAAGTTGCAAGGTTTTCAAAGATTCTTTCAAAATCCCTGCATCATTTTTTGCACACCATTGTCTTGAAAACCTTTACTGGCCTACGTTTCAGGAATTGTTAAGGGACGACTAATTAAAGTTACCAATGGCTATGAAAATTGTCAGGAAGAATCCTGAAATGATTTTGATGGTTGAAAGAGTTTTCATTTTGTTTAGTTTTTCAGCTTATTAAAAATTACGGATCAAATATGTGCTCACGCCTACCCCTACGTCAATCGCCAACATCGGTGAAAGGAAAAACTCTTTTATCTATGAAAAAATGAAGTTGACACTTGCATCCGAGAATGACTCCCGGTTTTTAATCACCAGGTTTGTGATGGAGAAGAATTATTTACAGTGTCATTGCGTTGATGTAAAAGAAAATGAGCAGGTTGAAAAAGAAATTTTCAACTGCCCATTTTCATACGCTTAGTAATGATTCTGTTTCGGGGCTCTCAATAATAACGCCTGGTGCAACCTGATCGCTTGTTTCTGTGTGCCTGTCTCCTGAAGCCTCAGGTCCAATTACCACAACGGTGGAAACCGTGCCACGACTCGGGTATTCGTTCTTAATATGAAAGAGAAATCTTCGTCGAATAATTTTACTGCTTTACAAACTGACTCACTTTGATTCCATTTATGGTTCGTAGCTGAACTTCATAAACTCCGCCCGGCAGAGAAGAAACCTGTAATTGAATTGCATCACTTTTTTCTTCCGGGATAATTTTCTCAATAACTTTTTCTCCAACCACATTCCAAACCTCCAGAGAAATTATTTCTTCAGGTTCAGGAAAAGAAATAGTGATCAAAGAATTCGCGGGGTTCGGAAAGACTTCCATCTGACCAATAGTAAATGACTCCCCGGAATTTCCTTGCCGTTGCTGCGTAGCAAATGTTTGAATGGCAGTATATCCCGAATTGAGCGTCTTGTTTGTATTGGCGCAGTTTACAGTGAGGCGATATTCATACGTCTTATTTGCAGTGAGCCCGGTAAGGTTGAAGCTGGTAGAGTTCAAAGCTGGATTCTTGGTGGTCCATTTGCTATTTCCCTGCTGGCGATACTGAAGTTTGTATCCATCATTACACAACATGTTATCCCAATGAACGGTGGCAGTGGTTTGGGTGATATTATTAGCAAAAAGCCCTGTTGGCTTCGGACATTTTATTTGCAGATTAGTTAAATCGTTTTCACAGCAGACAGCATCAAATACTTTCACGTGGTAAGTTCCGGAAGTAAGTTCGGTGAAAGTCTGGTTCTTATCCGCCTGATCGCCATTGATTATTGCAATCAGGGTATCGTCAGCATCGTAGAGTTCAAGATGCGGATAGAGGTTGAATGTGCCTGTGAAATTAATCTTGATTTTTCCATCATCACAATCGGAAGCGCCACTCACGTTAGTGATTTTTTTTGTAGCAGTATAACTACAGGTGAGTAAGTCGCATGGTGATAATCTCACTACTCCCAGCTCCTTACTTCCTGTGGGAAGATATAAGCGCTCAGTAGGACTAGGATTAAGAACGGCGGCTTCTTTATTTGAGCCATCTAAATAGTTGCCTATCGCCTCGCTCCAAACCAGGTTGCCGGCATCATCCACCTCACTAAAAGCAGAGGCCTGCAGAATGAAACAATGCTTGTTGTCAGCTACTCTCGCTTGTAGTGGTATGTTAATATCGGTGCCGATTAATGAGTACGTCCAGTCTGACGTTCCCGTCTTATTGTATCTCGATAACGAGTAACCGGTTAGTATATAACAATTTGCATCGACATCCACAGCACTTTGAACAAAGTCCGTTTCATTTTTAGCCACATCCCATTTCTTTCCTCCATTGGGTCCAATGCTGAGAAGACGTGCACCTGAAGCGCAACTTGCTCCAATAAGAATTTGGCCAACATTGGAACAAGGAAATGTACACTGAGGTATTAGTTTTAAGGAAAGCTTTTTATCAACGGTAAAATCATCACTTTGTTCAAAGTAACCTTTGTTCATCAGTAAACTTCCGCCACCATTATATTTCAAAAGCAGTATTCCCGTACTACCATTAGAAGAATATGCAAAGCCGGCAGCATAAATATTTCCGTTAAGATCTACAGCCATGCTCTGAGCACGGAAATCAGTCTTGCCTGTTAAGCTCGCATCTGTTGCATTTGAAGAATTAAATCCGAGTGATAAAGCAATTTGTCCTGTAGTAAGATTGTACTTGAGAAGAAAAACTTCATAATGGTCAGTAATGCCATTGTGAAAAAAGCCACAAACAAACACACCTGCATCATTAACGACCATATCAGTAGGTTGAATATTTGTAGGATTATAATTATTCCACAGACCATCGTCTACTCTAAGCCACTGCTGTTCACCAACGGCGTTGTATTTGACAAGCAGAATGCCACCATTGCCGGCAAGCATTCCCAATACATATACGTTGCCTGTGATGTCTAATTTTAGTTGAGCATCATGTGTGGCGGGTGGGGAAGCTAAAGGATTTCCAGGCTGTGATGCACCCCATAGAGGAACACCGCTTGAATCATACTTCATAATGGTTAAGTAAGATTCACCTGTACTGTCATCAACTACATATCCTGCTGCATGAACATTTCCTGAAGCATCAACAGCAATTCTTTGTGCAGCGCCAATGCTATCGCGGTAAAATGAGGTGCAACTGGCCCATTGTTCATGGTACTGTGCATTCGAATTGATACTTGAGAAAATCGCAAGAGTAAAAAGTAAAAGTTTGGTTTGCATTTTCATCGCTTTAAGTTTTAAGGGAAAGAAATAAAATCAGGGATCAAAGATGGCTTAACTGAAGCTTGAATGTCAATAGCCAACATTGGTAGAGGAAAACTTTGTTCAAGAAGTAGATTCATAAATTATTTTCCGAAAAGTTAAAACTAATATTGATTTCAATCACCGAAATCGGTGATGGCATTATTGTATAGGCATCACTATTTTAACAAGTGTTCCTGAATTCGCACCAGAGTCAATCAACAGATCAGCATGGAGATCGTTAGCACGTGAGCGCATGCTGTGCAGACCATTCCCGGAACTGTCCTTGCTCACATCGAACCCTTTCCCGTTATCCCTGATTTCCGCAATCAAAGACTTCTTTTCATTTTTAAAATTTATCTCCAACGAACTGCACCCTGAATATTTTACGCAGTTGTTAATTGCTTCCTTGCAAATAAGGTAAAGATTTTTTCTATGAGCCATAGGAAGAATCATACTCTTTATTGTACTCCCGGCACGGAATTGAACGCTGATGTCTTTAGATGCAGCTACGTTAACAGCAAAACTCTCGAGGCGGCTGATGATTCTCTCGAAGGAATCATTCTTTGGATTCACTGACCAGATAATATCGTTCATATCCTCAATCATTTGGTGTGATGAATTAGAAATTTCACCAAGGATATTCTTTGCCTCATCAAACTTTTGCTGATTCAGGAGTGAGGAAACGTGATTACTGTAAATTCCAATGCTGCTTAGCGTTGATCCCACTTCATCATGTAAGTCATGACTTATGCTCATGCGCTCTGTTTGTCGCCGTTGTATTTGCCGCAGCCGGTAGCGGTTAAAAATAAGTATGGCAATAATCAGTAGCAAGCAAAATCCGGCAATGATGGAGTTCCTCAATGTCTTTTGATTGCTGATGGTGGCTTCACTGAGCTGCTTGTCTTTATTGAGGAGCGAAATCTGGTGCTCTTTTTTTTCAGTTTCATATTTTGTCTGCAGCTCATTCACTATTTTCTCCTTTCCCACATTGAACAAAGAATCATTGAGCGATGCTGATTTTTCGGAATAGAAATATGCCTTTTTAAAATCTCCTTTTGCGGCATATACCTTATGAAGTAAATCATAATCTTTAAGTTCTGTGTCGTGATTCCCAATTTGAATGGAAATATCAAGAGCTTGTAGTGCATAGCTCAGAGCGTCCTCATTTTTATTCATTCCATAACTTATGGTTCCGAGAGCCAGGAGTGCCTCGCCTTCACCATTAGGATTTTTTATGTCTTTGAAATATACAACAGCTTTGCTCGCATAGGAAAAAGCCTCCTCATATTGTTTTTCTTCTTCCAATATATAAGATAGGTTGATGCTAACCTGACCCAGTCCACGTTTGCTGTTCAGCGTTTTGTAAGTTTCCAGCGCCTTCAGATAATACTGCTTTGCTCTTGCAAAATCTTTTTTTTCAGCATAAGTGATCCCCAGGTTTTGACTTGTATTTGCGACATTGTTCTTATCGGCGTTGGAAGGAAAAATTTTCAGCGCTTGTTCGTAATAATTGATTGCATCATCAAACTTTCCTTCTTTGTCCATCGCCATTCCAAGGTTACCTAAGATGGTAGCTGTAACGTTAGAGTCAGACAAGGTTTGAGAAGTCTTTAACGATTTAAATAAATAGAAAAACGCAGAATCGTAGGTGCCGAGTTTTTGATGAAGCGTACCGATATTCATCCAGGTGATCGCTTCTCCTTTAGAGTTTTTTATACCTGAATAAATAACATTGCTTTTTTTGTAATAGTAAAAGGCAGAATCGTATTTCGCCTGTTGTTTAAAGCAGTTCCCCATTTGATTGTATCCCAGGGCTTCTCCCTCCTTAAAGGATATTTGTTTGGAAATGTCAACCGCTTGCTTTGCGAATTGAAGTGCTTCGATAGGATTTTCCGATGAAAGCTTTAAGGCAATTGCTGCGGAGAGTTTGGCCCTCAAAGAGTCAACATGTGTTGCCAGCAAAAGAGACTTCAGACTATCGGCAACGTGATTGGCGCTGGCAATCTCCGGTAAAAGCCAGTTTAAGAAAAATACCAGCGCATAACCTTTCAGTCTGGAAGAACGCATGGTGTGCTAACTTCAATTATAGTAAGAACTACAATTCTGTATCCGCATGTTTTTCATCCATGGGACCCTCCTGCGACGTTAATTCGATACCTGCTGCATCTATAATGGTCACTTTCCACTGGTCACAACCTCCAGTAGGATCTCCGAACTCAATTGCCCTATATTCGGGAATGTGTTCATCTACGCCACCATCGGTTCTGCGCAGGCTCACGTGGAATGTTCTTCCATCAATTTTCGTCGTTCGACCACCCAGAATTGATTTCCTATTGCAATCAACATTAATCAGAAGAGAAAATGTGTACAACTTAGTGTTGTATATCAAAGTGTGGTGACTAATTTTTGCAGTAGGTGTAGCGGCCACAGCCGGGTAAGATTTTTTTTTAGGTTTTGCATTCATTCTTGCTTTTTCATTTAGAAGGTGTGGAGTGATTATTTGTTTGAGAAAACAACAAACGCAAGATATTTTTAGCTTACAATTCTGTATCGGCACCTTTTGCATAAATAGGACCGTCTGTAGCTATCGTTGTCATACTTGTACCACTGCCGGTTCTCATGTAAAGCATATAAGCAGTGGCCTTAGCAACGAAGTCATCGTAATTCAAAAGGGTATAATGTGATACACCTGTGCTTGATCCTCCCGAAGTAAGGTCAACATATATAAATGCATTAGAACCTGACCGGAGCCGGGTTACCTTAAATGTGTATGCCGCACCAAAGTTCATATCTGCAACTATCTTATAAGTATTTCCAGTTTTTCTTATTCTTACAAATATAGTGTCGTTTGAAAAACTAGCCCCTGTTAAAGGCGCGTGCCCGTTAACTGAACTAATGAGAGTGATTAGAGCGATTGTGAGAATGAAGGCAAGTCTTTTCATTTTCAGTATGATTTTTAGTGAATGAAGATAAAAATAATTTATTTGGAAACTTCGATTGGTACAGTTTTTTTTGAAAATCTTTTTTAATGCATTCAAGCAGAAACCAATCGTTCATGAATGGCTTTTGCTACCGCTTCCGTCATTGAAAAAACATGAAGCTTCTCGTAAATGTGCTTGATGTGAGACCGCACTGTATCATAACTGATGTTTAATGCTGCACCAACCTGCTTCAAGCTCATTCCCTTGGTGAGGCATTCCAACACTTCTTTTTCTCGCTCGCTTAACTGGTAATCGTGATCGGGCTTTTGCTCACGCTGAAATCCTGATCTGAGCAGCTCTAATACTTTTTTTGAAATGGAAGGACTCATGGGGGTACCACCACTGTTCACATCATTAATAGCTTCCAGGATTTTTGCCGGAGGTGAATTTTTTAACAGATAACCCGAGGCTCCAAAGCAAAGGGAATAGAAAACCTTGTCATCATCATCAAATGTTGAAAGCATGAGAACATAAATATGAGGGAATCGAGCCTTCAATTCTTTCACAGCATCAATTCCGCTCTTGCCCGGCATTTGAATATCCATTAACACCACATCGGGATCTGCATGCTCTATATCTTTGATGAGATTGTTACAGTCCATAAATGCGCCTGAGAACTCATATCCATCAGTACCCTTGAGAATAATGCCGATAGCGTCTCTTATTTTTTTACTGTCGTCGAAGATGCAAACCCTGATTGCCATAACAAATTGTTTTGATGCAAAAATGGGGGAAATAAAACCGGTGCGCAATAGCCAAAGTCGGTGATTGCCTTAAGTAAATTCCGGCCATCTCAGTAAGATGATGATATTGATCAAATCATGATTGAAGAATGTTAAACGCATCGTTAAAAAAACAAGAGAGCTTCACCTGTAATGAGTGAAGCTCTCTGTGCAATCCCTAATTCTACTCCAAAAAATTTACATGTTCATGTGCATTGTATGATGCATGCCTGTAGTGTCACCCTTGGCCATCCTGCGCTCCATGGTTTGATATTCGAAAGGGTGAACAGGAATTTCAGTAAGCTCAGTTGATCCTTCTTTATCGAGATAAACTTTGTTGACAGGAATATTTTTGATCACCTGCTTTTCTCCCGTCGCTTGCCAGGTAACTTCCATCTCATCAATCACCGTTGCTTTTCCAACCCCTGCTTGCAAACGAATGGGATTTCCTCCAAAGCTGGCGCCCTTGCTGATGAGGAAATATGTTGAACGAACTTTTCCTCCATCATTGAATGTGAGCTTTACCCGGTTTCCAACGCCCGATTTGTTTGTCTTCACTCCATCAAATTTTACATTCACCCAGTTATTGCCAAAGCCTGGATTTTCATAGAGCGCGTTTTGAAAGACATCCCCATAGTAGAAAGCACCGTAATCAGCATACACATCCTGATCGCCGTCAAAGTCAAAGTCACAGAAAGCAATGGCATGTCCTTTTTGCAACTGGCTGAAACCGCCGCTGATGGAGCAATCTTCAAAGTGGTCTCCATCCCGATTGTGAAACATGCGTTTCGGGAAAATGGCCTTGTAATCCGGAGCGCCTATGCCGAGGTAAAAATCGAGCCAGCCATCGTTGTCGAGGTCGCCGTAGTTGCAGCCCATGGTGAAGGTTTCATATTGAATGTGCGCCTGCTTCGCCACATTTGTAAAAGTGCCGTCTCCGTTATTTTTATACAGGACCGGGAATAAAGTTGAGTCCATCGGCAAGCCCATGAATTCACGACAGGAGTTGATGGTGTAACCGGGCTTGTAGGCAGATACGTAAATGTCCTGCCATCCATCATTGTTATAATCAAACCACCAGCACGGGAAGTTGGAAGGTGTTCCGGGCACTCCGGCTTTGTCGGTAACATCAGTGAAGTGCACCATTCCATCTTTTACACCATCATTATGGAAAAGGTGGCAATACTTCGAGAAGCAAGAAACATATAAGTCGGGGAAACCATCATTATCATAATCACCCCAGTTGGCGCCCTTTACATAACTCGAAAGAGTAAGGCCACTCTTCTTTGTGACATCTGTGAAAGTTTCATCACCATTGTTGATGTAGAAGTGACTCGGGTATCCCATTTCATGACCAAGGAATAAATCGAGATCGCCATCGTGATCTGCATCGGCCCACTCGGCAACCTGTGAAGGATTTTCATCCATCAATCCAGCTTTTATCGTTACATCGCTAAAGGTTCCGTCGCCATTATTTCTCATGAGCGAAGGAGGAAGATGACCTGCTTCATATTTCCATCCGCCACGTGGAATGATGAAATCCATCCAGCCATCATTGTTGTAATCTGCCTGCACAATATCAAGCCCTTCCCATTCGCCTTCGAGCCCTGATTTTTTTGTCCAGTCGCTGAAGGTTCCATCGCCATTGTTATGAAAATATTTTACGTTGTCACGCAGTTGCGCACTTGAGCTGATGATGTCAATGTACCCGTCGTTATCAAAATCATCACAGCATACACCGCCTGCCCATCCGGTGTTTTCAATTCCAAGGTCCATGGCAATCTCATTAAACTTTGGGCAGTTCCATTCATTCACATAGCGGGATTTCGGAATAATGAATTCAGGTGGAACATTCGCAGGTACCGAACCATTTGCCTGGCACGCCACATTCAACAACCAGATGGATAAATAATCCTTCGGATTCTTTTGGATAATTTTTAAGTACCGATCAATAGCTTCTTCAGCAGGTTTTTTATTGTTATGAATTCCTGTGCCTGAAATCGGGAACACGCATGATTGATCGTTGTGGTTACTGATGCAGTTTTGTTGTTCTCCCAGTCTCAGGTACCCGATAGCGATAAAGCTTTCAAGCGAATCTACTTTTGACCATCCTTTTTCCATTGCTCCTGTGTTAGCGGGATTATCCATAAACTTGGGATCCTTCTCGAGCGACTCCAGCAGATCAATTCCACGCTGAGTTGTTCCGTAGTAAATATTTTGCAATCCGAGAGCGAACTTTAGTTGCAGGTTACCCGAATCCTGCTCATACTTTTTTTGAAGAATGGGAACCATCTCATCGTTTCTTCCATAGAGCGTAAACGGATCCGATTTATTTACCAGCTCATGATAGATCTCCGGCATGGTGGTGCTCTCTATCTTAATCTTTGCATAGACATTTTTTGACTTGCCGCCACGGGTTAAAACTTTGCCGATTTTTTTTCGCATCAGGAATGCACTGCTTCCTGTTACAACAACTACGAGTGCAAGAAGAATTAGGATTGTTCGCTTTTTCATGGAATTGATTTTACGTTAGGGAGTTGGTTGGAAACTTTAACGAGGCAAAGCTATGCTCATTAGTTGCCATTGCTGTCAATGAAAGATTAAAAAAGCACAATGAAGTGTTAAGTGTCTGAGTTCCGCGGTGATGGTAATGCGACCTCTGTTCTTTAACTCTTCCCAATGAAATGTAAAAGTTTGTGAATGCAATTCAAAAGCGGTTCAGGGAGTGAAGTCGCGTCTACATTTGTCGCCGCTTGCACAACCTGATTTTCATTCATCAACCAACACTGCTCTATGAAAAATCAACATTTACGACACACCAATAAAAAAATTGGCGCTCTGATTTCATTCACGTTAGTCATCGTCCTTTGTACATCTCAAAAATTACATGCTCAATTTACAGTCAGCGCAGAGTTGCGGCCACGTTTGGAAATCAGGGATGGCTTCATGACGCTGCCCACACCTGATTCAAAGCCTGCCATATTTGTATCGCAGCGCTCACGATTGAATATCGGCTATGCTCAGAAAAAATTTTCTTTGAGAGTTTCGCTTCAGGATGTGAGAGTTTGGGGGGATGAAGAGCAGGTAAAGGATATTGCTGGCGTTGCAGTTCACGAAGCGTATGGCCAAATTCAATTCAGCGATAAAATTTTTCTTCGTGCAGGAAGACAAGAACTTGTGTACGATGATGAACGGCTGCTCGGCAATTCAAACTGGAATCAGCCGGGCAGAAGTCACGATGCTGCTTTGCTCAGGTACGCCGACAAAGGATGGACAGCAGATGTTGCGGGTGCTTTCAGTCAGCAACAGGAAAATCTTTTCGGAACTGATTACACGCTGAATACTTACAAGGTGCTGAGCTTTGCGCGGGTGAGTAAAACCATCGAAAACAAATACAAAGCGGTTGCTCTTTTTATCGCTGACGGATTCCAGGGTACTGATTCCACAAAGGATTTATTTATGCGTTATACCTACGGAGTGAATGGCGAATATCATTTCGGCAGCGTAAAACTTGTTGGAATATTTTACGATCAATCAGGAACTGACGTGAGCAACAAATCCATTAGCGCTTACTTGTTTTCACTCCAGGCATATCAGAACTCCAAAAAATTTATGGCAGGAATTGGTGATGATTACCTGAGCGGGAACAATGCACTCGATCCATCAGACCATAAATTCAGGACTTTTAATACGCTGTATGCCACCAATCATCCACTATACGGGCACATTGATTACTTCTCCAATATTCCTGCCGACACTAAGAATGGCGGATTGATGGATGCTTATGCAAAACTGAAATACATTTTTAATGACAAGGCAGCAATTTATCTTGACTATCATTACTTCTCACTCACTGGAAAGGTTGCCGATCCGGAAATTGCTGACAAAACTATCAATAGTTATTTGGGCTCAGAAGTTGATTTATGGTTTATTTATAAAATTACCGACGGACTTGAACTGCGTCCGGGCATCTCTCAAATGTTTGCTACAGAATCGATGAATGTACTCAAGGGTGGTGGAAAGGCACTTAGCGGTACATGGGGTTATGTGCAGTTGACATTCACACCAACTCTTTTCAGGTCAGAGCAGAAGTAAGAGGCGGGGCGCCTCTAAATCGCCATTCGTTCGGGGAAATATTTGCATTTTGCTGAAAATATTTTCGTAAGGTATTTCCCCGATGAAAAAATCATTTCTTTTTCTCGCGATTATTTCCATCATCTCTTGTTCGTCCTGTTTCAGGCAATCAGAAAAAGAAGCTGAATCAAAAATTGCTTCGCCTGCAGTTCCTTCTGTTGAAGATGTTGTAATGTATGAAATCTTCGTTCGCAACTTTACCGGTGAAGGGACTTTTAACGCAATCATTCCTCACCTCGATCGCTTAAAAAAATTGGGAGTAAATGTGATTTTGCTGATGCCAATACAGCCATTGGGAAAAGAAAATCACAAGAGAACTTACGGGTCGCCTTACCCGATTCAAAATTACACGGAAGTAAACCCTGACTTCGGAACAAAAGCTGATTTCAAAAAACTGGTTGACTCCATTCATGCAAAAGGAATGTGGATCATTATTGATGAAGTTGCGAATCACACAGCATGGGATATTTCGTGGGTGAAGGATCATCCCGATTGGTACACACACGATTCAGTCACGAAAAAAATTATTCCCCCGAATCCCGATTGGAGTGATGTAGCTGATTTGAATTTCGCCAGCGTGGATTTACAAAAGGCAATGATTCACGCCATGAAATATTGGATTGACAGCTTCAGCATTGATGGTTATCGCTGTGATGCTGCTTCGACGGTGCCCGATAGTTTTTGGAAAGAATGTATCGGCATTCTTCGCCAGCAACGTCCGCTGCTTCTGCTCGCAGAAAGCGATAGTCCAACGATGTACGATGATGGTTTCGACGTGACGTATGGCTGGGAAATGTACGCTTGTCTCAAAGATGTGTGGAGCGGAAAACTACCTGCAGCAGCGGTGGATTCTGTTTTAACGAAAGAGCAAAATAAGTACCCTGCGAACTACCACGCTGTTCGCTTCATCACCAACCATGACGAAACAAGCCGGGATGATATGCCTGAAGTAAAATTCATCAACCGCAACGGAGCAAAAGCTGCATTCGTGACCATGCTGACATTGCCTGGAACTCCTCTTGTGTATAACGGACAGGAAATCGGCTACCCCACCGAAATAAATTTATACGGGAGGTATAAGATTGACTGGAGCGCAAATCCTGATCTGCAAAAGTGGTACAGCGCTGTGCTGAATTTTTTTGAAGGAAATGATGTGCTCAAGAAAGGAACTCTCGATCAGTTTGACCCCGGCAATATGAAGGTGCTGATCTACCAGCGAAAACTTCTCGGTACCGATCCGCTTTGGGTGATTGTAAATACAAGCAATGAAGAAATCACTGCTAAACTTCCAATAACTCTTCAAAACAAAAAACTGACAGACATGATTTCAAACGAGGGAATTGCATCAGAAGAAATGATAAAGCTGCGTCCTTATGAATATCATGTTTTGAACGTGGAATAAATGGTGAATGGTGAATCGAATATCATAAGTCGAAAATGGCAGAAGAAGTAATCATCATAGAATGTATTTAGCATAAAAAAAAACTTTCATCAATGTATTCTTTCGAAACTGCAAATTTTGGAATGGATTCAGAGGCAATTCATTATCTCCGAAACCGCTTCAATTATAAAAGCATACCCTTTAAGGATATTGAAAGTTTTACGATAAGGAAAGGACCTGACATCAATAATTGGTGGCTTGCTTTTATTCTGGGGTTGTGTTTCATTGCATTTGCCCTCTACGAAATTGTTACTCTCATCGGGATGTTTTATTCAAATGATGTCCATGTTATTTATATTCAAAGAATCATTCTCCCACTTCTACCCGCACTTGTAGGTACTTATCTGATTGTTTTGTCTCTCAGAAAAACAATTACTCTCACAATAATCTATGGCGTAAAAAAAGATCAATTTTCCCTCAGAGAAGTTATTAAGAAAGGCAATTTTGAAAATTTTATTAACCATCTGAAGCAATTCAATCCGGATGGCAAACTGCACGTTGATATTTAATCAGAGTGGTCTTACTGATGTAGTCAATCCTATCCGTTAACGTGCTTGTGCTGATGCATGAGTAATTCATATTATTTCTTCTCTGGATTTTTCATTCGTTTATTTTTAAACTTCATCGTCACTGCGCCAGGCAGCATCGTATTCAGAACTCCCTCAGAAATCGCTTCTTATTTCACTATTAAAGCATATCCGGTAAAGAGGCGAGGCATAGGACGGTTCGAACTGTGCCTTGCCTTCTGTTAGTCGATCTCCCTCTGTCCAGTTGCGCTAATGCAGGGATTGCCTCGCAGGTTAAGATTCGTTGCAAAGCGGGTCCTGTCCGTCTCATCTTTGAGCCGTCAAAGCTTAAGGAAAAAAATCGAAAGACTTTGAAAATAAAATCCGCGATGATTTTCTAACCTATAAAAAAAGCAACCATGAAAACGAACATTAAAAATCCATCTGAAAATTTACCTGAACAATTACAGGCAAGTCACAAAATGAATATTGTGAACTCTAATACTGCTCCGGGGTGCCAGGCTCCCGTTGTAGTGAGTGAAGAGCCGCATCCTGCTCATAAATAGCGAGGAGTTTGAATATTAATAATGAGGAGTATTTCGGGCGATTGAGATATGAACAACAGCCCTGCCTCTTCTTAAAGCTGCCTCAAAAGTATCGTTATGCAATCCCAAATACCGCAATGCTGTGAGACTCACCCGCGAAGGATTGGATCCAACAATGTCTTCGAAACCCTCTTCTCATCATAAATCAATATAACAAGATAAACCCCTCACTCAATCATCAGTGTAGATGATTCTGTTTTTGAAATGAGGGTAGAGCGAGAGTTGTTAGGCCACTCGGCCGTAAGCATCGGTGAAAGTGAGCATGCCTTTGAAAGCTTTTTACGAAATAATTTCCGCACCACCCAAGCTATCTTACCACCACCATTTTCTTGCCGTCACTTTTTCCTGCAACCGTTTCAAGCGTATAGTAGTAGGTGCCTGAAGGAAGGTCATGTGTTGAAACGTAGATAAAGTTGAATGCATTTGTCACTTTGAATCGTTTTATTTCAACACCCACTGTATTGAAGAAAACAAGCTCGCCCTGCTTTACACCGTCAACGAGGTGATAATCTATTCGTGTAAGATTATTTGCCGGATTCGGATAAGGATTCGAAAGAGTGGAGAAATTCTCATGAGGATTTGCCGGAGAAAAATTTCCGGTAATGTTTCCACCGCTGCATTCATAACACGGAAGTAATCCAGGGAGAGCATAAACACTATATCCGTAGTTGATCTTTCTCAAAACCATTTTTGTGCCGGAGCTGCTTGGGTAAATGCCTGCGAACTCTGAAATCTGATTCGGATTTTGAAGATCAGCAATGGCAGCACTGTCATCAGAAAAAATAATCGAGCCGTCTTCTTTCACCACATACGTGTTCGCCGTAATGCCGTAAGCAATTTGGTCGCTCACAAGGTATTCAATGCTCGAATCCATGTCGAAAAGATTGTCAGACACGTATGACACGAAGTAGGTTGTAATGGTGAGTGAAGCAGGAATGGCAAATGATTTTTCCAGCACATGATTCAAGCTGAAGACAGAAATCGTGTCGGCAAGCAAATCAACCAGCACATACTTCTCGCCAAGAGAATTAAACTTTACAATGCTGAGGCGACTCGCAGCTCCGCTGATGCAATAGACAGATGACTCAAAAGTGATTTGTGCTTTCCCGGTGATGAAAGCAATGGTGAGTGAGAGAATAAGTAGCTGTTTTTTCATAGGAAGAGTATTTGGAGGTGAATTAATATTTCAAAAATATACCCCACGCATTGCCGATAAAAGAAAGCTATGCCGGGCAGGTTAATAGTTGAGCCGATGAAGGAAAATAGCTGATGAGGTCAGATTGCGGGATCGGAGAAAGTGGAGTATGGCGTTTTTCCCGAGTGAGTAAACGATTTTGATGTATGTAGAAGATGGATTGAGGGGAAAGTGAAAAGTTAGCTGCTTAAATGATCAATGCTTGTGCTGTGCCTTTCTTTTTTCCTCTCTCCAGTCAGGAATCTTGATCCACAAAAAAACGACTGTGGCAATCACAAACATTGCTGAGGTAAGAATGATGAAGTCCATGGCGATCAATGCTTGTGTCTCGCTTTTCTCCAGTCAGGGATCTTGATCCACAAAAAAATTACTGTGGCAATTGCAAGCATTGATGAGCAAAGAATAATAAAGTCCATTGTTTATTCTTTTCCGTTCAACAAAATAAAACCAAAAATTGCAATACAGTTGCAATGATTAAACCTGAAATCAAAAGCCAACTCTTCGAAACAGCATCCATATTGATCACTGTGCTTAATACTGCACCGCCAATCACGAGTTTCGAAACATCAATAAAGTACTTGCCAATTTCTTTCCTGAGATTCTTATTCATGAGCACTCAAAGGAAGAAGTGATTTACTGAAAATGCAACAGCTATCGTGCAATCACCTCGAAACCGTCTCATTCCCTTCCCTCAACGTAACCAAATAAACTCCCTCCGCCAATCATCAGTGTAGATGATCCTGTTTTTGAAATAGGGATAAAGTGTTAGTTGTTTAGCGACTCTGCCATAAGTATCGGTGAAAGTAAGAGTGGTGTTTTTCTCAAGCGAGTAAACGATGTTGACGTAGTGAAAGATGGGTTGAGGAAGGCGGAAAGAGATTCAGCGTAATTCACAAGAGTCTCCTTCTACAACAAAAATATTATTGAAACTATCAGTCTGAAAAGTGACAGAGTTATCTGCAGCGTCACCATTTGAAGAATTAGTGATTTTGTAAACTGTGTTTGGTCTAATGAGAAAGGAGCATTCGTTTTCTAAATAATCCCTTATTTCAAAATCGGGATTTCGCATTGTTAACAAGAACTTGTCTTCATGTGCACGACTTTTCAAGGAAGCATCCAGAAAAGCTGTCTTATCTCCTTCCTGGAATTCAATTTCCAAGCGAGACAAATTATGATGCGAAGGATTAAGTATTACTTTCTTCAAAGGATCAATGCAGATTTCATTGGAATAGCAACCAATCCACATTGTCGTAATAAGGCTCGCCAATAAAATTTTTAATGCAGGCATCATTCAAACTTCTTTTTGCTTTCTTATCATAACATTTTTCATCATCACCGCCCCAAGCGGCGGCAGATTCAGCACAATCGAATGTTCTCTTCCATCCTCAGCAATCTTTTCTGACTTCACTTCACCATTAAAAACTTTTCCCGTACCGAAGTATGAGGGATGATCACTGTTCAGGATTTCTTTCCATTTACCCTTGAATGGAACTCCACAGCGATAATTGTTTCGTGTTACAGGGGTAAGATTTACAGCGAAAATGATTATATCATTTGCTTTTTTTCCTTTCCGCAAATAAATGAGCACACTGTTTTCAGCATCATTCGCTTTAATCCATTTAAAACCTTCCGGAGAAAAATTATAGTCATGCAATGCCGGTTCTTTCGAGTAGAGAATATTCAGATCACGACCAAAATTTTCCAATCCTTTATTGGGTTCATTGCCTGCTAAGTGCCAGTCCAGAGAATGGTCGTGTTTCCATTCATGATCTTGTCCGAATTCACTTCCCATGAACATCAGCTTCGTTCCCGGGTGCGTGTACATGTAGGCGAAAAGGCATCGCAGGTTCGCAAACTTCTGCCACTCGTCACCCGGCATTTTATTAACCAGGGATTTTTTGAGATGCACCACTTCATCGTGTGACAACGGCAGCATGAAGTTTTCACTGAACGCATACATGATTGAAAAGGTGATCAGGTTGTGATGATGCTTGCGATAGATCGGATCCATCGAAAAATATTTCAGCGTGTCATTCATCCAACCCATCATCCACTTCATTCCGAAACCCAAGCCACCATCATAAGTCGGCTTCGTGACTTTCGGAAATGCTGTGGATTCTTCGGCGATGGTTTGCACGTCGGGAAAATCTTTGTACACCTGCACGTTGAATTCTTTGAGGAAGGAAATCGCTTCGAGGTTTTCTCTTCCGCCCAATTCATTCGGAACCCATTCCCCTTCTTTGCGCGAGTAATCGAGATGCAGCATCGAAGCCACTGCGTCTACCCGCAATCCATCCACGTGATAACGATCAAGCCAGAACATGGCATTGCTGATGAGAAATGATCGCACCTCATTTCTTCCATAGTTAAAAATGTAACTGCTCCAATCCGGATGAAATCCCTTTCGCGGATCTTCGTGCTCGTATAATGCACTTCCATCAAACTGATACAAGCCAATCTCATCACCGGGAAAATGAGAAGGCACCCAATCGAGAATCACCCCGATGCCGGCTTTGTGCAATTCGTCAATGAGAAACATAAGGTCCTGCGGATAACCATAGCGCGAACAGGAGGCAAAAAACCCTGTGACCTGGTAACCCCATGAGCCATAATATGGATGCTCCATCACAGGAAGAAACTCCACATGCGTATAGTTCATGTGCTTCATGTAAGGCACCAGTTCATTTGCGAGGTCGCGAAAGCCCAAAACTTTATCCGGATCATCCGGACTTCTTCGCCACGAACCGATGTGCATTTCATACACCGACCACGGTGCGGTGAGCTTGTTTTTTTCTTTTCGCTCCTTCATCCATTTCTCATCATGCCACTCATACCAGGTATCGTGAATTTTTGTGCAGGGTTGCGGAGGCTGGGTATGATACAAACCATAAGGGTCACACTTGTCAAATCTTGCATTACCCTCTTTTGAGCGAATGAAATATTTGTAGTTATCTCCTTTGCCGACGTAAGGAATCCAGCCTTCCCAAATTCCTGATTCATCCCATCGAATGTTTAGCGGATGAGATTTTTTATTCCATCCGTTGAAGTCGCCAATCACTGAAACGAACTCAGCATTCGGCGCCCATACTGAAAAGGAGGTTCCTGAAATTCCCTCATGCGTGATAACATGTGATCCAAATTTCTCATAGAGCTTATAATGTTTCCCCTCTCTGAAAAGATGAATGTCGAGATCGGTGAAGAGAGAAAATATCTCAACGGATTTCACAGATTTTTGAGTTGGCTTTTTGTCTTGTTTCTTCATGCGCTACCGGAAATATGCGGGATGCCACTCCGATCCTGATGTTTTTTCATTGTAAGTTTTTATGAAAAAGGGAATCCTCCATCCTATCCAAAATATTTTTCTTCATTCGAAAATTGTAGATTGAGGTGTTGAAAATAAATGAAGATTTTAAACGAGAGAAAATCTTTTCGTTTTTCGATCCAAGATGCAAAAAGGAGATTTATTTTTTCCGGCGTGAAGATTTCGCTGAAGATGTTTTGGGTGCCGGAGGAACTTTAGCGCCACTTTCACGCGCTTCGGATAACCCGATCGCAATAGCCTGATCACGCTTCTTTACTTTTTGGCCTGTAGAACTGCGCAGTTGTCCTTCCTTGAATTCGTGCATCACTTTCTCTACTTTGTCCTGCGCTTTCTTAGAATACTTTGCCATGCTATTTCTTATTGAGGCGATGAATGAATTGCCATTGCATTATTCCGGTAACAAGGTTTACCACGGATTCCTACAGAGCAGATTCAAATGCTCATATCCTGAAAGCACTTTGTCCCGCTGCGGTATCAGGATCGAGCGAACCTCATCCGTGGTCTTAGGATTCTCAATAATCTCTTCATAGAAATGAAGTAACCGCCACTCGGCTTCACGGCACCGATCGAAAATATCTTCCGCTCCCTCACCTAATGATTGCAATAATGAATCGGGTTGAAAAGAATAATGACTTGAAAAACTTCCGCTGTGGCGGGGAAGCACTTCTTCCAATGCATTCACATTGGCCATGCTATCCATTGAAAACTTCGAGAAGAGTTTTTTTAGCCGCGTATCGAGCGCGCGGGTCATTTTGAGATAGATACCACGACGTATGTTATTCAACATCATGAGTACCTCAAGATATTTTTGCTGTGACTGAAGATTTTCCATTTCTTGGGTTTGGTGGAATGAATTTTTGCGCAATGTTTTTCCCAATCTGAAACGTTTTTTGCTCAATGAAAGACTTTCACCACAGAAAGGATGTTTTGAAAATTTCTTTTCCGCGTGGTTTCTCGTCTGCTTTCGGATTCGGATTTATGTCAGTCTTCTTATGAATTTTTTCTACCTCTGAAATAAACTTTGTCACGTGCTCATCGGCATAAGCGCCATACGCATCTGACAGAATACCCTTTGATCCATCGTTCGTTTCAACCGCATAAAGGATAGCACTATCATCAGGACTACTCTCTCCTTCAAATCTATAAAAGTTTACGATCTCTACCTGATCAGGATGATAGACTTTCTGATCATCTTTTGTAATCAGCCCCTCCTCTGTTACTCTGAATTCTTTTGTGAATCCATGCTCCTTCAATTTATTCATGCATTGCGATAAGGTCTGCATTTCATCACCCGGCAATTTTGAAGTGGTGTTTTTCATTTGGGAATAATTTCTCAATACTAACCAACTATTATTCCGAATTGGATTTTGGCGCCTGCTTCACTGAAGTTTAACTTTTTCCCCGGCAGCATCTTCAAGAATTTTAAGAAGCACCGTCTCATCATTACTTAAAAAAGTATCAAAATCACCATGTCTCTTCCTAAAATAGGAATGCAACTGTGCCTGCTCAAACTTTTCAAAGATGGCAGGATGAACATAATATTTTTTGCAAACTGTGCGGGTATTGCTGAGTTGCTCTGCAACATGATCTAATGTTTCTACCAGACATTTCTTTGCTGCAGCAGGGGAAATGGGAACTTCAAAGCTCTTCAGCTTCGAAAGGGCGAGCACAGTTCCGTTCCAGGTTCTGAAATCTTTCGCAGTAAAATTTTCGCCCGTTAGCTCATGAATATAATCGTTCACCTTTCCTGAATCAATGCTATGGTGTCTCCCCTTTTCGTCATAATACTGAAACAATTCTTTCCCCGGGATATCGCGGCACTGTTTCACCATTCGGGCAAGGCGCTTGTTTCGCAATGAAATTTTATTCATCACGCCCTTCTTTCCTTTAAAAAGAAATTGAATTGTATGGTTGTTCTGAATGGAAACGTGATGATCTTTCAGCGTTGTCAATCCGAAAGAGCCGTTCTGTTTTTCATAGCTCTCATTACCGATGCGAATGCCTGTTTCATCCATCAGTTTCAAAAGCAAGGCGAGCACTTTCTTCTCATTTAACTCCGGCTGCGCTAAATCTTTGCCCACTTGTTTGCGGATTTTCGGCAGTGCTTTTCCAAATTCATACATATGATGAAATTTGGTTTGGCTCCGCACTGAATTCCACATCGGATGGTAACGATATTGCTTTCTTACCCTCATGTCGTAACCTGTTGCCTGCAAGTGTCCATTCGGGAGTTTGCATATCCAAACTTCTTCCCACGCCGGCGGAATTACTAATTTCTTAATGCGCTCCAGTTCGCGGTGATCATTCACTTTCGATGTTTCGTTGAGATAAACGAAGCTTTTTCCGAGTCGCTTACGCCTGATGCCGGGTTCAGTGTCGCTCACATAAACCAACTGAGCTAATTCCGCCGACTTCTTATTGTCTTGCGCCGCTGACTCCAATTTTGCCGGTGTAAGCTCAACCACTTTCATAATAAAGAAAGATTTAAGAAGCCCGCAACACCCTTGGGCGATGCGGGCTGTATGATGATGCAGTTAGGAACTGCCGAAGCACCACTGCCATCGGCGTGCCAACGATGGTTAAATGATTGGATGCTGATTGTCAGTGTCGTTTCTTGGAATTACAAGGTGATGGGCAAGGAATAATTGAGGAAATGATTTCGCAAATTCTCGTTATAAATTTTTGTAGAAAAAACTACGATTAGTTCACCGTAAACTTCTTTCACGAAGTAAATCAATTGACAGCGCCGCACCCACCGCGGCATATTCAAAGGCTATGAACCAAAAATTTTCCTGTGCAGGAATCATTACATAAGCTGAATAAGAAAGAATCACAAAGAGTGACCATATAATGGGGAATCGGAATCCTGTAAATACACTGAGCATCACAAGCGAAACAAGGTACCAGGGATGCACAGTGGTTGCAAAAAGAAAATAGATGAGCAGTGACAATTGCATCATCAGAAAAAGATGCCCTGTTGTCAGGTTTCTTTCTTTAAGTGCAAACACGATCACAATCAGAAAAACTGTGAGAGCGAGAAGGGGGCCTGCCTGATTGATGATATCATATCCGGCGCTCTGAAAACCTATCCATCGAATGATGTAGAAGATGCTCGCATTGAATTCAAACTTTTGAAAATAAAGATCAATGCTGGAGCCGAGGTTGGTGATCAATGATTTATCAAGGAATGGAAGAAATAAAAGTGTGCAGATAAGTGCCGTGATGAAAAAATAAATGATGCTCATTAATTTCATTCTCCTGATGATGAAAGGAAGAAATAATAGTGGAATCAGCTTGGTTGAAACAGCCAACCCAATAGCAATCGCTGACAACCAATTTTTCTTCATCACTAAAAGATAAATTGCCAGCAACAGGAAAAAGATCATGACGGCCTCGAAATGCAGATTGCCCGTGAGTTCAATGATCACGAGTGGATTGAGCGCATACCACCAAACATTTTCTTTCGGTAGTTGAAAATAATTCAAGAGCTTCCGCATCAAAATGATACTTGCAATGTCCGCAGTGATAATAACTGCGCGCGATAGGAGCACTGCACCAAGGATACTTTCAGGAAACACCCAGCCCGCTAAACCAAAAATATATTGAAGTACCGGCGGATAGACCGTGAAATAATGCTGCGAATTCATACCCTGGTATAACTGCCAGAGGTTTCGTTGAGTTTCATGCAAGTGCGAAATGAACGTAGACGGAACAACAGTATAAGGATTTACTCCCAGGTTCAGCATGGTCCCATCCCAAACGAACCGGAAGTAATCGTCGCTTAGCGTGGGGAATGAAAACAGAAATGAAAGTCGAAAAACAATGGCAGCGATGAGAAAAATTTTTCCGGATACTTCTTCACTTCTTCTCACCAAAAAAATATACCCGGCAAAAAGTATGATATATACGGAGGCGAGCTGCAGAAAATTTTCACGGTGCAATGCGTAGCCGAAATCCAAATAGCCACAGAAAGAGAGCGCCAAACATGCTATGATCTGCCAATTCTTTTTTTTCAATCTGAGGAATAAATTTACTTCAAAAGAAAGAAAGTATCACTGATACTTCAGTGAGCAGCAGAAATTCTTTTCACAAGAACTTTTTCCATCCCGGCAAATTTTTTCGGAGATAAGACAAAAGGTCCTGAGTGAGCAGCGGAAAAGTAAAACACGAATGCAAAACCGAACGTAAGCATTACATGAAACGGCAGCAATCCAAAATCACCAAGATAGAAGGCGAGAAAAATTCCGAAGGCAAAATAGAAAGCGAGCAAACCCTCCACCACTGTAATCCAACTTATTCCTCTCTCAAGATATTTGTTGTTCTTCCAGGTTTGCTGTGAAGAAAGGATGTTGAATTTGGGAGTTCTCTTAAAAGCAGTTTTCTTTCCGAAATACCCTTCCAAAACAGCCACAGCATTGTGCAATGCCATTCCCATGGAAACTGAAAGAAAAAGCGGAAACATTTTGAGGAACGTCAAAAGATTTTGGGGGAAATGTTTTTCGTGCTGTACCAGCGAGGTGAAATAAAAAATTCCCAGTAATAAAATGCCTGCGAGAAAAAATGAAGCGTACAGGAAAAGCAAATGAAGCTGCGGAAAATATTCTTTGATGAGCAGCATTGGAATGCTCAGAAGGGCCGTGATCATAATGGCCACAAACACTGTACTGTTCATGAGGTGAAATACAGCGTGAAGCTTTGTGGCAAGTGAAAGATTTTTCTGCTTGAGCACCCTGGACAGATTTTTCTTCACACATTCTGCAGCACCCTTATTCCACCGGTACTGCTGATTCTTCAATGCACTCATGGTCACCGGCAATTCAGCAGGAGCGCAGACCTCCTCGAGAAAAATAAATTTCCATCCCTTCAACTGAGCGCGATAGCTTAGATCAAGATCTTCAGTGAGCGTATCTGCCTGCCACCCTCCTGCATCTTCAATGCATTGTCTGCGCCATACGCCCGCAGTTCCATTGAAGTTGATGAAGTAACCGCCTGCATTTCTTCCCTTTTGCTCGATTGAAAAATGCGCATCCAATCCGAACGCCTGCAATTGAGTGAGCAATGAATAATTTTTGTTGATATGATCCCAGTGCGTTTGCACAACACCAATCCTTTCCTCAGTGAATGAAGGAATGGTCTTTCTCAGAAAATCTTTTTCAGGAAGAAAGTCAGAATCGAAGATGGCTATAAACTCACCGCTCGCTGTTTCCAAGCCATAGGCAAGGGCACCCGCTTTGAATCCTTCACGATCACTGCGGCGCACGTGATGAATATTAAAACCCTGCTGCTGAAATTCAGAAACTTTTTTTGCAATCAACTCAACGGTTTCATCAGTGGAATCATCGAGTACCTGGATCTCTAATTTGTGTTGAGGATAATCCAGTTGTGTGATGCGATTAAGGAGTCGCTCAGCAACATACAGCTCGTTGTAAACCGGAAGTTGAACCGTGACAGTAGGCTCACTGCCATCTGCAGGTAGTTGTGTTGGTTTATTGTCGTGTGAAGAAATTTTGTTCAGGAGATAGACTACCACCAAATTTAATTGTGCAATGCTATAGGTAAAGATGAATAGCAGTGCAACTGCATAAGCAACAAATACAACAATGACAAGAATTTCAAATGACATGATCACACATATTTAAAAATCGTAGTGATGATTTTGTATCCTGCTTTGAGAGTTCCGTTTACCGTTCCCGAAATTTTTGAAACGCCGATGCGTCGCCGATAACTAACGGGCACTTCTGCGCACTTCAGTTTTTGTTTCGCCGCTTTCAGTTGCATCTCTACCGTCCAGCCATAATCCTCGTCACACATGTTCAGAGTGAGTAGCTTATCCCATCTTACAGCACGAAAAGGTCCGAGATCAGTAAACTTTGTTTTGTAAATCATGAGCAACAACCGGGTGGCTAACCAATTTCCAAACACCTGCTGCGGAGTCATGGATCCGCGTTCACGCTTATCCAAGGCTCGCGCGCCAATGACTAGATCAGCCTCTTCATTTAAAATCGGCTCAATCAATTGTTGCATTTCTTCCGGATGATCAGAATAATCAGCATCGAGAAATACTACGATATCCGGCGGAGTTGATTTTGATTTGATGTATTCCATTCCTTTTAAGCAAGCGGCACCATATCCTTGTTTCATTTCATTCAACACTGTTGCCCCGGCAGTGCTCGCATTCATTTCCGTTAGGTCGCTTGAGTTGTTGTTTACTACAATAACTTCCCGAATTAAATTCCTGTCAATATCTCCGATCACTTTCGCAATAGACTCTTGTTCATTGTATGCGGGAATAATTACATCAATGAAAATTTTTCTCTCTCGATACACGGCTGGCAAAGATACATGCTGAATAAAGAGTGAACTTCATGATTCATTATTCTGCTTCTTCAATTCAATCACTTCAAAATTTGGCCAACGGCTGTAAAATAATTGGTAGGAAATAATTTCAACTCCCGTTTTCAATACCACAATGCCGCATGCAATGACCATCCAAAATTGTTCATCTTCAAATAAGTTCACTAAGGGGAAAATGATAAGGGTCATGAATAATGACATTCCTATCAGTGTGATAAAAGTTTTGTACGCAATCAGAAAAGGATTGGCGATTTTGTACTTACCGTTGTAAAAGAAAGTGAGAAAGAAATTAATCGTTGTGTTGAATAAGATGAATGAGGCGACTAAGCCAAATTTATTATAGATGTCCTTGAGACCAGCAAGTGAACGTTTTAGTTCAAGTGTATCAAAATCGGCTCCTGTTAAACCTAAAGTCAGAAGCAGTGCGCCAATACCCCCGCAACAAACTATGTAAATCGAAGCCACCCACAACTTGAGTGATAATGTATCCATATCGAACCAGGGAAGATTGTCGCCGGCAACTATAATCTTGATGAAGTTAATAATGAGGAATAAGATGATCTCGATGGAAAAAACTACCATTACTTCCTGAAGTGACCAGTGCAAAAACAATAAGCCATAAAGCCAAATGGCATTTGCAGCCAAAATAAAATTGACCGGATTTAACGGCTTGATTGGAAAAGGTGATTCGAAAAAACTTTGAGGCAAGACGAAATGTTTGTGTGAAAATAAAAAAGCGGAAGACTATTCCTCCGCACTTCACTCCGAAGATTTGCCGGGCTATTTCTTTTCAAACTTCATGGCTGCGGAATTCATGCAGTACCTTTTTCCCGTAGGCTTTGGCCCATCATCAAACACATGGCCGAGATGTCCGCCACAGCGACTGCAAAGAACTTCATCACGTGTCATCCCGTGGCTGTCATCGGTGGCTACCACTACTGCTTCGGGATTAATTGGCTGCCAGAAGCTCGGCCATCCGGTTCCGGATTCAAATTTTGTATCGCTGCTGAACAAGGGCTGATGGCAGGCAGCACAGTAATAGGTTCCTTTGTCGTGGTTGTCCCAATAAGCACCGGTGAAGGCCACCTCGGTTCCTTTTTCACGAAGGATATTGTATTGTTCAGGTGTCAGAATTTTCTTCCACTCCGCATCGGTTTTAGTTACCGGAAAAGTTGTTGCAGATGAAGAAGGCTTGGTTTGTGTCTGTGCGCATGCGCTGAATGCAACGAGCATTGCGGATACTACAGCAAGAAATTGATTTTTCATTTTGTCTGTTCCGATTATCGGACGTTTTGATTTGAATTTAATCTACGAACAACAACTTCTCATGGTTTGGTTCGCGAACGCAAAAATTAATTTCGCCGCAATTGTAATTTGCGGAACAAATCAACAGAATCATGCACTCATCATATTTGACGAAAAAAATCATTTCGTTTCTTGCTTTCTCCCTTGTAGTTTTCTCACTATTTGAAAACTGCTCTCAAAATTCTTCTGAAAAGAAATCAATGGAACCTGCGTCAAACCAGGACACGAACTTGGGAAAGATGATGGGACAAATGCAATATTATTTTGTGAAACTCGGACTGGCATTGCAACATCGTAATCAACGGCTGGCAAATTTTTATTTGAACGAAGTAAGCGAAGTGTATGATGATATTGCCTCGAAGAATATTACAAGTAATGGAAGGAACATTTCTTTATTGATCACGCAAATACTTCAGTCGAAGAAAAGTGATTTGAAAACGGTGATAGCCGCGAATGATACCTCGCAATTTGATGCCGCGTATCATGCAGTCATCACTTCATGCAACAACTGTCACATGGAAACTAATCATGACTTCATTATCATCGAAGAACCGAGCGGAAATTTTAATGGATAGAATTTTGCGACACAGCATTCTCCTTTCAGTGAATAGTAATGGTTAATAGTCACTTTTGAGTCGTTCCCGAAGCATCGGGAGTATATCGTGGATCGTAAAGAATGAACCACCTCGCCCACCTCTGCCTCTCGCGCCATTCTGAAAAAATGATGGTGGGAAATTTCATTGCCGATGCAGTAAAAGGGAAAAAGTTTTTGGAGTACGACAAAGAAATTTCGCGAGGCATTGTAATGCACCGTGAAATTGACACTTACACTGACTCGCATGAAATTGTAAGTCACAGCAAAAGCTTTTTCAGGTCACGCTATGGTTTATTTTCTTCAGTGCTCATTGATTTATTTTATGATCACTTCCTGGCAAAAAACTGGAGCACTTATTCAAAAGACTCACTTGCCGCTTTCGCCAATCATGCCTATAGCGTCTTAGAAAAATATCTTTCCATCATGCCGGACAGAAACCGGATGATGTTTCCTTATATGCAAAAAGAAAATTGGTTGCTTAACTATGCACACCTTCATGGAATTCAGCGATCAGTTTACGGCATGTCACGAAGGATAAAAAATAATCCGGGCATTGAGCATGCCCACGAAGAACTCAAGCTGCACTACTCGGAATTGGAACAGGACTTTAAAACTTATTTTCCGCAATTGATAAATCATGTTGCACCATTCGTGAAGTAAATAAGCGTGGTATATTTTCAAACTTTGTCAGCCACGAGTGTACCAATGAAAAATGTTATTGATTCTGCAGTATAATTTCAATGCTCTGCAACCCCGCTTCTGACCAACTGTATATTCTGTATCGGTTGATATAGTAATGGCACCTGCTCGACCTGCACATCACTTTTATCAAGGCCAAAAGCTTTTTCATCACTCAGTCCCAACCGCTTCATGAAGAAATAGGCATTGAGTAAAATGCCTTCGCGCAGCGTGAATTCATTTTCTACTGATAGAAATTTTTCAATTACAATAAATTTGAAATCGGGCTCGCGATTGTATTTGGAAGAGCTGTCACGGCGGATGTGAAGATCAAGCTCGTTATTTTTGATGAGGTCCTGCACAATTTTTTTGAAGAACAACTCTGACCGCGGCTGCACCCGAAATCCGGTGTTGATGGTAACCTTAATGATTTTGTTTTCTACCAGTTCTGAAACCTCATAATTGAGAGTGAACGGTTCATCAGTCCGGTGTATGTGAAGGAACCAGTAAACATCGGCCCGCTTGGGCTTCTTAGCAAAAATGGATTTGATAATCTTTTCTTCGATATGCGTACGCTGATTCGCCTTGGTAAGATAGATGAGGTGCGTGGCGAATTTCGGCACATCATCATCTTCGCTCAACTGCATAAAGAGCGAAGCATACTTTCCAAGCTCAATAAATTTTACATAGCGATTGTTGATCCTTCTCGCATAATGCCAGATATACATCACTGAAAAAATAAAAAGCTCGAAGAATAAAAACATCCAGCGTTGCTTGATCTTCGCCACGTTCGCGATAAAGAAAGAAATCTCAATGATACCGAACATCACCAGGAGTCCGATCACCAAAAAACGATTCCACTTTTTCCTGTAGAGTAAAAAGTAAGAGAGAAGAATGGTGGTCATCATCATCGCGATAGTGATGGAAAAACCATATGCCGCTTCCATGTGTGATGATGTTTGAAAGTATAGGACCATCATGATGCAACCGATCCACAAAATGATGTTGACACTTGGAATGTAGATCTGACCTTTCAGATCAGTCGGTTGTCGCACACGCACACGCGGCCAGAAATTCAAGCTCATCGCTTCATTAATCAGGGTGTACGAGCCACTGATCAGCGCCTGAGAGGCGATGATGGTTGCTGCTGTTGCTATGATGATTCCCGGAAGTAAAAACCATGGGGGCATCATTTCAAAAAAAGGATTTCTTCCTTTCAACAATGGATCTCCAAGATGCAGCATCCACGCTGCCTGACCGATGTAGTTTGCCATGAGAGCAATTTTCACGAATACCCACGTGATGCGAATATTTTTTCTTCCGCAGTGCCCGAGATCAGAGTACAATGCTTCAGCGCCTGTGGTGGCGAGGAACACTGCTCCGAGCAACCAGAATCCTTTCGGATAACGAACAAGCAATTCATAACCATAGTAAGGACTCAGCGCTTTGAGCACTGAAGGGTACTGAACAATTTCTGTTGCTCCCAGAATGAATAACATCGAGAACCAAATCACCATCATAGGCCCGAAGGTGCTGCCGACCCGTTGAGTTCCGAAACGCTGAAAGAAAAACAACAGCGAAAGAATTACAATCACAATAGGAACCGTGGGAAGATTGGGAAGAACCATATTCAATCCTTCAATCGCCGATGCTACTGAAATAGGTGGTGTAATGATTCCGTCGGCAAGTAAAGTAGTAGCTCCAAGGATGGTTGGAATTACTAACCCTTTTCCATAACGCTTTACCAAAGCATAGAGTGAAAACACACCACCTTCTCCCTGATTGTCTGCCATGAGGGTGAGCAAAATGTATTTGATGGTGGTTTGAAAAACAAGCGTCCAGAAGATGCAAGAGACACCACCGAACACAAGCACCTCATCAATCGGTCTGTCGCCCACAATTGCTTTGAGCACATAGAGTGGACTCGTACCGATATCGCCGTAAATAATTCCCAGCGTCACTAAGAGTGAGGCAATGGTTACCCTGTTCGAAATTTTATTCGAATTCATGTTCATGCTTTTATGTGCAGTTGATTATGTGGCTACAAACCGGTACCCCACGCCGGATTCTGTGATGAGATGTTTTGGATTGTCAGGATTGAGTTCAATCTTTTTTCTGAGCTGTGCTACAAACACTCTTAAGTATTGTGACTCATTAATAAAATCAGGTCCCCACACTTGCTGCAGCAGGAACTGATGCGTTAAAACTTTTCCTTCGTTCTTTACCATCACCGCAAGCAATGAGTATTCTGTTGCGGTGAGCTTAATGATGGCCTCGTTTTTCTTCACGGTGCGCGCTGTTAAATCCACTATGAAATCATTGCAATCAATCACAGAAGAATTTTCTTCAGAAGTAAAATTTCTGAGTGCGGAACGAATGCGCGCAAGCAATTCCGCTGTACGAAACGGCTTCACTAAATAATCATTCGCACCATGATCCAAGGCACTTACAATATCTTCTTCACTGCTTTGAACGGAGAGAATTATAACCGGGCGATCATACCACTCGCGAAGTTGTTTCAGTACACTGTGTCCGCTTTCATCCGGCAAACCGAGATCAAGCAGAATCAAATCAGGCGGATGATTGGCAGCAGCAACTAATCCCTCTCTCGCCGTCGCACTTTCATTTACGCGGTACCCATTTGATTCCAGCGTGATAGTCAGCAGCCGCCGTATCTGCAACTCATCATCAATCACCAGTATTTCCGCGCTATTCATTTTTCAGGGCGTTGACATAAGATATTTCACAAGGAATTTCAATTGTGAATTTTGCTCCGCCGGCTGCAAGGTTTTCCAGCTTCACTTTTCCTCCCTGCAGCTCTGTAAATCCTTTCACAATAGATAACCCCAATCCTGTTCCTCCTGACTTTGCTCCATGAAGCCGGTAAAATTTTTCAAACACTCTGGTGATCTCTTCTTCGGGAAAGCCGGGACCATCATCTGCAATCGTGATGATTAACTTGTCGTTCACCTTGTTCCATCCAAAGGATGAACCTGATGCTTCTTTGCCGTGCCTCGCTTTAATGGTGATCGTTGAAAATGGAGGAGTGTACAGCATCGCGTTATTAATGATGTGGTAAAGCACCTGCTGCATCAGTACAAAATCCAAACTGAACAATGGCAGGTTATCCTGAAGGCTCACTTCAATTTTATGCAGATCATCGCCCGGAAAACGATTCAGCACCGAGTATATCAATTCATTTACATCGCACCAATCTTTTTTTGGCTTGATGATTCCTGCTTCAAGTCGTGACATGCCGAGCAGATTCTCTACCTGATCATTCAATCTTGATGATGCCATTGCAATTTCCTCTATCAATTCCGATCTGTTTTCTTTTGAGAGGCTTGATAAGTTCGCCTGCAGATTATCTGCTGCACCCATGATGGCGGTGATGGGCGTGCGCAATTCATGCGAGAGGGAATTCAGCAGCGTATTGTAAAACTTTACAGCATTCTCGCGGTCCTTTTGCTTTCTCAGTTTCTTCTCTGCTTTCCTGATCCTGTTCGTAAGCACTGCATTTAACAAAGCAATAATGAAATACATCAGCAGCAATAGCTGGTCTTCCGTTCCACCAATGGAAAAGGTGTACTTGGGAGGAATGAAAAAGAAATCCCAGAGCAAAGCACTCAGCACAGCAGCAACCAGGACCGGAACGATTTCATAGAGCATTGCCAGGATAGAAACCGTAACGAGCAGCATGAATGCCACCACCCGGTATCCTACAATATCTGATACTGCATAGCCAAGCCCTACCACACTAAGAACAATAAGAACACTGTAGAGATATTGCTGCTCCTTACCGTACTGCTTCGTCGTATGACTTTGGGTACTCATCTTCATTATTTTGCGAGGACAAAATTAGAGAGCAATTATCAGGATGATATAAAATGTTGAAGCGGGATTGTAAAGATTTAATAAAGAACAAAGTGCAGTGTAAAATCTTGTTTTCGAAGTAAGATGATTCGCTTTGGAAAGGTTTGGAGAAATTAACCTGCTTCAACCGGCTCTGAATAGATCACCTGCATCAATGTTTGGCCTACAGCGTTGAGCGTGTTCCTGTCAATGATGCTCATATTATCCTGCTGCGTATGCCAGTGTTTGGCGAATCCGGTTTTTGAAGTGCGATCCATATTAATGATGTCAATGCACGGGGTTCCGTTGATGGTGTTCACAAAATTGTGATCGTCAATGATGCCGGATGATTTCTCGCCCACAAAATAATTTGAGTGGCCAAGTGCTCTTGCGATATCCCAGACTTTTTGAACCACACTCGGCGCATACTGCAGAGAAACTCCTTCCTGTGGAAACGTTGCATTCTTTGCTCCCACCATGTCGAGCAGAATTCCAAAATATGCCCGGTAATCCTGAACCTGCGGTTTGTTTGCCCACTGTTGTGTGCCGAGACAATAGCCATTCACTTCTTCATTCTTCGATTGCGGATCCCATGCCGGTGGTCCGTAATCTTCTACATCGAGAAACACAATGTCAACTCCAACTTGAGTCGGTTGAGAAGCAAGATGCCGTGCGATTTCAAGCAATACAGCAACGCCGCTGCCACCATCGTCAGCGCCGTCAAAAGATTTCTTCGGGTAAGAAGAGTCGCGATCACTCCACGGTCGCGTATCCCAATGAGCACAGAGGAGGATTCTTTTTTTCTGTTCCGGATTGAAGGAAGCGATGATGTTTTTGCAGGGAACCATTTCATGATTCCATAACTCCACTTTCAAATCCTGCACTACCACCTTTGCATTATATGATTTCACTTTGGCCGTGAGCCACTCTGCACATTTTGTTTGCGAAGGTGTTCCCGGAATGCGCGGACCGAAGGCGACCTGCTTCTCTGTAAAAACATAAGCAGAATCAGCATTGAAGTCGGGAACAGAAACAGGTGTTGAGTTTTGGCTTTCTGGTTTCGGGGTTTCGCTTTCCCCGCCTGAATTTGTTTTGAACTTGCATTGAGAAATGAAAAAGGAAATTCCACCCAGCAAAAAAACGGTCAACAATAGATAGGAAAAGATTTTTGTTTTGTTCATCATTATTTCATTCAACAAAATGAAAACACTACTAAGGCACTAAGCGCACTATGCAGTGCGGGAAAAACTAACCACAGAGACACTGAGGCACAGAGAAAATCCGAAATCCGAAGTTTAGTACCTCACCCACTTGATCATTTCTCTCAACGAATTCTTTTTTCCATACATCAAAATTCCGGTGCGATAAATTTTCCCTGCTATCCACGTCAATATCAAAAAGCTGATTATTAAAATTGCCATGGACAACAGCACTTGCAGCATGGGCGGCCTGTATGGCAGGCGTGCCGTCATTACAATGGGTGAACAAAACGGAATCATAGAAGTAATGATTGCCAGTTTTCCGTTCGGTTCATTCATGGCATTGATGGAAAGAAAGAAAGAAACAATGATAGGCAATGTAGCAATGAAGGTGAGTGACTGATCGCCGTCATCACCGGTTGCAGCTCCGATAGATGCAAACAATGATGCATACAGAAAGTATCCTCCAAGGAAAAAGAAAATAGTACCGAAGATGATTAAGCCGATAGGTAAAGTATTCAATACCGTATCAACGTTGTTCATGGCATCTGCCATTCGCTGCTGCATCGGGTTACCATTCATACTTTGCATACTTTGGAGATCGTGCAAACTTTTTGCATCCACGAGTCCATGTAAGATGGAAATCGCTGCAACAGCCATGATAATCCAAACGATGAATTGAGTAAGTCCGAGTAGTGCAATGCCAATGATTTTTCCCATCATCAGCTCGAACGGTTTTACACTGGAGATAATTACTTCTGCAATGCGGCTTGATTTTTCTTCCATCACTCCACGCATCACCTGTGTACCGTAGATAAGCAAAAGCATGTATAACAGGATGCCGCCAAAGTATCCAACACCGGCGGCGAGTCCCACGTTGCTCTGCTGAGTGCCTATAATTGTTTTGAATTGAACGGGCTCCTCTAATTTGTCAATCATCTCAGGAGTTACATTCACTTTCTCCAATCTCACCTTAGTGACCACTTTTGTTATCTGATTGGTGATAATGTCTGTCGTTCCCAAACCAAGTTCGTCATTTGAAAAATATTCTATTCCCGATGGGTGATCGAGATTAAAGGTGTCTGGAATGTAGAGGATACCACTGCACCCTTTCTCAGCATAGTGCTTCTTCATCGAATCAAAGCTCGCATCAAAGAATCCGAACTTTACCTGGTCTTCATCCTCCAATTTGCCCACAAAAAGTTTGGAATGATCAAGCACAGCGATTGTTTGTTCATCCGCTCCGTGTTCTACCATATAAATAATGGACATGGGAACAATTCCCATGATCAAGGGCAATAAAAAAGTAACGATTATAAATACACGGCTGCGAACCCGCGTCATATACTCTCGCTTGATGATGATGGGGATTTTGCTCATGACTTTTGCCCTTCTACCTGTTCAATAAATATTTCATTCAGTGATGGCAGAATTTCGCTGAATGCTGTGACCTGCACTTGTTGATTTATCAATTCGCGAAGAAGATCATTGCCCGTTGATTGCTCATCAATCTTCAACACCAGCTCGTGATCAAGCTGCCGGACAATTGGAAACCGATTTGACAACTGCGGCAGCGATCCTGTATAATGAATGCTGAACTCATGCTTCTTGAATCTTTGTTTCACTTCAGAAACTTTTCCATTGAGCACTACCTTTCCTTTGTTGATAAGGATGATGCTTTCACAAATTTCTTCCACTTGTTCCATACGATGAGTGGAGAAAATAATCGTCGCACCCTTTCCTCTCAATTCCTGGATGATGTTTTCAATCAATTTGGAGTTCACGGGATCCAATCCTGAAAATGGCTCATCCAGAATAATGAGTTTCGGCTCGTGAAGAATCGTAGCGATGAACTGCACCTTCTGACTCATGCCTTTCGAAAGCTCCTGCACTTTTTTACTCCACCAGTCTTTGATCTCAAATTTATCCATCCATTCAAACACTTTCTTCTTTGCATCACGGTGCTTGAGACCTTTGAGTTGGGCGAGGTAGACAAGCTGCTCCCACACTTTCATCTTCTTGTACAATCCGCGCTCTTCGGGCATGTATCCCATTTCTTCTGCATGGCTTTCACGAAGTTTTTCTCCGTTAAAAAAAACTTCACCGCTGTCTTGTTTCAAAATGGTAGTGATGATGCGGATCGAAGTGGTTTTGCCTGCTCCGTTAGGTCCGAGCATTCCGAATATGGATTGCTTCTCCACTTCGAAACTCACACCGTCAAGCGCTCTTGTGGTTGCGAAGTTTTTATGAATATTTTGCAGGGAAAGAAATGACATGGTAAAAAGTTGGGGCAAATGTAGGAGTTAAAAAATGTTTTTTGCAGGCAGATGTTTGATGGACGTGCAGAGGGCACAAATATCAAAACTTGAAAGCAATCTCACCAATGTTACGTTTGCAACTTTTCTGAAAGTGATCTCGCCGCTGAACGCGAAGGCGAATATTCAGGGGAGGTTGAAGTGAGTTTTTACTGTTTCACAATTTTCTTGCTTAATGAAATCATGTCAGTTTTTAGCTGCAAAAAATAAATTCCGTTGCTTAAGTTTTGAAGGCTAATATCCTTTGAAAACTTTCTTCCACTGCTTTGCTCTTTAGAAAAAGAAACTTTCTCACCAAGAACATTGAAAATTTCAAGTTCAAATTCTTTATCATTCAAAAAATCTAAAGACAAAGTAATTGTTGAACTCGTTGGGTTCGGAGATAGTGTCAACTCAATTGTGTGATATGGTTCTATAATTCCCTCTCCAAAGCAACTATAAATAGCACATGCAGTGTCAATGATGTACTTCCATAATTCAGCCCTTGTACCACCACTTCCCGGATATAAGTATTCGTATCCACCTAACAGGTAAACTGAATTTGTACTCGGATCAAACCATGTTACTGATCCCATTCTTCCAACGGGATCGTTGCAAGGAGAGGTGACTCCTTTCACACCAAAATTTCCATGTTCATTGTATGTTGTATCACTCCATACCAATGTCCATTTATTCATGCTTGGATTATAGACCCACATGTCATTAAGCCAAATCCCATAGGGGAATGGAAGTATAACAGTGAAACCGCCAAACATCCAAAAGTTACCATCATTGTCTTGCCAGCATGAACGCGCCTCCATGCGAGAAGATGGATCATTGTTGGATGATGATACACATTCTCCTGCTGAGTAACCTGAATCTGCAGCAAGACTATCTCCTCGCATCCAAGTCCATTCATTCAAAGCAAGATTATATGTCCATAAATCATTCATGAAAGAAGTTGATATGCCATTGGGCTTGGTTTGCCAACCACCAAATAGCCAAAGATTTCCTCCACTATCTTTCCAATGTGAGTAACAATAACGACCACTTGGAGTATTTGCCGGATTCGATATTCCTTTAATTCCAAAAACACCGTCACTACCTGTAGTGTCTGGCCCCTTCATCCAAGTCCACTCGTTGGTAGAAATACTGAAGCGCCATAGATCACCATACTTGGCACCATTGGGAGAAGCTCCACCGAATAACCATAGATTATTTTCAGCATCAATCCAGTTACAACCTAATTCACTTCTACCTCCGGGTGAATTAAGAGAGCTTGGGACTCCATTGACACCATACACCGGTTGTTGATTTGGAATCTCTAAACCGCTTATCCAAGTCCATTCATTCGTTACAACGTTGTATGTCCATAAATCATTGAAAGTATTGTCTTGCCCCCCATTGTTTATATTGTTGTATCCTCCATACATCCATAAATTGCCACTTGTGTCAGTCCATGATGCCATTCCAAATATTCTGGAAGGCGGAAGATTAGTGCTTGAAGAAACTCCTTGTATTCCATAACTCCCGGTATCATTAGCGACACCGGGACCTTTCATCCATATCCACATGTTAGTGAGGAGATCATACTTCCACAGATCACTGGTTTCTCCATAATAGCTGACAGCCCCACCAAAATACCAAAAGTTGCCTTGCTTATCTGTCCATTCGCAACCTTCATACGCACCACTAGGATAATTGAGAAGACTTGGAACTTCCTGTGTTCCGTAATGAGGAGTAGCTCCAAGAGTTGTGTCACCATTAATCCAAGTCCACATTCCTGCTTGAGCGTAAGTTTTATTCACGCAAAAAAGCAAAATCAGTATGATAAAAATTTTATGAAGAATGTGTTGGGTGAAACTTGACCGATTCATGATTCATATTTATTTTCAAGAGAAAATTTTCCTTTTACTATAAAGATATAATTGATTTTGCCTACAGTTTCTTCGATAAAAACTCCGCAGTAAAACTCTCTTTCACTTTCACCAACTCCTCTGGTTTTCCCTGGAACAATAAATACCCTCCGCCATTTCCGCCTTCAGGTCCAAGATCAATGATGTGATCCGCGCACTTGATCACTTCAACATTATGTTCGATAATGATGACGCTGTGATTGTTTTCAATCAGCATCTCGAATGAACGAAGCAGTTTGCTGATGTCGTGAAAATGCAAACCGGTTGTTGGCTCGTCGAAGATGAAAAGCACGGGCCTTTGCGAATTTCCTTTTCCGAGAAACGAGGCGAGCTTCACGCGCTGTGCTTCACCACCGCTGAGGGTAGAGGATGATTGGCCAAGTTTCACATAACCCAAACCAACATCCTGCAATGGCTTGAGTGACTCCACAATTTTTTCTTCTTCCCAGAAATATTCTATCGCTTCATCCACACTCATGTCGAGCACATCAGCAATGTTTTTGTCTTTGTAAGTAACCTCCAGCACTTCATCTTTGAATCGCTTGCCGCCGCAATCTTCACACACGAGGTGCACGTCGGCAAGAAATTGCATCTCCACAATTATTTCACCTTCACCTTTGCACGTCTCACATCTGCCGCCTTCTACGTTAAATGAAAAATGCTTGGGCAAAAATCCTTTCACCTTCGATGACCGCTGTGAGGCAAACAAATCACGAATGGCATCATACGCTTTGATGTACGTGACCGGATTTGACCGCGATGATTTTCCAAGCGGGTTCTGATCCACCATTTCGATCTGCGTGATCATGTTGAAGTCGCCTTTCACTTCTTTATGCAGTCCTGCTTTCTCTCCGTAACCACCGATGAGTTTTTGCAAAGCGGGGAAAAGAATTTTTTTAACCAATGTAGTTTTCCCTGAGCCGCTCACACCGGTCACCACCGTCATGGCGTTCAGAGGAAACGTTACGTTGATGTTTTTCAGATTGTGCTCGCTGGCGCCAACAACCTGGATCGAGTTGATCCATTTTCTTCTCTGCTTCGGAACCGGAATTTCTAATTCACCCGTGAGATATTTTGCTGTCAAACTTTCCTGGCTCTCAAAAATTTCTTCAAAGCCTCCGTTGAAAATCACTTCACCTCCGTGTATTCCCGCAAGCGGTCCCATGTCAATAATATGATCGCTCTGGCGCATGATCTCTTCTTCATGCTCAACAACTACCACCGTGTTTCCGAGATCACGAAGTTTGTGCAGCACTTTTACAAGTTGTGCAGTATCCTTGGGATGAAGACCAACACTCGGCTCATCGAGTAAGTACAGTGATGAAGTAAGATTGCTGCCAAGTGTGCGAGTGAGATGAATGCGTTGCGTTTCTCCTCCTGAAAGAGTTGATGAAAGACGATTGAGTGTGAGGTATCCCAATCCCACTTCGAGCATCACGAGCAAGCGATTTTTGATTTCGGTAAGAATTCGTTTTGCAATCTCCTGCTCTTTTGATGTGAGTTGAAGCTGATCAAAAAAAGTTTTCACCTCTGAAATCGGAAGCAGTACAAGATCAGTGATGGACCTTCCTCCCACTTTTACATACTGAGCATCTTTTCTCAATCGTGTTCCTTTACATTCAGGGCAAAGAGTTTTTCCACGATAGCGGGAAAGCATCACACGATACTGAATCTTGTAGGTTTGTGTTTCAACGTACTTGAAAAATTCATTAATTCCATAAGTGTTCTCATCACCTTCCCATAGAAAACGGCGCTGCGCTTCACTCAGATCTTTGTAAGCACGGTGAATCGGGAAATCATTCTTGCGCGACTTCTTCAAAAAATCATCGAGCCACTCGCTCATCTTCTCACCTTTCCACGAAGCCACCGCACCTTCGTACACAGAAAGATTTTTATTGGGAATCACGAGGTCTTCGTCAATGCCAATCACCGATCCGAATCCTTCACACATTTTGCAGGCCCCATAAGGATTGTTGAAATTGAAGAACTGGGGTGATGGTTCATCGAACATGATTCCATCCAACTCAAAGCGGTTCGAGAACTGTTGTTCTCCTTCTTTCTCAGTATAAATAATGCAGTCACCTTCACTCTCGAAAAATGCAAGCTGAATGGAATCAGCGAGTCGCGTTTGCGTATCGTGATCATCTTTCTTCAGCGCAACCCGGTCAACCACAATGCTGATCTTGCCCGAAATTTTTTCTTCCTCCTTTTTAGTAAAATTCTCAAGCACGTCTTCGATCTTCTCCACCATTTCATTAAGAAAAATCCTGACGAATCCTTTCTGTAAAATGATATTCAGTTCTTCCTTAACACTGCGGTGATGAATTTTTTTGAAAGGAGATAGAATGAAAACTATGCCTCCTTCTTCGAGTGAATTCACATAGTTCACTACATCTGTCACGGAATGTTTTTTTACTTCATTTCCTGAAACCGGTGAAACAGTTTTGCCGATTCGTGCGTAGAGGATTCTGAAATACTCGTAAATCTCTGTCAGTGTTCCAACAGTGGACCTCGATGTTCGTGTAGAAACTTTTTGTTCGATGGCAATAGCGGGAGAAATGCCCTTGATAAAGTCTACATCGGGCTTGTTCATGCGCATGAGGAACTGGCGGGCATACGCTGAGAGGGACTCAACATAGCGTCTTTGACCTTCTGCGAACAACGTGTCAATCGTCAGCGATGACTTGCCGGAACCTGAAACTCCGGTGACAACGATCAATTTATTACGGGGAATTTCAACGTCAATATTCTTTAGATTATGAGTGCGCGCACCCTTGATGAAAATATTTTTTTCTCTAATATTTGGTTTATTGAGAATCTTTTTTGATATTTGGCTCACCATAGCGTACAACCTTTTAAAGCAACCAACCATCTGATATCGCAACACACTCTACTCCAGCTTAAATAATAAGCAATATATCGGTTGCAATTCTACTCTTAAAATTACCAATGATCATCGCACTGTGATGAAGTTTCGCATGTGCATTCGTCATTGAAAATTCTAAAACCTCAATGCTATTGAACTGACGTTTACTCGTTTTTGATTTCCATTGCGTGATGCAGAAGCACTCACGATTTGTTAACCCTTAAACCTAAACGTCAATGCAAGACACTCCCATTTCCGACGAAGCCCTTGTGCAACAATATCTGCAGGGCAATGAACCCTCATTAGAGCTTTTAATTCGGAGGCACAAAAGTAAAGTATTCACCTCCATCTTCATGTTCGTGCGGGATCGGTATCTCGCCGAAGATTTATTCCAGGATACGTTCATGAAAGCCGTGCGCAAGCTGCGCAGCGGAGAGTACCATGAGGAAGGAAAATTTCTTCCCTGGGTCATGCGCATCGCACACAATCTCTGCATTGATTACTACCGTAAGACCAAACGAATGCCGATGATCACCACCCAGGATGGCTCCGATATTTTCAGTGTTCTGAAATTTTCAAACGGCAATCCTGAAAAAGAATTCATGCACAAGCAGTCGCATGAGAAGGTGCGCGAAATGATTGACCGGCTGCCGATAGAGCAAAAAGAAGTGGTGATCCTCCGCCATTGGGCTGACTTAAGCTTCAAAGAAATTTCTGACCTCACGGGTGTGAGCATCAACACAGCGCTCGGTCGCATGCGTTATGCGCTGATCAATATGCGTAAGATGCAGGAGGAAAAACAAATTGCCCTTTGATTCAGGAAAGATCAGTGTCAATTCAATTCCGGTCCCGAGTAATTGGGATCGGAATGGCACAAACGTTTTTGGTCTTTTTTTCTTGCCGAAAAAAAATTTCAACCCGCATACAATAATCCACAAAGTTGGCGTTTAAGGTGGTATCATTCAAAAAAATGAACCTGATAATGCCTATGAAACATTCCTTTACACCCGATGACCTCGTACGTTTTATTTACCACGAAGTAAGTGCCGACAAAGAGGCACGTATCAAACTTTATATTGCTGAAAATCCAGGAGCTGCCGAAGAACTTCAAATGATGATGCAATCAGTGATGGAACTTGAGTCGGTTTCGATGGAGCCCAGTGAATCTTCTGTAAACATTATTCTCGATTATAGCAGAGAACATGCACCGGAAGAATCTCATTGCTGAGCATTTCAATTGATCAAAAGTGGCAGGCGCCTTAATCTGGCACCTATTTCTATTGCAATCAGCCAGTAGATTCCCCCGTTTCAATATCGCAATTTTTTGCTGCCTGGAGGATTCTATTGTTGTGCGATCAATGACATATCCCGATTCATTAACTATGGATTCAATGAAACAGCACAGAGTACTAATTTGCATTTTAATCTCTCTCTCAAGATATGACCCGAAAGGAGCGCTTCGAAGGCATCCTGAATTATTTCAGTAAACATCAGCCCCATGCTGAAACGGAATTGGAATACGAATCTCCTTTTCAGTTATTGGTGTCAGTGATTTTGTCAGCGCAGTGTACGGATAAGCGTGTAAACATGACTACGCCCGCATTCTTCCAAAAATTTCCTGATGCAAAAACTTTATCCAATGCAACCGCGGAAGAAGTTTTCCCGTTCATCAAAAGCATCAGTTACCCGAATAATAAAACGAAGCACTTAATCGGCATGTCGAAAATGCTCATGGAACAATTCCACGGTGAAGTCCCTAGTGATGTGAATGAGCTACTGAAACTTCCGGGAGTGGGAAGAAAAACAGCGAATGTCATTGCGAGCTGCATTTTCAATCAGCCAAAGATGGCAGTTGATACGCACGTGTTTCGTGTTGCAGCAAGATTAGGATTAACCAGGGACACTAAGAATCCTTATCAAACAGAAATGCAGTTGATCAAATTTATTCCTGAAGAACAAATTCCTCTTGCACATCACTGGCTCATTCTTCATGGCCGATATATTTGTGTTGCAAGAAAACCCAAGTGCAATGTCTGTCCTCTCACCAAGTATTGTCTTTATTACGAGAAAAATGTCGCCGATAAATTGAAGGGCGAAATGATTCGCGTAAATAAATAGTCAACTGCCACATCCCCAATTCGGCTATGCGCCTCTCACCAAATGCGCAACGAGCGAGATGAGAAACAATACAACGAAAATGTAAAACAGGATTTTAGCAATAGATGCTGCCCCTACAGCAATGCCACCAAATCCGAAGACAGCCGCGATGATCGCGACAACTAAAAAGATTAATGCATAACGTAGCATAAGAAAAGATTTTAGGTTAAGAAATAAATATTTGATGTGATATAAAAAGTATACCAACGCATTTTCATTCTGCGTAATCAACTTCATCATTGAAGGAGAATAATAAAGTTGGGGAAAGTTCGCTACGATGCTCGAACAGAAAACCGATTTACAAAACCCAAAGAAGAAATAGAAAATTAAAAATGGGGAAATCGGGAATCGGGTTACGCGAATCGGGAATCGCGATAAAAAGTGGTGAGGGCCAGAATTGAACTGGCGACACACGGATTTTCAGTCCGTTGCTCTACCAACTGAGCTACCCCACCGTTTCATGAAAAATGCAGAATGAAGAATGAAGAATTTTTCAAGAGCGCGAAAGTAAAAAGAAGTGAAGCTAATTCAAAAGACAAGGAAACTTTATCAGCTTTTGACAGGAAGATTCAGGGATGAAGCAATTTCTTTGGCAGTGTTTTGCAACAATGATTTTTCTTTTCGTTCAGCTACTTTTACTTGTGTTCCGTCATCTTTTAAAAGTTGCAAACGGAATTTCCCGTTTCCTAATTCAATCAGTTCCAATTCATCAAACGAAGTTAAAGCGTGCACATAAATTTTTTGCAGGTAGCCGAGATGCTTATAGATGAAATACACCTTTGAATCATTCTTATCAAAAACCACCAATGCCGCAGATGATAATTTCCAAATACCGGCAAAGAGAACGAATGTTGAAAGCCCAAGAGGAATAACAGCAAATTGCTGATCAAAAAATCCGCGCAAGGTCATTGAAAGCACGAACGTGATCACACCAACAGTGAATACAGGGTTCCACACTTTGTTTTGAATACTCTCAAGCATCAAATGATCTTCTGACTTCTCCTTTACAACGGGAGCATCAAAGTAATTGAGACGATAAAGGAGCTGATTCACAGAAATAATTTCCTGCCCAAAGGTGGAAGTAAAATTTTGAATCTTGTAATTTGCTCCGCCAAGACCTCCGAGGTTTGAAAAAAAACCTCGGAGGTCTTTCTCCGCGCAATGCTCACCAACCGTCACCTCTTTCTCCATCACCTCGCCCAAACTTCTGACTCGCCTTTATTACTTGAGATTGAAAAGGCGGAAGGAATTTATTTGTTTGATGTTTCAGGAAAGAAATATTTCGATCTTATTTCAGGAATCAGTGTAAGCAACATTGGTCATCGTCATCCGAAAGTTATCAGTGCGATTGAAAATCAATTGAAAAAGCACATGCACCTGATGGTGTACGGGGAGTTCATTCAATCACCGCAAGTGCAATACGCAAAGCTGATTACCGACCATCTTCCTACCCAACTCGATTGTGTTTACTTCACCAATTCAGGAACGGAAGCAACAGAAGGCGCACTCAAACTTTCAAAACGATTGACAGAGAGAACAGAAATTATTTCATTCAGAAATTCTTATCACGGGAGTACACAGGGAGCATTGAGTGTGATGGGTGATGAAAATTTCCGCAATGCCTTCCGCCCGCTCATTCCGGGAAATCGTTTGCTGAACTTCAATGATGAAAGTGAAATCGAACAGATCACGAACGAAACTGCTGCTGTAATTCTGGAACCTGTCCAAGCGGAAGCAGGGGTAATTTCTGCAGAGAAAACGTTCCTGAAAAAAATTCGTGAACGATGCGGTGAAGTTGGTGCGCTCATGATTCTTGATGAATGTCAAACCGCATTCGGAAGAACAGGAACATTGTTTTGTTTCGAGCAATATGAAATTGTTCCTGATATTCTATTGCTTGCAAAATCTCTCGGGGGAGGAATGCCTTTAGGCGCTTTTATTTCCTCAAAAGAAAAAATGAACGCGCTATCGAATAATCCTGCTCTCGGTCACATCACAACTTTTGGTGGTCATCCTGTTTGTTGCGCTGCAGGAAAAGCAGCGATGGAAGTTTTCCTGGAGGAAAATTTAATGGAGGATGTAAAAAGGAAGAGTGAGGTCTTCAAAAATTCTCTTCATCATCCATTAATAAAAAATTTCGGTGGAGCAGGGTTGCTGATGAGTTTGGAATTTGAAAATGAACTGCTCTGTAAAAAAATCGTGAATGCCTGTATTGAGAACGGCGTGATCACGGATTGGTTTTTGTTTGCACCGCACTGCATACGCATCGCTCCTCCGTTAATTATTTCAATGGAAGAAATCCACAGGGTATGCGCGGTAATTCTTCAGTCATTAAACAGCTTATAGAATCTAAGATGTAGCGAGATGCCATTAGGCTCTGATCTTACTTCGTACTACATCTTAACAGCTTTAATCATCTTGGCGCCATCACCATTTTTAACCACCACAGAATACATTCCGGGTGAAAGATTTTCACCGAAGGAAAAACTTTTATTCGCAGGAAGTGCTTTGTAGCGCTCAACAATTCTTCCCTGCAAATCGTAAACAGTAATTTCGTTCAGGTGACGGAAAGAAGAAAGCTCCAGTGTAAAACCATCAGATGAGGGATTGGGATAAAGAGAATTTTCATTTTGAGAAATCTCATGAATATCTGTTGCAAAGCAATCACCTTTTCCCGCGAAAAATGACTGTACAGGCTAAAGCGAGTTTGTCTCCGCAGGTAGAAAACTTCATTTGTCCATAAGTATTTTGAATAACGGAAGTATTATGCACGATGCAATGAAAAGAGGAAGAGTTTTTCATAGGAAGAAAATTCTTCTTCCGAAATTAAAACATTTCTTCACCGGGTTTGTCTAAAACTGATTCGTCGCAAGAAGGGAAATTATTGGCGATGACAGAACTCAACGAAAGATGATAATCCCGGTTTCTACTTCTTCATCGCCCTTTCCGGATCCACAATGGGTAGCTTCAAAGCTGCAGCCGCTGCATTAAATGCCGGTACTTGTTTATCAAATACTGCTTGCAATCGCCTCATCTCCGGTGCAAGACGCATACTCAATTCAGCAAACACATTATACTCCTGCTGTGTAGGTCGTGCATCGGCATTGCGTACCTGATCCTGCAATGCATTGAACCGCTCGAAGAGTTGCATAGGGTAACGGAGATCATCTTCTCCCGATTTTATTTTGGAGTTGATAAGCGTATCCTGAATTGTTTTCAACGAGTCAAGAAGCGGCTTCGCAATTTTTTTCAGGGACATAATCTTTGTGCTGTCACTAAAACTGTTAATGAAATTATTCACCTGATCCTGCACGCCGCGGATTTGCATAATGGTTTTGATCAGCTCATTTTGTTTTTGATTCAACTGCATCAGCAAATCGAACTGCGCTTTCAAATCTTCCTGCGACGTTTTCACTTTTGGATTCAGCGTGATTGAAAAATTTCTTTGCATCAGCAGCGTATCCCCTTTCATCAGCTTCACTGAATAATTTCCCGGCAATGCTTTCGGTCCGTCGAGAGAACCGGCCGACCAATAATCATCATCAATTTTTCTTGCCGGCGGATACTTCATGTCCCACACAAAACGATGCATGCCACTATCGCCTGACAACACATTTTCTTTGTGTTTCGGATCCTGATAAAATTTTTCTTTCAACTTCAGCGGCTCACCATACCGGTCATTCTTATTGGAGAATGCAATGATACTGTCACCTTTCGCCGAGCAGAAAACCAATTTAATTTCACCTTTGGGTTTTCGTTTCAGGTAATAGTCCACGATCACACCGTTTGGTGCATTCGTTCCTTCCTGCCTTGCAATCGTTTCATCTTTCTCCGGATCATCCTGCTTGCCATCCATACGAATGGCAGTGTTAGGTTGAAACAACCAGTGGTCAGCACGAGCTACCGAATCACTCATCTGATAGAGCGGCGTCAAATCATCAAGTACCCAGAAGCCGCGACCGTGCGTTGCAATCACGAGGTCTTTTAAATCCTTCTTTACCTGCATGTCGTGCACAGGAGTTACCGGAAGATTCATCTGCAATGATTGCCAATGATCACCATTGTCGAATGAAACATAAGCACCTGTTTCAGTTCCTGCATACAATAAATTTTTTCTGTTTGGGTCTTCACGCACGCAGCGCGTGTACACATTCGCGGGTAACCCGTTGGTGATCATCGTCCAGGTTTTTCCGTGGTCAGTGGTACGGTAGATGACAGGTCGGGTATCATCAAGACGATAGCGATGTGCTGCGAAGAAACATGTAGCTGCATCATAGTGTGACGGCTCGATGATGCTCACAGTTGTCCATGCCGGTAAATCTTTTGGTGTCACATCGTTCCATGTTTTACCATCGTCAGTACTCAGGTGAATCAAGCCATCATCACTTCCTGCCCATAACTCGCCCTGCTTCGCCGGTGATTCGGCTAAGGCGTAAATGGTGCAATAAATTTCCGCACCGGTGTTGTCGGGGGTAATCGGTCCTCCGCTCTGCAATTGCTTCTGCGGATCATTATGTGTGAGATCGGGAGAAATGGTTTCCCAGCTCATGCCGCCATTTGTTGAGCGATGAACATTGTTCGA
>DASRAJ010000011.1:0-24174 GCA_035638255.1 Chitinophagales bacterium
ATGACTCAAACCCACACCGACATTCTCCGCGACCTGCAAAAAAAAATCTACCACCCCATTTATTTGTTGGAAGGGGAGGAGCCGTACTTCATTGACATGGTAAGCAATTACATCGAGCATCATGTGTTGCCTGAAGCCGAGCGCAGTTTCAATCAGACAATCCTTTATGGAAAAGAAACCACGGCGCTTGACATTCGCACGCGGGCAATGAACTATCCGATGTTTTCAAATTACCAGGTGCTGATGGTGAAGGAAGCACAGGCTCTGAAAAAATGGGATGACCTTGTTCCGTATTTGGAGAAGCCCGTGCCGTCCACCATTCTTGTATTGTGCCACAAGTATGAAAACTTTGACAAGCGGACGAAAGCAGCCAAGATGATGAAGGAGAATGGCGTGGTGTTCACTTCAAAAAAAATGTATGAGAATCAGTTGCCGGCCTTCATTCAGCAAATTGTAGAAGAACATGAATTGACGATTCAGTTGCAAGCCATGAGTTTGATTGTTGAATACATTGGCAATGATCTTTCACGCATTGTTCATGAGCTTGAAAAACTCATGCTGAATCTAAGAGGCAAAAAAGAAATTACTCCCGATGACATTGAACTTAACATCGGCATCAGTAAAGAATACAACACGTTTGAGCTGAATAAAGCTCTTGCCATGAATGATGTTTTGAAAGCGAATCGTATTGTCGAATATTTCGCGGCGAACCCGAGATCGAATCCGCTGGTGCTTACGCTCGGTTCCCTTCAGGCTTACTTCAGCAAAATTTTTCTGGTGCAGAAAAGCGGGGCTAAGACGGATGGTGAGATAGCGAGTACGATTGGTGTAAGCCCTTATGTGGCGGACGAATACAGAACGGCTTCCAAGAATTTTTCACAACAGAAAGTGGAAACGGTCTTTTCATTGTTGCATGAATATGACTTGCGCTCTAAGGGCGTCAATGATGCCGGAACAAAGGAGAGTGCGTTGCTCAAAGAACTTGTTTATAAAATCTTGCACTGAATTTGTTTTGATCACAGGAAAAAATTCCGGAATGAAAACTATAATGCTATTGTTCGTCTTGCTCTCATCAAATCAACAGTGCAATCAATCAGGACAATTGAAATTGCTCAAAGCCACTTCACAATCATGGTCAGGCGGAGCGGCTGCAACCAGAGGAGTTTACTATAACATTTACCTCGGTATGGCTCTGAATGCTGATTACATATTTGACTCACTATGGGTAGATGGTAAACGCCTTCCGATTGGTATCAAGCCTGCAAAAGCAACTGACACGCTGACGCTGCTTGCAAATGACAGAATGGGAGTGCGAATGCCGGGTACTGATATTGATCCTTCAAAATCCGTGGAAGCTAACTCCCCGGTGGCAACAGATGCAGAAGGGGTGCTCGGATATTTCTATAAAGGAAATCGGAAATATTTAGCGATACCAACCTTTCAAAAACTAAAGCCACTTGCATATCCATAATCATTCTTCCAAAATAAAAAGCTCACCGCTGAATGAAAACCGAAACGTCTAAGCTGATTCTAATCGGTTTAGTAATCGTGAATATCATTTTCCAGTTTATTATTTTTTCCAGTCGTGCTGACTTAGTCTTTCAGCTTGCAGCTATTAATTTGATAGGTGCAATTCTTTACCTCATGTACTCACCGGGAGCCTTTTCAATTCCATTGGTCATTTCACTGATTGCTCTTACGGTGGGAGTAACTTTCAAATTGCAACATTGGGTTGGTTCCGCTGAAATAATCATGACAAGCCTGGGATCTTTTATCGTGTTTTATACTCTCAGGTTTTTCAGGAAGAAACAAAAAACATGGGTTGCATATTTTAAGGTTGTGGCAGTGCCCTTGATCGCAGTCAGCATGTTGTTTCATCTGGAACATTGGCACCTTTTGGGGGATTGGCAACTTGACGAATTGCTATTGCCGGTTAGCAGGGTTTTGATATTAGCCTTTATCGGCTTTACCATTTTCTTCGAGTGATGCTTTCCATTTTTGAATCTCTCTCCTCTGAATGATCACAGCAGTTTATCTTTAGCCGTCTTAAAAAAAATTCTGTTCATGAAAGCTGAAGTAAATAATTTATTGCGGGATGAAACGCTTGTTCAACTCGCCAATGAATTCGGAACGCCGCTATACGTCTATCATGCGGAAAAAATTGAAGAGCAATTTCAAAAATTACAAACAGCATTTTCCGCTGAAGTCAAATTTTTTTATGCCTGCAAAGCGCTTACGAACCTGAATATCCTCAAGCTCGTGAAGCAAATGGGTTGCGGACTTGATACCGTGTCATTGCAGGAAGCAGAACTTGGATTAAGGGCGGGATTCGATCCATCTCAAATTCTTTTCACTCCCAATTGTGTAGACTTTTTTGAAATTGATGCTGCAAAAAATTATGGCGTGCACATCAACATTGATAACATTTCCATTCTTGAGCAATTCGGAAATAAATACGGAAGCAGCTACCCGGTCTGCATTCGGTTCAATCCAAACATTATGGCGGGAGGCAATTACAAAATTTCCACCGGGCATATTGACAGCAAGTTCGGAATCTCGATCCATCAGCACCGTCACGTCGAGCGCATTGTTGCAACAACCGGGTTGCATGTAAACGGATTGCACATGCACACCGGATCGGAGATTAAAGATGTGGACGTGTTTCTCGAGGGTGTAGAAATTCTTCTCGACCTCGTTGATAAATTTCCGGAAGTGGAATTCATTGACCTCGGCAGCGGATTTAAAGTTGCATACCAGGAAGGTGATCCCGAAACTGATATTGATTTGTTAGGAAAGAAAACTTCTAACCTCATCAAAAATTTTGCTACGGAAAATAATCGCGCACTCACTCTGTGGTTTGAGCCGGGAAAATATTTGGTAAGCCAAGCCGGATATTTTTTAGTGAAAGCAAACGTGATCAAGCATACTACAGCTACTGTTTTTGTGGGAGTGAATTCAGGATTCAATCACCTGATTCGTCCGATGTTTTACGATGCCTATCATCACATTCGTAACATCTCAAACCCAACAGGTACTGAAAGAATTTATACCGTTGTCGGTAACCTCTGCGAGACAGACACCTTTGGCTGGGACAGAAAAATAAACGAGGTGCGCGAAGGCGACTACCTGGTTTTCTACAATGCCGGTGCTTATGGCTTTGAAATGGCTTCCAATTACAATTCGCGATTCAAACCCGCAGAAGTGCTGATGAAGAACGGGCAACCGCATTTGATTCGCAGGGCTGAAACCATGGATGACTTGTTGAGGAACCAGGTGGAGGTTTGAGTACTGCGTTATGCGATTTGCGTACTGCGCCTTATGCAACCTCCTAACTTCCTGAAGAAGGAACCGCTCTCGCACTTCTATCTAACAGATTTTCATTCCGCTTCTCCTTCTCCATTTGGAGAAGGTGCCCTGACTTGTCGGGGCGGTTGAGGTCATTCACTCCTTCACAAATTTCTCCACCTCACTCATTCCCGTTTTGGTGTTGACCAATTGCAGCAGGTACATACCCGATGGCAGCGCAGTGGTGTTGAGTTGAATAGTGTTTGCAGAGTTTGAAGTTGGCAACTCCATTTTTCTGCCGGCTACATCGTACACGGCAATGGTGGCAGCAGAGGATGGTAAGTTGATGGTGAGAAGATTTTGAACGGGGTTGGGGGAAAGGGGAAAGGAGTTTAATGATTGGTTAAGTTCTGAAATGCCAAATGTTGCCTCGCAAGTATCCATGTAGTCTCCTCCTAAAAACTTTACAAAGTTTCTGATTGTATCAATACCTTGAGCAAGGTAATTGCATGTCAGGATAATGGTATCATTATAAACATCTGCTGGTCCTGACTGATTAATTGTGAATCCACTTATGCCGCACCACTTCGTGCCATCCCAACAAGCCATTTGACTTGTTGGTACTGTCCCGGCTTGGGTAAATCCACCAATAGCATACAACTTATCATGATACACAAGCAGACTGAATACAGGTGCATTCATTCCACCGCCTACGTCATGCCACTGCGTTCCATCCCATCTTGCAATATAGTTAGCGGGATTTCCGTAGTCATGAAACCGCCCGGCAACATAAAGCTCTCCTTTGTAAACCACCATATCCCAAACATCCTGGATTCCTCCTCCCTGAAATCCGCCTCCAACGGTCTTCCACTCTGTACTATCGAAATAAAGAATACAGCATCCAGTGTAGCCATCCGGAGCTCCCATGTATCCACCAACATAAAGCTTGTTTTTGTACTTGACTATCGAACTAATCGATCCACCTGCTCCTGAAGTATCATAACCATTGACAGTTTGCCAATCACTTCCATTCCAACTTCCTAATCCTTTTGCATGAAGACAACCTATGGTATCATATATTCCTCCTGCATAAATCTTGTCGTCTATTTCTTGGAGGGTGAGGATTTCTCCACCCGACCCAAATACTTTATTAGTTCCTTCACAATTTCCTTGACCAACCTTTTGCCAATGAGTACCATCCCATTTCATTATACCGGTTGCAGGACATCCATCATCAGCATCGAAAGCACCAGCAGCATAAATTGTGTCTTCATAGTTAAGCATGGCAAATACAATTTCACCATGTGGTCCTGTTCCCTGATCCATCTTTGCCCACTTCTGACCATTCCAATATGCGACCCGATTTAAAGTATCACCGTCAACTACCTTGAACTGTCCACCGATATAAAGTGTGCCTGTAGTCGTATCAACATAAAGACCCCGAATCCAATTGCCAGTATTGAACTCACTGTTGTAGGGCATTGGTGCCCATAAGTTTTGTGAATGAGATTCTATAGAGCTTAAAAGAAAAGCTACAACGATTAATAAACGAGCAGGAATTAGCATGGTCTTTTAAAATCAGGGATCGAATGTAATTAATTCTCTTCTGCATGTCGTTAGTGACGCCGCCAACTCTTTCGCTTCCTGCCTACTGGCAGTCATTTTATTACCACCATATCCATAATCCCTCTGTTTCATCAAAGGATTCTGCGCAGACATTCTTCCCCCCAATAAAACTATCACCAGCAGCAGCGTAACTTTTTTCATCACCAAAAATTATTTCACAACTAATGGTAGGAAGAAATGCGTACTGCGATTTGCGTACTGCGTTCTGCGAGTCCAAACGCAGTACACACAACGCACAGCCCTACAATACGCCCGAACTTATTTCGTCTCTCCAAATGTTTAGCATCATAAATATTATGGACGCATTTTCAGAAATTATTATCGGTGCAGTGGAATCAGCCAAATCAGCCATTGTGAAGATTGAAACAAGGAAGAAGCAAAATAACCGTGAGGTTCCGCAGGGCACCGGTTCGGGATTTTTCTTTTCCTCAGATGGATATTTATTTACGAACAGTCACGTGATCCATGGCGCTGATAAAATAACCGTTGTGCTGCATGATGGTGATTCATACAACGCAACGGTATTGGGAGAAGACGCTGACAGTGACCTTGCCATATTAAAATCAGATGCCCAGCATTTTCAATCCGCACGACTCGGAGATTCTAACGATTTGAAGATTGGTCAGCTCGTGATTGCCATTGGAAATCCCTATGGTTTTCAGCATACCGTCACTACAGGTGTGATTAGTGCCCTGCAAAGAACGCTGCGGTCAACTACGGGGCGAATGATGGACAATATTATTCAAACCGATGCGCCGCTAAATCCCGGGAATTCCGGTGGACCTTTAATCAATTCATCCGGCGAGGTGATTGGTGTGAATACTGCAGCCATACCGGGTGCCCAGGGTTTGTGTTTTGCCATCAGCATCAACACAGCAAAGAGTATTGCGAACCAATTGATCCGTTTTGGCAAAGTGAAGCGCGCTTATCTCGGCTTTAGCTCTCAACAGGTAGATTTTGTTCCGAAGGTTGCGCGGTATCATGCGGTGAAAAACAAGCGCGTTCTGTTTGTTATTTCAGTGGAACCCTATTCACCTGCCGAAAAAGCAGGGTTGAAAGACGGAGACTTTATTATTGCCTTTAATGATGTTGCGGTGGAATCCTCTGATGATTTATTCAGGATGCTCACAGAGGAAAAAATCGGAATCTTTCAGCATCTCACAGTTATTCGTAACACTCAGAAATTTGATGTGCGCATTACACCTGTGGAATCACGAATGAGAGCGTAAAGGGCACGATTCGCGATACGCGTATCGCGATTCGCGACTATGGTTTCTCAATCACAATAACTTTTTCCGTTGATGAAGTGACCTTAAACCGCTCGTCAATGCGCTCGCCGATGATGCAGGCGATTCGCTTTCCTGATTCAATCACCCATATATTTTCCTTTTCATTAAGCGGAATTTTTTTGTCAATCAGGTAGTCGCTGATTTTTTTCTTCTTGCGCTTCATCCCGAAAGGGTAGAAGTAGTCTCCTTTTTTCCACTTTCGAAGCACGAGCGGAAATTCCAATTCTGATTTATCAAGACAACTGATTGAAGAATCCTGCGGGATAGAAAAACCTTCTGCATCTCTCTCAGAAATTTGTAATTGCCCTTCGACGGAGCTTAAGGTGACAGGAATACGATGGTCATGTTCATTGATAAGAACTTCAGATAGAGAAGTTGCGGTAAGCGGCGAAACGATCAAATGTTTTCTGTCTTTGATGAGGCGATGTGTGGGAGAGAAAAATATTTTTCCTGATTCAGCATCCAGTGCAGAAACAATTTGCTCTGTTTGATCTGAATTAAAATGAAATTCTTTCAGTACTTCAAACAAAATAGTTTTGTAAGCCGATTGCTGTTTTAACGCAGGAATTGAAATCCATTCTTCCTGATTTCTTTTCACCACGGCTTTTTTCTTTACTCTCGTCAGGGCGTCATCGTATAAACTTCCTGCGTCTCGCCACCTTGTAGTATTTTCTGTAAAGTTTTTTTTGAAGAAAGGAAAATGTTTTTCGATGGCCGGAATCACCTCGAGCCTGATCTTATTGCGGTCATAACCGGTTTCGTAGTTGGATTGATCCTGGCGAAAAGAAATCCTTTTCTCCGTTGCATACTCTTCAATTTCTTTTTTGAAGAAGCAAAGCAGCGGTCGCACAATTTTATTTTGCTTCGGAAGAATTCCATGCAAGCCATGGATACCAGTACCCCGAATCATATTGATGAAAACAGTTTCGATGGAATCATCAAGATGATGAGCAGTGGCGATGCGATGAAACCCGTTGTCTTTTCTGATTTCTTCTAACCATGAATACCGCAATTCGCGAGCGGCCATCTGAACTGAGACTTTATTCTCCTTTGCAAATTCCTTTGTGTTGAACCGGACAGAGAAAATTCTCTTATCAAATTTCGCGGCTAAGTCACAAACGAAATTTTCATCAGCCTCTGAATCTTTTTCGCGCAATTGAAAATTCGCGTGAGCAATTCCAAAGGAAAAATTGCATTCGTAAAACAAATGCGCCATCACAGCAGAATCAATACCACCACTCACGGCAAGCAGTACCGGGTCATTTTTTCCGAAAAGATTTTCGTCGCGAATGAAATTCAGAAAGCGCGGTAGCAACTCATCCATCTTCAAAATAGTTTGCTTAAAGATACATTCAATGAAATATGATTGCACGAAGATGTGAAGAAGCAAGTTGGCAGAGCCGCGCTTTCGCTCTACCTTGCGCACCGGCTTAAAACAAAATTCGAATAAGTGATGAATGAAAATATTTCAACTCTGAAATGGTTGGCGGCCTTGATGTGTGCCGGTTTACTCGTGATGGTAAGCGCATGCAAACCTAAGGACTCGTGCAACATACCATGCATCAATGGCGTGTGTGTGAATAATAGCTGCAATTGCAATTCGGGGTTCGAAGGAGACAGTTGCACAATAAGAACCACTGATAAATTCATCGGGAGTTGGGATGCAACGGACAGTTGTGAGACCGGCAATTATGGATACACGGTTACCATCGTTGCATCATCTTCTATTCCCAACCAGCTCATCATTTCAAACTTTGGCAGGTATGGCACCACTGCAACAGTAACAGCAAGTATTTCAGGATTTACTTTCACGGTGCTGTCACAAAATGTTCAAAACAACAGCATCACACTTAGCGGAAGCGGAACCATTGACACAACAACGAACACGATCACGGTGAGCTACACGGCTGAGGAAGTGGTTTCTCACGCTACCGATGCATGCTCCGGAGTTTGGGCCAAGATGCAATGATTTTTTCTTCCTGGTTTTGATGAGGATAAAAAACTTATGGCTCTTTTAAATGATTGGTTTTATATTTGCCGTAATTACTTAAACAAAAAAATTCAAATCCCTATGAAAAAAATTTCAATGATCGGCATTTCATTCCTTGGAATGGTTGCTGTGGTAACTGTAATGTTCTTTAATGCCTGCACAAGCGATCCGTGCAAGGATGTGAACTGCGGAGCTAATGGAAACTGTGTTGATGGCACTTGCATTTGCGATGTTGGCTATGAGGGCACTGGTTGCACCACTTTATCCAGAGACAAATTTGTTAGCGTCTGGAACTCAATAAATAATTCTTGTATTGGGGGACAAAGTACCGGCCAATTAACTGTTACTGCGGGATCAACAGCACTGGACATGAATCTTTCAAATTTTGGTCATCTGATTTGTGGAGCAGGAGCAATTATTGTTTCAGCAACCATCACCGGTGAGACTACTTTTGAGATTCCAACTCAAGTTGTTTGCGGCACTACGTACAGTGGATCAGGCAGTTTAAATGGGAATCAACTTGATATTTCTTACACTTTCAGTGACCCATACGTTGGGAACGGATCGTGCACTGATACCTACAACTAACCAGAATCACTAACCTATAAAAAAACGCCGTCCCGGGAAACAAGGCGGCGTTTTTTTATGGGTTTAAATAAATTTTACTTCGGAGGTTGTTGTCCTTTGACACCAATCACTTTGTTCTGAGTCTTTTTAGTGCTGTCTCCTTTTACTCCGGTCGTTTTGTTTTCACCCCCGGTTTGACCCTTTGTTCCCTGCACTTTATTCTCCTTGGTTGGTGGTGGCGCGGGAGGTTTGGGTTTGGTTCCTTTGCTCAATCCGTGACTCTGCATCGCCATCATCATTGAATCAGAGCGCATCTTGGCTGCGTTCATTACATCGGTCATGCAGGACATTTTCATTGAATCAGCGGACATCATTAGACGTGCTGTAGCAATGGAATCTGCTTGTGCCCATGCCTTGGTGTTATCTACCGGTTTGCAACCCTGGTATGCAAAGGCAGTTACCAGGAGCGAGAACGTAAGAAAAAATATTTTTTTCATTGTTAGATGATTTGTTTTTTTCAGGTGAGAAAATTATTTATTTAGGCATGGTTGACTCAGCGTTGTAAATCGAATCAGCTTTCATTTGTATCCAGGCTGACATGTTAGAGTCGCAATCATTTTTCATGGAATCTATAACCCTGCCTTTTCGTGCATTGTACATAGAATCGGCTTTCTGGTTGATGTCTTTATCATCCATTGCTTTGTCCTGCATACAACCCGTGTTTGCAAGAACCATTAAGAATCCTCCAAGAAGGAGGGGAAGTGTTTTTTTCATTGTGTTGATAGGTTTTATTTTTTCGTTGCAAAAGTAATTTTTTTTGTTTTCCTATTTTGAGATGATTGATGATGCTTACTTCACTTCATCAATTCCACATTAAAAATCAAGATGCTGTTAGGAGGAATGCGTCCATTTCCCCGGGTACCATATCCCAGGGGAGAAGGAATAAGCAAAAGACCTTTCCCGCCCACATTGAAAAGCTGAAGCCCTTCAACCCAGCCTTGTATAACCGGGTTTGTACCCAATTTAAAAGTATAAGGTGTTCTTCCGGGCTTATGAGATGAATCAAATTCAGTTCCATCAAGAAGCTTACCTGTGTAATCAACACTAACGGTATCTCCCAGTGTAACCTTCTTTCCATCGCCTTGTTTCTCCACGATGTAGTACAATCCTGATGGTGTTTTTTGTGCATGAAGATTATTCTTGGCTAAGTAATCTTCAATCGTTTTTGCCTCTTGTTCTGTTTGCATTTTAGATTCCTCCGCTTTTTGTTTGTCGTATTGTTCTTTAGTCATCACTGATAAAACCGAAACTTTTATCTTGATGTATTCGCCTTTTTTTGCAAAAGGCGGTGGCTGTTGATTCTTGTAGGCAGAATCTTCAGGCATCAGGAAAATGGCACTGTCGCCTTCGCCAAGCATCGTAAATCCCTCCATGGGATCACCATTGAAATTGGGTGGCATACACGTAAATTGTGCGGGCCCCTGACCTTCATTGTAAGTTGAAAATAAAACTGAATCATGTTGGGTGCTGTAAACAATATTCAGTTTCATGATGTCTCCGAGTTGCGCCTTTGGCTTCCTGGCATCAGTGAAGATTTTATACCACAAGCCTTTAGTCGTTTTTTTGTAACCATCCGTCACATTTGTTTGTGCACACGCTGTGACTGCAGTAATGACGAATAGCGTATAAAAGAAAATAATATTTTTCATGTTGTGATTTGGTGTAAAAAAATTTGTCAGTGTTTATTTGATACTAAGAAGTTCTATGTCGAATACTAAGGGTTGATTGGGTCCGATCTTCGGTGGTGAACCACGGTCGCCGTAAGCAAGTTCAGAGGGAATTAAAAGTTTCCCTTTGCCGCCCACTTTGAAATACTGAAGTCCCTCATGCCAGCCTTTTATCGCGTTTCCTGTTTCGATCACAAACTCATAGGGTTGGTGTCCGGGATCGAATGATGAATCAAACATTGTTCCATCGAGCAATTTTCCCGTGTAAGCTACCCTCACCGTATTTCCCTTCACAGGTTGCTTTCCGCTTCCTTCTGTTTCCATTACTACGTACATGCCGGATGGAGTCCTTATTCCTTTCAAATTATTCTTGTGCATGAAATCCTGTAGTGCGCGATCTTCAGCACCAAGGTTCTCGCTTGCTTTTGCAGCAACAATGCTATCGCCTTGCTCCTTGCTAAGAACGTTCAGCACTTTGAAATCTACCTTCATCATATCATCGGGCTTCATGCTCGCGGGAAGGTATTCATGAAAAATGGTAGTTGCTTTCACATTGCAGGAGGCACTGTCACCTGCACCAAGGAAATGAAATATTTCCTGAAGGTCACTCTTTGAAACGGGGTCTCTTACAGGATCAATCTGCAACGCATTTCTCTGTTCTGTTGTGAATATCAGAGAATCTTTCAGTGTGCGCCAAGAAATATGGTAGGCGATGTATTGCCCGGTTTGCGCCTTCGGTTTTCCATTGTCAACAATAATTTTGTACTTCAAGCCATTCGGCGAGGTTTTATAGTCATCGTTAGTGGTACAGGAAGAAAATGTAAGAAGGATAATAACAATGTAGAGAGAGAATTTATTTTTCAGCACTGTTGTAACTCATTTTTTGAGCGCGCAAATATAGAAATTAATTTCTCCCGCGTTTCCTGAACGGAGAGGGGTGAAGAACCGCCGGATGCGTTTCGGTGTCCGCCGCCGTCGAAATGTTCACGACAGATTTTTTCCACGGAGAAATTTCCTTTCGAGCGAAGTGAAAGCTTGACTTCTTTTTGTTTCGGTGTTATAAGCGCTGAAACCACAACATCTTTAATCCAGAGCGGATAATTCACCAATCCCTCTGTATCTCCAAGCTGAATGTTAAAGCGATTCAAATCTTCCTTCTCCAGCGCAATAATTCCGCAACGCAAATCTTTTATTACCTCTAATTTTTCGCGGATGCAGTAGCCAAAGAAGCGAAGCCGGCTTTCTGAAAATGTCTCATACAGCTCCTGATAAATGCCGGTATGGTTAATTCCATATCCCATCAGATCAGCGATAATGCGATGGACGGAAGGCGACGTTGTTGGAACTCTGAAGCGATCAGTGTCCATAAGAATGCCTGCGTACAGGCACGTGGCAATTTCTGAATCCATCAACGGCACGTCATCCATTTTCAAAATAAAATCATACACCAACTCAGATGTCGAGCTCGCTCCCGGATCCCAGAATTGATAAAGAGCAAAATCATCCGGTTCAAGATGGTGATCAATAAGAATTTTAGTGGCGGAAGATTTTTCAATCAGCATTCCCAAATCTTCAAGGCGGTACAGCTTGTTGAAGTCGAGGCAGAAGATCAATGTTGCCTGATCTACAAGCGCCCTCGACTTCTCTGAATTCTTTTCGAAGATGATTGCATTTTCATTTCCCGGCATCCACTTCAGAAAATCAGGATAATCTGTGGGGCTGATGAAATTGACTTCCTGATTTTTCTTTTTCAAATAATGAAACAATCCGAGTGAAGAACCGATGGCATCCCCATCCGCACGTTGATGCGTAGTGATGATTATTTTTTGCGGGGAAGAAAGTAATTCTCTGACGTTCGCAGCAGTTTCCATTCTTAAAAATAAGTCGCCAAGGTCTTTAATTTTTTCTTCTCACCATTAAAATTGTTTGCATTATGATGCTGCACCGTTACATTTGCGCGGCTTTTAAAACAATATTCCGGAGTCCAATCCGAATAACTGCTGACAAACAATGATCTCCTGCGCTAAAGCTCGGAGATTAAACTTAACGAAACTCATGGCTGGCAACAGAACTCTCACCATCATTAAACCCGATGGGGTTGAAAATGGAAACATCGGTAACATCCTTCAAAAAATTACTGACACAGGTTTCAAAATAATTGCGATGAAGTATACACGTCTCTCTACTGAGCAAGCCGAAAAATTTTATGCGGTTCATCGCGAGAGACCATTCTACAACGATCTTGTGAAGTTCATGACCTCGGGAACCGTAGTTCCAGCGATTCTTGAAAAAGAAAATGCAGTGGAAGATTTCAGAACGCTTATCGGCGCTACCAATCCTGCAAATGCCGCTGAAGGAACTATCCGTAAATTATTTGCAGAATCTATAGAGCGAAATGCTGTTCACGGAAGTGATTCAGATGAGAATGCGGAGATTGAGGGAAATTTTTTCTTCTCGGAATTGGAAAGATTCTAATCGCGATTCGTGATACTCTCCCGATTGATCGGGACGCGGTTCGCGATTTCAGTATTGTCCGGTAGAAAGCATCACCAACGTGCAGGCCTCCAAAGGTTCAATTCCCTTTTCTTCTGACAATCTTTCAAACTCTGGATTTTCTGCACCCGGATTAAAAATGATTCTCTTAGGTCGTAACTTGAAAATATAATCATAGTATTCCTTTTGGCGTGAAGCATTCAAATAGAGCGTTACTGTGTCAACGTTTTTTATTTCCGGTCTGCCAATCACAATCGGTATATTGTCAATCGTTCCTTCCCTGATGCCGATGGGAACGACTTCATGTCCGTACGACTTTAACTTTTTAACTGCAAGATTTGAATAACGGGCAGGATTTGCCGAGGCACCAATAACTACCGTTGTTTTATTATCTTTCATAACTAAAACATTTCAAACAGCGTGAAATAAAAACCGTTCCATTGCAATGGTGCAGCCATGATAAACGTCCCAAAAAATTTGTAACTAAAAAAATTCATCTCCGTATGAAGGTTTAAACCTCCTTTTATGAATTATCCTGCAATTGCAAAGGAGCAAATTCCCCTTCAGTCGCTCCGCCACGATGAAGTTCTTGAGAGCAACGCTGCAAAAAAAAAGCGTCAGGATCAACTTCTGAAAGCAGTTGACCAGAACCGACTATTCTACACGAAGGCCAGAATTGTTTTTGATACAACAGGCCAAACGGAGGAAGTCAAGGCAAACATTTGGGAGGTAACTGATAATCACGTGGTGCTAAACGGCGGCATCAGCATTCCTGTGTGTTGCATTCGCGAAGTTTATCTCGAAGGCGAAAGTGATTTTTGATTCCATTTTTCAATCTGCTTGCCTGCAAATCTTTTTGCATCGCCTTCCAGCATGGTGTTAGTATTTTTTATTTTTGCTTCAAGTAATTAGACTTCGGTATGGAAGAGAAAAATAAAAATCAATTGAATGAGCCCTCATTTGCGTATGGTAAAAAGCGAATCAAATTCTTCAGCTCTTTAGAAGAAGAAAACGAATACAATCATCGCTATGATGCTAATCTCACACCCGAGGAACGCCTGAGAGAGGTCACCCAGCTAATAAAAACTATTTTTCGTGAGGAACTGAAAAAAAATCCTACCCTCGGTAATCGTATTTATTTTTCGTGAACATGGAACTTTTCATTGATGAGCAAAAGAAATTTCTATTGCTATTGTTAAAATATGATGTTGAATTTATTCTCATTGGAGGCCATGCAGTTATTTACCATGGCTATGCACGCATAACATCTGATATGGACATTTGGCTCAAGCCTGATACGCTGAATCGAAATAAATTTATTAGTGCACTCCATGAGTTAGGCATTTTGGAAGAAGATATTGCCATCCTATCAAAGGAAGATTTTAGTCAGGCGCAGGTCTTTCATATTGGAACTAAGCCGAATCGAATTGATTTCCTCACAAAAATTGTCGGTGTTACTTACGAAGAGGCCGATGCACAAAAAAGTTTACTACCCTTGCTTGGTAAGGAAATACCTATTCTCCATCATGAACATTTAATCACCAACAAACTTTTAAGTGATCGCTTAAAGGATAGGGCAGATGTGGAAGAGTTACAAAAGAGAATACGCTTCAGAAATAAAGAATGAACCTCCGCCAGTAATTCAGATGAGCAAACTCACAGGGTTTTCCAAATAACTTTTTAATGTTTGAAGAAATTTCGCGCCGGTGGCACCATCTACCGCGCGGTGATCGCAAGACATTGTGACTTTAAGAACGCTTGCAACTTTCATCTGATCTTTGACAGCAATTGGTTGCTTTTTAATTTTTCCCACAGCAAGAATGCACGAGTCGGGAGGGTTGATAATGGCTGTGAATTCGTCAATGTTCATCATGCCGAGGTTAGAAATAGTAAATGTGTTTCCAGTCATTTCATCGGGCTGCAACTTTTTCTCCTTCGCTTTTGCCGCGAACATTTTTGCTTCAGCATTTATCTGTGAAAAAGATTTTTGATCGGCAAACTTGATAACCGGAACCAGTAATCCATCTTCTACAGCCACAGCCATCCCGATATGAATGTGATGATTGTAGCGAATTTTATCACCAAGCCAGCTTGAGTTGACCTTCAGGTTTTGTCGCAGAGAAAGCGCCACGGCTTTAATGATAATGTCATTGAAAGAAATTTTTTCATCCGGATGAAGCTCATTGACCTGAGAGCGCATGTCAGTGCAACGGTCCATGTTGATTTCCATTGTAAGATAGAAATGAGGTGCGGAGAATTTGCTTTCCACCAGGCGCCGGGCAATCGTTTTGCGCATCTGTGAAACAGCAATTTCATCATAACTTTCTTCACCGGCAACCTCCGAAATTATTTGTGAAGGGGCAGCAGGTTTTTCACTAAGGAATTTTTCAACATCACGTCGGATGATTCTTCCTTCATCACCGCTTCCTTTAATTTTCTCGATTGGAACTTTAGAGTCACTTGCAATTTTTTTCGCCAAAGGTGATGCCTTGATTCTGCCGGAATCAGTTTTTGATTTTTCCGGGGAGGATTTTTCTTCATCAGGTTCTGGCTCATCAACAGGTTCTTCTTCTTTCTCTCCGGCTTCACTTTTTTCTTCCGTTGATGCCTCTGCTTTTTCTTCGGTAACTGTTTTCTTTTTTTCAGAAGATGATTCTTTCGCCTTTTCCTTCGGGGCATTTCCTTCTTCTGCAGGTTTTTCTTTCTTCTCTTCTTTTTGTGGAGTGCTACTTTGATTCAGAGCAGCTTTGTAATCTTCACCTTCTTTTCCCATAACTGCAATTACATCATTCACTTTAACCGATTGCCCTTTCTCAGCACCGATATAAAGAAGTGTGCCCTCCTGGAAACTCTCAAATTCCATCACAGCTTTGTCAGTTTCAATTTCGGCGAGCACATCACCGGGTTTCACTTTGTCTCCAACTTTCTTGTGCCACTCTACGATTACGCCTTCTGTCATCGTGTCGCTCATCTTCGGCATGCGGATTACTTCGGCCATGTGGTTAATTTTTGCGGCGCTAAATTAATTCGATTCGCATATCGCGATACGCGAATCGCGAATCGGGTTCAAAAGTCCAGCTCCAACTTCAATCGCTCCTTCAGATCTTTCAGCTTAGGATTTCGCTCCAGCATGTTTTCATACTTCTCTCTTGCAGTATATGGCTTCCTTCCGTTTTCATTTTTCAGTTTTGATTTGTCCACTTCAATTCGCAGATCAATTGCTTTTTTGTCGAGTTCTTTTTTAAGGAAGTAATACATTGCTTCACGCTCCTGGTTTAGCGCATGCAGGTGACTGTCATTTCCTACCCGAAGAAGGATCATTTTGTTTTCAACGATTTCCGGAGGAAAAACCTCGAGGATTTTAAGAAGATAGGTTTTGCGGTCAGTCACAACTGTAGCGATATAACTCTTCCATACTTGCTGAAAAGCAAAATGATCAATTGCTTCAAAAATGATTTCCTCCTTCTCAGCTTCAGTTTCTTTTTTTGTTTCAAGAAATTCTTTATTCAGATTTTCAAGTGAAGTCAGCCTGATCGGATCACCATTGGTTTTTGGCTTATCAGAACGAACCCCTTTGGAAGCAGGGGAATCTTTTGGCTGCGAAGGTGACTCGGTTTTTTTTTCTCCGCCAGGAGCCCTTTGAAGAGGAAGATCTTTTACGTCCTCTTTCACGAGCGAAAGAGGCATGTCATCTCCCGTCAGCGATTTTTTTTTTAGTCCCGAAAGTTGTTTCGACAGATTGATTGCATTTTGAAGATGACTCAGTTTGATGAGTGCCAATTCAACTGTGAGCCGTTTATTTTTGCTGAGCCGGTACTGTTGTTCCGCATCATTAAGAATGCTGAGAGCAGAAATGAGAAATGAAGCGGCAGTGTATTGCGATTGTTCCACATAGCGCTTTCGGATGTTCTCAGAAAAGTCAAGCAGCACATGCGTGACTTCATCTTTCGCCACAAGCAATTCACGAAAATGATCAGCAAGCCCGCTCAGAAAATTTTCTCCGTCAAAACCTTTCTGAAGAATTTGATTGAAGGTGAGAAGTGCAGAAGCTGCATCAGCCGCAAGAAAATAATCAGTGAGCCGAAAGAAATAATCGTAATCGAGGATGTTTAGGTTCTCCACTACATCGGTATAACGAATTTTTCCTCCGGAAAAAATACTGATGCGATCAAACATTGAAAGCGCATCGCGCAATGCGCCATCCGCTTTTTGCGCAATAATGTGAAGCGCATCTTCTTCGGCCTCAATCTTTTCTTTCTTCGCAATCATTATCAGGTGCTTTACCATGTCTTCGGTCTTGATTCGGTTGAAGTCAAAGATTTGACAGCGCGAAAGAATGGTCGGAATGATCTTATGTTTCTCAGTAGTAGCGAGAATGAAGAGCGCATAGGACGGTGGCTCTTCTAAGGTTTTCAGAAAAGCATTGAAGGCATTCGTACTGAGCATGTGGACCTCGTCAATGATGTAGATTTTTTTCTTTCCTGCCTGAGGCGCAAACCGAACCTGCTCAATGAGTGCGCGAATATCTTCCACTGAATTATTTGAAGCCGCATCTAACTCGAAGACGTTGAAAGAGGCATTCTCATTAAATGCCTGGCACGATGCACATTCATTGCACGGCTCAAAATCTTTTGTCAGGTTCTCGCAGTTCACTGCCTTCGCAAGTATGCGTGCACACGTAGTCTTACCTACTCCGCGCGGTCCACAAAAGAGAAATGACTGTGCAACCTGATTCGTACGCAATGCATTCTTCAACGTGTTGGTCACTTGTGGTTGACCAATCACATCTTCAAATCGAGAGGGGCGATACTTACGTGCTGAGACAATAAAATTCTCCATATCCAAAGAACTCCTTTCGGAGCGGGGAGCAAATATTGAAAAGAAAATCTGATTGAAGAGTTACAATTGAGAGTTAGGAGGAAGAATATTTTTCAACATCGCAGCATCAACGCTCTTCCCGCTGTGCAGTTGCTTCAAACACGCTTTGAATGATTGAGAGGATAATGCTGAACCCAAGAGCTGACCAAAAGCTTTCTACCGTAAATCCCGGAACAATTTTACTCGTGAGAAGAATAACAAATGCGTTGATCACAAGAATGAAAAGTCCGAAAGTAAAAAGGGTAGCCGGCAAGGTGAGGATGATCATAATAGGCTTGACAATCGTATTCATCAGTACCAGCACCACCGCAATTAAAATTGACCATGCAGGCGATTCAATGCGAACCCCGGGAATCAGGTAAGAAGTAATGAGCACCGCCAATGCATTCACCAATAATTTAAGTATGAAATTCGTCATGGGGCAGAGAACGGAATTTCGCTTTTTTTATTTCTCTAAGCAAATCCAATCTTCATGTGTTATTTTTTCAAACTGCAATTAAACATCCACCGGATTCCAAACTTATCGGTGAGCATTCCAAATCGCGCGTCCCAAAATGTGTCTTGTAACGGCATTGTGATTTCGCCGCCTGCTGCAAGTTGACTGAAAATGGAATCCATTTGCAGAATATCTTTCAGGATTATTGAAAGACCAAAATTATTTCCGGCAACAATTTTATGATCGGGCAATGAATCGGAAGCCATAAGCATGTTTCCATCAAAGTGAAACTCCGCATGAACAATTTTCTTCCTGTGCTCTTCCGCCACCTGCATGGGGCTGTCGCCGAAGTATCTAAATTTCACTTCTCCTCCGAGACATTGTTTGTAAAAGTTGAGTGCTTCTTCACAATTTCCGGGGAAATGGATGTAAGGGTTTAAAGTCATGATTTAATATTTTTCCATGGGAAGAAAAACAAAGTTAACGAATCCGTTTTCTGAATTTCAGCATTGCAAGAAGAAGTACTTTAATGTGGAGAAAGTCTCTATCGTGATATCAGTACGCGCCCACACCAAAATTTCCCTATATTTGCGCCGGTAAAATCAGAAAAGAATTCAATCACGATGCTTTTAACGAAGGAAAAAAAATCTCAGATCATCAATGATTTCGGAGGTAATGAAAAGAACACCGGTTCTACAGAAGCGCAAATTGCTATGCTCACGGAGCGCATCAATCACATCTCTTCACACCTTGAGGGACAGAAGAAAGATTACAATTCTTCCCGCAACCTCATGAAATCAGTTGGCAGACGCAAAAGGTTGTTGAAGTACTTGCATGACACGAACCTCACCAGCTATCGCCAGCTTATTGAGAAATTAAATCTTAGAAAGTAAATCAAATCTTCGAAGCCGACAGCCAACTCCTGCGGCTTCTGCGTTTTATTTACACGCACATATATTAACTATCCGGCAACTTCATTAACCAATCCAGAAAGATTGGAAATCGAAACCGGAAGTTTTAATCCTCACTTCAAAACAAAATTCCAATGTCACAAAAAGGTATTTCTTACACCTTCGAAACCTCAGAAGGTAAGCCCATCACCATTGAAACCGGCAAGTTGGCCACCCAAGCTGATGGTTCCGTAGTTGTTCGCCAGGGCAATTGCATGATACTCGCTACAGTTGTTTCCAATAAGGAAGTAAAAGAGGGGCAGGACTTTTTCCCGCTCTCTGTTGATTACCAGGAAAAGTTTGCTTCTGCGGGAAGAATTCCGGGAGGATTTTTCAGGAGAGAAGCTCGTCTTTCCGACTATGAAATTTTAATTTCAAGAATAGTTGATCGTGTTCTTCGTCCGCTCTTTCCTGAAGATTACCTGTGCGACACCCAAGTCAACATCAATCTCATTTCAGCCGATCAAAGCATCATGCCTGACTCGCTTGCAGGCTTGGCAGCATCGGCTGCGCTTACCGTTTCTAACATTCCATTCAATGGACCTATCTCTGAAGTTCGTGTGTGCAAGATTGATGGAAAATTTGTGGTGAATCCATTGAAGCAAGACATTGAGAGAGCAGAACTCGATATCCTTGTTGGAGCATCTGCACAAAATATTGTGATGGTGGAAGGTGAAGCCAAAGAAGTTTCTGAAGCCGATATGCTCGAAGCAATCAAAATTGGTCATGAAGCAGTGCAAAAACACGTGGAAGCGCAATTGAAACTTGTGGAATTATTAGGGGGAAAGAAGACGTGGCGCGAATACCCCAAACCCGCTTCCAATTTGGATGTGAGGGAGAAGGTTTATTCTGTGTTCAAAGAAAAGATTTACACCGTTGCTTCAAGTGGTGGGGCAAAAACAGAACGTAAGCTTGCTTTCGCTGCTATCAAAGATGAGTTGAAAGCAATGATTGAAGGTTTCGAAAATGAGGAAGATCAGAAACTTGCGAAAAAATACTATAATGACCTCGAATATGACATTGTTCGCAACTTGATTTTAGATGAAGGAAAAAGATTAGATGGAAGAAAGACGGATGAGATTCGCCCAATCTGGACAGAAATTGATTACCTTCCTTCTGCACATGGCTCGGCTATTTTTACACGCGGAGAAACTCAGTCACTAACTACAGTGACACTCGGAACCAAACTCGATGAGTTGATGCTCGACAAGGCGATGGAAACGACTTATCAGAAATTCATTCTTCATTATAACTTTCCCTCTTATTCTACAGGAGAAATAAAGCCCAATCGCGGACCCGGTCGCCGGGAAGTTGGGCATGGAAATCTTGCCATGCGCTCATTGAAGAACTTGCTTCCTCCCTCAGAAGATAACCCCTACACCATTCGTGTAGTATCTGATATTCTCGAATCAAACGGTTCATCTTCTATGGCAACTGTATGTGCAGCTTCACTCGCACTGCATGATGCTGGTGTGAAAATGAAAAGCCATGTCTCAGGAATTGCAATGGGACTTATCACGCGAGAAGATGGAAAGGTGGCAATTCTCTCGGATATTTTGGGAGATGAAGATCACCTCGGAGATATGGATTTTAAAGTTACCGGAACTTCAAAAGGAATATGTGGCTGCCAAATGGACATCAAAGTTTCCGGATTGAGTTATGAAACAATGTATCAGGCATTGGAACAGGCAAAGAATGGTCGTCTTCACATACTCAGCAAGTTAAACGAAGCCATACCGCAACCTCGCGAGGACTATAAGCCACATGCCCCAAGAGTGGAAAAGATTATTATCTCAACAGAATTCATCGGTGCTGTCATTGGTCCGGGAGGAAAGGTGATTCAGGAAATGCAGAAGGAAACAGGAACCACTATTAACATCACCGAAGTGAACAACACGGGCGAAGTTCTCATTTATGGTCCGAACAAGGAATCTATTGATGCAGCAGTGAGACGGGTGAAAGGTATTGTGACTGTTCCCGAGCCCGGTGAAGTCTATGAAGCCAAAGTAAAATCAATTATGCCTTATGGTGCCTTTGTTGAATTTCTTCCGGGCAAGGAAGGATTGCTGCACATCTCAGAAATATCTTACAAGCGACTGGAGAGCATGGAGGGAGTTATGAATGTGGGAGACACAATTAAGGTAAAATTACTTGAGGTGGATAAGAAGACCGGAAAGTTCAAGTTATCACGTAAGGCCCTGCTCGAGAAACAATCCCAAAATTGAGTTAACATAGAATGTTGATATCCAATTTTTGAATGAGTTGTGATTAAAATTGGAATCCCCATCTTAGTGGAAAACTCCGTCAATCTTCTGTCAAGAAAATCTTAACATGTTATAATTAAGAAACAATGGCGGGATTTTTGTCGAATAAGTGAAACTATCGTTCTTGAAAAATAATTTATTAGTGCTTCGGAACTAAATGCAATACAAGATCGTATCTACTGTTTGTAAAACCCTCACGCCATGAGACAACTTAAAATTACACAACAAATCACCGCCCGCGATAACGATTCGCTCGAACGTTACTTGCAGGAGATCGGCAAAATGGATCTCATTACGCCGGAGATGGAAGTAGAGTTGGCAAGAAAAATCAGATTAGGAGATCACGATGCTTTGGAGAAAATGACCAAAGCTAATCTTCGATTTGTGGTTTCAGTTGCCAAACAATACCAACACCAGGGTCTTTCACTTAGCGATCTAATCAATGAGGGAAATATTGGCTTGATTAAAGCAGCTCAGCGTTTTGATGAGTCAAAAGGGTTCAAATTCATTTCGTATGCAGTGTGGTGGATTCGTCAATCTATTCTTCAGGCACTGGTGGAACAATCACGAATGGTTCGATTGCCATTGAACAAAGTTGGCTCATTGAGCAAGCTAAATAAGATCATGATTCAATTTGAACAGGAACATGAGCGTGAGCCAAGTCATGATGAGCTTGCTGATATCATGAACGTGAATGTTAAAGACATTGCTGAGATGATGAAGGGGCAAGGTAAGCACCTTTCAATGGATGCGCCTATAAAGGAGAATGAAGAAGGAACCATGATTGAGTTCTATGAAGATAATAGCGCGAAACCGGTGGATAATGAAGTGATGAACGAATCACTAAAGAATGATATCAAGCGAGTTTTGTCTACAATGAATAAGCGTGATGCTGACATTGTTGCATGCTTTTTCGGGGTGAATGGCGAGCAACCAATGAACCTTGATGAAATCGGGTCACGTTTTGGATTAACGCGTGAACGTGTTCGTCAGATAAAAGAAAAAGCAGTACGCCGCATGCGGAAGTTAAAATCTGCGCGCACCTTAAGATCTTATTTGGGTTAATGGAGTGGGTTTGCAGCAATCCCTTCTCGATGAAAATTGGGGAGGGATTGTTGTTTTGGCAAAACGCGAATGGAGAATACTCCTGATTAGTCTTTCTGCCGTTAGTGCAAAAAAAATCCGTTATCCTCATTCCCTCGCCCTTTTTCGAGATAATCAAATGAACGAATGATTCCTGAAGGATAAATTCGAAGTGCTCCATTTATTATTATTGTGAGAAAGCGAACAAAATTCTTTTAATCCCGTATCAGCTTAATTAAGCTTGGACCTTTTATATAAAAATCAAAAATTTATCTCCTTATTACAAAATACTTTCTCTATGAAAAATTTTTCCCTGCTAAAGAAAAAACTCGCACTGTTTATTGTCGTACTAGTTCTTGCTGCACCTGTTTTGAAAAAATGTGATGCACAAATTCTTCCTTGCATTGATAATTTCGAACCCAATAATGAAAAAACACAAGCTACACAGATAGGAACCAATGTAGAGTATCAGGCCTTGATCAGCACCCCGCTTGATGTTGATTGGTTTAAATTTAATGTAACCTCGCAAGAGCCGAATATACTGATTAGTCTGGTCCATTTTTTCCAGGATTACAACATCTTCCTCTATGACTCAACCAAGTTACAGATTGGATCATCAAAAAACAGGGGCACTAAATCTGACACAATTACTATTAATGGATTGCTCCCTGGAAAATACTTAATAAAGGTACGTGCCAGGGCCGGTCAGTTCGATCTCAATTATTGCTACACGCTTAAAGTAAAATCCAGCGCTACAGCAAATCGTGCAGTGGCCGTTACAAATAGTTTTGTAAATGATAAGCAGCAATTTGAATTGTACCCGAATCCCGTCGCTGACAAACTCATTGTTCTCTTTGATGATAAAATTTCTTCTGCAAGTTTTTGCATCTACAATTTTATCGGACAGAAAATTTCTGAAATAAAAGCTGCACAATTGGATGAAAATGCAACTGCTGAATTAGATGTGAGCGCACTTAGTGCAGGTGAATATTTTTTGAAGATTAACTATGATGCAGGAACAGAAGTGAAGAAATTTATCGTCAGCAAGTAACAGATTCATACTTCAAATTTCTGAAGGCCTTCCGTCAAAAGGAAGGCCTTCTCTTTATTCCAGAGTTACCCGGCATTTGACATTCACGCTGCGAACTTCGCACTATCTTCGCCGCATGCCGTTGATTGCACCCTCTATTCTCTCTGCTGACTTCCTTCGCCTCCGGGATGAAATTGAAATGCTCAATAGCAGTGAAGCCGATTGGATTCATTGTGATGTTATGGATGGGAGATTTGTTCCTAATATTTCTTTTGGGTTGCCCGTGATAAAAGCGGTGAAGAGAATTTCGCAGAAGCCGCTCGATGTTCACCTGATGATTGTAGAACCGGAAAAGTACATTGATGACTTCAAAAAAGCAGGCGCTGATGTTCTGACAGTACACCTCGAGGCGTCTCCCCATCTTCACCGAACTATTCACGCCATACAGGAAAAAGGAATGAGTGCAGGTGTTGCCATCAATCCACATACGTCAGTTTCTTTACTTGAAAACATTCTTGGTGATGTTGACCTGGTGCTAGTCATGAGTGTGAACCCG
>DASRAJ010000012.1:0-30563 GCA_035638255.1 Chitinophagales bacterium
GTGCAAAGTTGCAAGGTTTTCAAAGATTCTTTCAAAATCCCTGCATCATTTTTTGCACACCATTGTCTTGAAAACCTTTACTGGCATACGTTTCAGGAATTGTTAAGGGACGACTAATTATTCTCACCCGTCCGGATGATAATTCTTACAGCAGAAAATCAAAGATCGTAGGGGCACAAGATTTTATACCCTCACCCTACTGATCCGGCTTAAAATCAAAAAGTGTAAGTCATTACGAGGCCTTTCTCATCAAAGGCAGGTGCCAGTGAGAGTTTGTCCGGGGTGGCATACTTGTGTAATTGCGGAACAAAATATCCGATGCTGGCACCCACAATATATCCTACAATAACATCACTGGGAAAATGTTTCCCCGCTTTGTACCTGGAATAAGCAGTGAATGCAGGAACTCCGGCAGCAGCAATCCAAACAAAGGGAACCAGTTTAGAGTGTGGACGCAAATCAGTAAATATCTTTGCTCCACAAAAAGTAGCTGTTGCCGCATTGCAAGTGTGTCCGCTGAAAAATGATTCTTTCACACTTGGTCCCTTTCGGGTCTTTAACGGGACTTCAGTAGTATCAGTATTGTAGGTAAGCGGGCGATGGCGGTTCACAATACCGGTAGTTACGTTGTAGGCAGCAAAATCTATTGCAAGCGTTTCCAAATAGATGGCGACGATCTGTGAACCGTGCCCGCTTACTCTCTTATCCACATAAGCAATAAAGGGCAGTGCCATGGCAGTAATTTCAAGAATATCGCTTGCCTTTTGGTATGAAGGATTGGCCTGGTGAATGGCAGAAAGATCGAATGACGGAATTTTGCTTGTGTCAGGATGCGCTAATTCTTCATCCGTAAGCGGAGTCTTAAAAGTCTTGAGAACAAAACCACCACCAATGAGTGCAACTGCTCCAATGCATACCGGTATATCAATTTTCTTCTTCAGGTTATATGGAGTTTCAATAGATGTTTTCCAATCTCTAAGACCTAAGTCAATCAGTTGACTGAAGCAAGAGACACTGAGGCAAACGAAACTGAGAAGCAGAATGAAAAAATTCCGAGAGGAGATGTTCATGATTAGAAGGGTAAATTTATTCAATAAGATCATTGCCTGTTAAATAATCATTAAGAAATACAGAAAAGAAGACTCAAAAGTTATTCCCGATTGAACTTTCTTAGAAAGTTAAAGATAAAGTGAAAAAATTCGAGACGCTCTGTATCCCTCCAATCACCTTATCAACAACTAACTTATTAAAGTTATATGTAATGATGATGTGCGAAAAAAATTTACCTTTTGTTCTGAGGAAAAACACAAAGAAATGATATTTCCTTCGAATTAAATAGTTGCAATTTATTATTGACTTCTGATTGCAAAGCAGGATGGGAGTTTACCTGTCGAATAAAATGATGTGATAGATTCAGAATAAAATTGTATATGAATATTTCAAACATCCTTACGGCATTCAAATAATACTTTTGAAATGATATGTTGAAGGAAAAAGTTTTTCGTTGAATGATGGATAAAACATTAGCGCAAAAAAATGGACTGATTAATGAAGCATATCTGTCTTCCAAAATGGAAGAAAAATAAAAATTATTTTTGTACAGCGCTAAATTCATACTCAGTCTCTATAGATCATTCGCATGAAGCACTTTTTAATTATCTCATTCCTGGTAGCGATAGTTTTCACACCGGCTACTGCCCAATCTCCCTATACACTTGCCCCTCACACAGAGATACCCATTATCGGATTTGGAGGAATTACTGTAAGCTACGCTCTTTTTCTTCATAAGAATCATCCGATACTAACGCAACGTCAGGTGTCTGCAATTGATACCACACTTCTCGCTCTTCTGGACCTTCCGACGATACACTATAACGACAAAAATGCAGATCGTATCAGTTCCATCATGCTGGGATTAAGCTTTTTTTCATTTGCTCTGCCGGCTTTTGATCCATCTATGCGCGACGATTACCTCACCTACCTTGCTATAAATTCTGAATCCTTAATAAATGCGGCGGGCGCCTATGGAAGTTTTAAAAATACCGTTAATCGTCCGCGTCCTTTTATGTGCACGCCGGGTGACACCAGTTGCTTGCGATTTTCCAAGGGTGCCACCTCATCATTCCCTTCGGGACATGTGACCATGACAGCATGCAATACATTTTACATGGCTAAAATCATCAATGATAATTCCGATAATCTTGCATTAAAAATCGGTAGCTGGAGTGCGGCAGCAATTTATCCTGCCATCGTCGGTTATCTTCGGGTGAAGTCAGGCAAACATTACCCTACTGATGTGATAGCTGCCTATTTTATAGGTGCAGCAGCAGGTATCCTGATTGCCGATGTTCATCAGTTGAGACTGAGAGAGTGAAATGATCAATCTGCTGGCTTAAGCTCCCGGAATAAGATTTTGATGTGCAAGAACTGCTCATGATTACCAAAGCATTTACTTCCATTTCTAAATAATTTTCAATATGAATCAGTCAGCTTTAAAAATGTTCATTTGGTTTTCCTATATTCTATTTCTGTTCAGTGAAAAATCGTATTCACAGGCTTCGGTGGTCCTACCGTTTGATTCAAACTACATTGACCGGAGCCCATCAAAGTACGGAATACGGATTTATAGCTCGATGAAACAAAACACATTCTACTTTTTCAATCAAAAGTGGACTGACCGGGTTGAGTTTCATCCGGCGCAAAAAATCGCTGCAGGTCTGGGCTTCTCTTATAAGAGTTTCGCAATCGACCTCGGCGTGGCAGTTTACAAGCATGGCCTCACGGATGATCAACAAACCAAAGGGTTCAATTTTATCGGGACACTTTACAGAGGGCGTAACATCATCGACATCACCTTTGAGATTAATAATGGTTTTACAGAATCGGCTGTAGACAGCAGCGGAAAAAAAATAAACATTACCCGAAATGATGTTGACGCACTCAACTTTGGGGTAAACTATAATTATCTGTTCAACTACAAAAAGCTTTCACTTAATGCAGCGTATTCCGGAACTCAAATACAAAAGAAAAGTGCCGGGTCACCATTACTCGGACTCTTTGTCTCTGACATCAACGTCGTCAGCACTGACTCATTGATTGCACGCCAGTTTTCCTCGCTGATCAACCCCGTGCCAATTGGGACACAAGTAAATGTTTTTAGTTTCGGAATCACGGGTGGTTATGTTTTCACGGTTGTGCTTCCACATAGATTTTATTTGTCAGCATCGTTAACACCCGGAATCACTTTCTGTCTTTCACAATCACGAAGAGATTCGCTTAATCTTTTTAAAAACACAATTCATTTGGCCCCGAAGATCATGGCGCATGCGTCTATTGGTTACGGCGGAAAAAAATTCTATGTCCTCGCGCCGTTTGGGCTTGATATTAACACTGTAGGTCTGGGAGACAAAGACTTTCTTCTTTATGCGCCCGAAAAGCTTAAACTTGTATTTGGATATCGGATTTGACCGGGAGATAAATTTTATTCGCGTTCGGGCTAATGATAATTTACCTTCGATTGTATATTAATTCCGGATCACGGGATCACGCTTGCCGCTATTACCAATGCAATATTTAGCTGCCGTATTTTTCCTTCAATTTACGCATTAACAACCTGACTCCGGCAACTGTACTTTCTGTTGCTGAGTTGGCAAAGATGATGTAAGAAATATATTTCTTTCGGTCTATTGAGACAGTACAAAAGTAGGTTCCGGCACTCCCGGAATGGGCAGAAAACTCCTTACCATTCTCATAAATGTTTGCCCAACCCAAAGAATAATTTTCGATGCCCTTATGAATGGATTGATATGTGGTAGCCCTGAGGTAATTGTCTTTACCCTTCAACCCATTTATATTTAGCTGGACAAACTTAATATAGTCAGGTAGCGTGATGTTTATATCTCCCGCAGGCTCTGTAAAATCGAGGTGATAATCTATAGTGGAAGCAACCGGCACAAGTTTACCATCTTCAAAAATATGTCCCCACGTATCTTTCTTTGATTGATTGTCAGGCCATGAGAATTGGGTATTAATCTTTAAATCTCTGTTGAAAACCCGGATGACTAAATCTTCCCAACTCTTTCCGCTTACTTTCTCCAGCATTAGGGTTGCTAATGTATACCCGGCGTTTGAATAAGTATATTTTAAATTGGAATCAATTTCAACGGGTTTTAAGGTTAGAACAAATTTGCCAAACTCTGTTCGTTTTTGCTGCTTTGTTCCTTTAAATTCGGGAATGGCATGACCTTCTTCATCTTCCGTAAATGGCTGAATCCGGGCTCTGTGGGATAGAAGGTCTTGAAGGGTAATATTATAATATGCGGAGTCAGATTCCTTTTTCCATTCAGGAAACAAATCAAAAAATTTTGTGTCCCAATTTAGCTTGCCTTTTTCAACATATTTAGCAATGATAAAAGCCGTCATTGCCTTGGTGTTAGAGCCGATATGGAACCTATCAGAAACAGAGGCAGTATCTTTAAGATTTATGGAATGATATCCTAAAAAAGCCATTTCCAAAATTGAATCACCGGAAACAACAGCATACGCCAACTCCGGAATTCCCCCGGATATCCGGATGGAATCTGCATATTTAATATTGTTTTGTCCAAAAGAATGGGCAAATAAAAATAATTGCAGGATAATAATAATTCTGCTTTTAATCATTGCAGGTTATGTTTTTAAATCGCAGTTTAAATTTAAATAGTTCATCAAAGTTAAATCTTATGCCTGCCGGTTGAGAGAAATATACACTTCATTATTTTGCAACAATGATCTCTTTCGTTTCGATACTATCTGAAGTTTGAATTCGCACAATATATACTCCGTCTGTCACACAACACAGCCGGAGGTTCACTTCTATCTTTTGTGTTTCTGTTCCAGTGGTTGTATAGATTAATCTCCCGGTAACGTCGGTGATGATTACCTCAACTTTTTTATTGCCGCCTGCGAAAGCGATGGTGAAATGATCTGAGGCAGGGTTAGGAAAAACAGAAATGCCATTCTTTTCCTCCACACTTTCAATTCCGGTTAAAATGCCAAGTTTGGCAATAAATATATCAGGACCACCGCCTCCTGCATTTGTTAGCGAGTTGAAATCAAACGTGATGGAGGGGCTATAAAAAAATCCCGCCATATACACATCTCCGCTTCCTGCTGGGTTAAGAGCCATAGTGTAACTCTGATCGTCACCTGTTCCGCCACCGGCTTTTGCCCATATAAAATTCCCCGCACTGTCTGATTTGGAAATGAAAACGTCAGCTAATCCGGCAGAAGTTAAATTGAAGGTCCCGGCGCCCGGATCAAAGTCAGCTGTTTCCTGGAAAAGGCCTGCGGCATAAACATCCCCGCTTCCTGCGGGATCAATGGCTATGGAATAACCAAAATCGTTACTGGATGCGCCTATTGCTTTTGCCCATATAAAATTGCCCGCGCTGTCTAATTTGGAAATGAAAATGTCACCTAATCCGGCTGAAGTCAGGTTGAATTGCCCCGATGAATCGGGGTCAAAGTCCACAGTTTCCTCGAACCGGCCTGTAGTATAAACATCTCCGTTTGCAGGGTCAATGGCTATGGAGTTACCGCTATTTATAAAACCTGTTCCGGTCATTGCTTTTGCCCAAACAAAATTGCCCGAGCTGTTTAATTTCGAAATGAAAATGTTATCTGTTCCCGCCGAAGTTAAATAGAATGTCCCTGCGCCGGGATCAAAGTCAACCGTTCCCTCGAAAGAACCCGTGGTATAAACGTCCCCGCTTCCTTTGGGGTCAATAGCAACAGCGAAAGCAGCATCGTAAATTGTACCGCCAATTCTTTTTGCCCATATAAAATTACCGGAGGCGTCTAATTTGGAAATGAAAATATCAAAGAGTCCGCCCGAAGTTAAATAGAATGCTCCCGATGAATCAGGATCAAAGTCAACTGTTCCTTCGAAATAACCTGCGGTGTAAACGTCACCGTTTCCTGAAACAGCTATGGACCGGCCATAATCATCGCTTGTTCCCCCGATTCGTTTTGCCCATATAAAATTGCCAGAGTTGTCTAATTTGGAAATGAAAATGTCCCGGAATCCCGCTGAAGTTAAATTGAAATTTCCCGATGAATCGGGATCAAAGTCGGCTGTGCCGGTGAGAGTACCTGTGGTATAAACAGCCCCGCTTCCTGAGGGGTCAACAGCGATGGAGAAAGCATCACAGCCACCCACTGCTCCGCCCATTGCTTTTGCCCATACAAAATTGCCCGAGACGTCTAATTTGGAAATGAAAATATTTTGAGGACCCGCAGAAGTTAAATTGAAGCTTCCCGCTGAATCGGGATCAAAGTCTACTGTTCCCTGGAACCAGCCTGTAGTATAAACATCTCCGCCTCCTGAGGGGTCAATAGCTACTGCCTTACCAAAATCAATACCTGTTCCACCGATTGCTTTTGCCCAAAGCCAGTTGGGGGTTTGGGCATTTGTTTTTTCGTAAACTAAAAAAAATAGGGAGAGTAGTATGATTGTGAAACGGAGTTTTGATTTCCCCGATTGAATCGGGACTTCACTATTCTGTTTTATTTTTTCAATTGTGTTCAGCATGAGCGATTTTTTTCAATTCAATTGTGCACTCCAGTCATTCCAGTACTCCCTTATTCATGCAATCTATATATCCACGAGCATTTGCACTTTGTAATTTTAATTTCCTTATTGTTGGTTGATTTAGTAGGTGTTTAATTATAGGTCTTCAAAGCTTAATTTTTTGTTAGTAGTAGTTTCACCACTTGACTAAAGTCAAGAGTCACAACGTTCATTCCCATAATGTGAAAAACCGGGTTCTTCAAAAATCACACTTTCGACAATTAAGATAAGTGTAATCCTAAAATGGCTGCATATTTTGTCAAGTCGCCAATAAAAATCTCTCCTCCAAAAATTTTTCCATCCAAAATTTACTCCCCCTTCTCTACATTTGCCACCTCACCCAACTCCTGAATCCCAAACTTTCTCTTCACACCCGGAAAAAGGAAAAAAAACCTTCAGCCCTCAAAATGAATGGCACCGACTCCCCCGATCAAACCACACGATTCGAAAAAATTCCTGTAGATATTTTCAATGATTCTGCTGAAGCATCGAAAATGGTGGCGTTTGAAATTGCTTCGTTCGTAAAGCTCAAGCAGGCGCAGGGAAAAAATTTCGTGCTCGGTCTCGCCACGGGCTCCACCCCCACCAGCGTGTATGATGAGCTCATTCGCCTGCACAAGCAGGAAGGGTTGAGCTTCAAAAACGTGATCACCTTCAACCTCGATGAGTATTACCCGATGCAACCCAACTCCTTGCAGAGCTATGTGCGGTTCATGAAGGAAAACCTCTTCGATCATATTGACATTGACCCGGCAAACATTCACATCCCTGATGGCACGCTGCCGGTTGAAAAGGTGAGTGAGTTCTGCCACGAGTACGAACGCAAAATTGAAACCGTCGGTGGCATTGACCTGCAGGTACTTGGCATCGGCAGGACGGGTCACATCGGTTTCAATGAGCCGGGCTCGTCAGTGAATTCACTCACGCGCCTCATCACGCTCGATCACATCACCCGCACAGATGCAGCCAGTGATTTTTTCGGAGATGAAAATGTTCCGCGCCGCGCGATCACTATGGGCATCGGCACCATCCGCAAAGCGAAGAAAATTATCCTGATGGCATGGGGTGAGGGGAAAGCAAATATCATCAAGGCAACTGTTGAAGGCAACGTGAGCGAGATGGTACCTGCCACCTACTTGCAGCTTCATACCGATGCAAAAATTGTGTTGGACAATGCATCGTCATCTGAGCTTACAAGAGTAAAAACGCCATGGCTGGTAGGAACCTGCAAATGGAATGATGACCTTATCCGAAGGGCTGTGGTGTGGCTCTGTCAAAAATTGAACAAGCCCGTGCTCAAGCTCATGGATCGTGATTACACAGAACATGGGATGGATGAGCTGATCACAGAACAGGGGCCGGCGCAATTGATCAACATCAAGGTGTTCAACGACCTGCAGCACACCATCAGCGGATGGCCGGGCGGTAAGCCGAATGCTGATGATACGTATCGTCCCGAGCGCGCTAATCCGTTCCCGAAGCGGGTGATTATTTTCAGTCCGCACCCTGATGATGATGTGATCTCCATGGGCGGAACATTTTTACGGTTGGTAGAACAGGGACATGAAGTACATCTCGCCTACCAGACCTCGGGGAACATCGCCGTGTTTGATGATGATGCGATCCGCTTCGTGGATTTTGTGAGAGACTTCAATGAAATTTTTCACCTGCAGAATAAAGACACCGACGTGATCTTCGGACAGGTGAACGGATTTTTAAAAGTGAAAGCCGCCGGACAGGCTGACCTTCCCAACCTGCAAAAAATTAAAGCGGTGATCCGGAGGGGGGAAGCAAAAGCAGCGTGCCGTTTCTTCGGGGTGGAAGATGAAAACATTCACTTCCTCGACATGCCGTTTTATGAAACGGGCTTGGTGAAGAAGAAACCGCTGAGTGATAAAGACATTCAAATTATTGCAGACCTCATTGAAGAAATTAAGCCGCACCAGATTTATGCTGCCGGTGATTTGAGTGATCCGCACGGCACACATCGTGTCTGCCTCACTGCGATCTATCGCGCCATTGATCAGTTGAAGAAGGAACAGTGGATGCGCGATTGTTACGTATGGCTCTACCGCGGCGCGTGGCAGGAATGGGATCTCGATCAGATTGAAATGGCAGTACCTATCAGTCCCGATGAATTGCTGAAGAAGCGAAAAGCAATCTTCAAGCATCAATCACAAAAAGACCGTCCGCTCTTTCCGGGTCCCGACCACCGGGAATTCTGGCAACGCGCCGAAGAGCGCAACCGTACTACTGCAAAAATGTATGATGCATTGGGGCTTGCCGAATATGAGGCGATTGAAGCGTTCAGGAGATATCATTTTTGACAAACCTCAGTAGTACACTCTCACTGCATTCGAAATTTCAAATTTCAATTTTCAAACTTCAAGAAAACTTCAAGAATCAAATTTCAAAAGACAAACCCGGAACTCGTGACATTTGAATTTTGAAGCTTCCTTGAATTTTGATTCTTGATACTTAAAATAATTATTTGAAATCCCGATTGATCTCCTTCAGCAGGTATTCTTTCTCATCGGCAAAATATTCCCAGAACATCACTCCGGCTAAATGATGTTCTTTCACATATTTACACTTCTGCTTCACTGACTCTTCATCATCATAAGAAATGAATAAGTTGTCAGTTGCATTATAGAGATAAGGAGCTTTCGCCTTTTCATCCCAATATCTTTTGTATCCGTGCTGATCCGTCAAGCTGTCCTTAATCGTCGTGTAGCCAAACCCATCAGCGGGGGCAATCACTTTACAGTTCAATCCATTCTGAGTATTACTCGCCACTTTCCAGGCATGACCATAGAATGCAATGCCCATCACAATTTTTTCTGCGGGTACACCGGCAGCAAGATATTCGCGTATAGAACGATCGGCGGAGTATTCATTCGTATCGTTGGTTGAATTATACAGATTCGTGTGATGTCCGGCAAGGGTATCACCTTCTGTTTTATAATCGTACGTCATCAGGTTCACGTAATCGAGATAGTTCTGCACCTTGTCCATTTCTGTATGATCAAGGAAAGATTGAAACGACCCCACGGCTGCTGTAAGAAAATATTTCTTGTGTGTTTGCTGCTGCAGGTGATCAAGGTTTTCCCTCAGTGCTGCAAACATCAGCGTGAAATTTTGTTTGTCTTCCGGACGGTAAACATTGTCTTCTCCCTGCATGCCCGGAAATTCCCAGTCAATGTCAACACCATCGAGATTGTAGTTCTGAACAATGGCGACCGCTGATGCTGCAAATAATTTTCTGGAAGAATCAGTGAGCACCGCATCAGAAAAATGGTCACTCCAACTCCAGCCCCCAATTGAAATAAGGATATTCAAATCAGGATTGATCTTCTTCAATTCATTCAATTTTCTGAAGTTGATGGTGTCCGTCTCTTCATTGTGAAGCCACGCCTGATTCTCCCTGATGTCAACGAAAGCGTAATTGATGTGAGTTAATTTCTTAGCATCAATCGCATCAGCATTTATTGCACCATTGTAGCCACCGACGTAGCCAATTACCACTAAGTTTTCCTTCTTGCCGCGTGTCTGCCATGAAAGAAACAAAGGGACAATCAGTAGCAGCACGGTGGAGTAAAAAATCTTTGGGTAGCACATCATGAATTTCATTTCGAAAAAATTAAATCAAATTTCAAATTTTGAAAAATAATTTTCTCCTATAGAAAATCCATGCGACGAAGATGTAGAACAGCACAACGAGAATGGCGTAGATACACGAACTCAATTTCGGATCAGCAATCCATGAAGCAATAAGGTTGTCGTACAAAAATCCATGAACTGAAGTTTGAGTTCCGTGATAGGCGAATTGAATTTGTCCCATTACCGAGGCAATAAATTCATTCAGTGCATAGATCGCAATGGAATTCATACCAAGCCAGATGAAAGGTTTTGCCCAGGTTACGTATGCCGCTTCAGTGATCCAAATAATGAGAGCCAGAAACAAACAGGCCCAGCCGCCGGTGAACATCACATAGCTGCTCGTCCATATTTTTTTATTGATTGGGAAAACAGTGTTCCACAGCAATCCAATAATTACCGCGCTTACTCCCACAATCAATAGCCACTTTATTTTTGAAGACTGAATTTTATCAGCGTGTCGTAGCAACAGGGACGTTAATATTCCAAAGATGGCAGTAGCGATGGAAGGAATGGTACTGAGCAAACCCTCGGGATCGTAATCGGGCAGCCACATGTGAGTGCCGAAAATTTTCAAATCAACTACTGCTTCCAAATTTGAATCCCGTGCAAGAGTAGGCATCGTTCCGTCCGGCAACGGGATCAGCGTCATGATTGCCCAATAGCCGAGTAAACACACCACACCAATGGCAAGCAATTTTTTCCAATCAACATTTAAAAATAAAATTGACACGATACAGTAAACGATGCCGATGCGCTGCAGCACGCCGGGCAATCGCACCTTTTCCCAGGTTTCAAAAAAAGGAAAATGAGTACGGAAGGCGCCGAGAAAAATTCCAAGCGCAATCAGCTTGAGTGATCGGGAAATAATTTTTCTGTACGGCTTCCTTCCCTCAAGTTTATTCGCATCGAGAGAAAAAGGAATAGACATGCCCACGAGGAAAAGAAAAAACGGAAACACAAAATCAGTAGGCGTATATCCATGCCATTCCGCATGTTCCAGCGGCCAATAGATATGATCCCATGTACCCGGATTATTTACCAGGATCATTCCCGCGATCGTGATGCCGCGAAGAATGTCAATGGCAATGATTCTTTGTGAAGAAGAATTAAGCATCAGACACGATTGATTTGTGATCCCGATCAATCGGGAGTGTTTGCCATGATGTTAAAACAGGTCGGGTATGAATTTACTAATGGCTGCGCATTTCGAATGAAAAATAAATTTTGTGTTTCGTTCACTACCCAGATGGTCGCCCTACGGGGACGGGTTTCGCTTCTGTAAAAAAATTCTCCATGTTGAAATTTTTCCCTATCACATTCTCACAAATTTAATTACCTATGCAACGGAATAATTAAAAACTTTTTCTTGTAAAGAAGATGGTCATCGGGTGCTACAGGAATTCTTGCGGGAGGTTTTTCCTCTGAAGATTCCTCACTCAATTAAGAATGACGCTTGACAATAAATTGAAGTCCTCATGTTGCAGGAGCATTCTTGCGGGAGGGTTCCCCTCTGAAGAATTCCCCGATATAGCAGCAATACAAACCTGTAATCAGATTGAAGATCTTTTAGTGCCTTTGGACGGTCTCGCGGGAGGTTTACCTCTGGAGATTTTTGTCCAAAGGAATTTTCCGGGATTAAAAAACTGCTTACTATTTTTCTAACCGCGAAGATCAGAACCCGACAACATGATTAACAAACTCACCGGTTTGCGGGTGTTATCCATTGATGCGTTCAGGGGCATTACCATCCTCGTAATGATTTTTGTAAATGAGTTGCATGGTGTATCCGGCATACCAGCATGGATGAAGCACATGCCGGCAGATGCAGATGCCATGAGTTTTGTAGATGTGGTCTTCCCGGCATTTCTTTTCATCGTTGGTATGTCAATTCCGTTTGCATTAAACTACAGGCTGGCAAAAGGTGATATTACTTTTCAATTGTCAGCGCATATTGTTTGGCGAACGATAGGGTTGTTGATTTTGGGTGTCTTCATGGTGAATACTGAAGAAGGATATAATGAAAAAGCCATGGGCATGTCCATCTATCTGTGGTCCTTGTTATTCTACATAGCCATCATTCTGGTTTGGAATGTTTATACACTCAAAAGAAAAGAATGGACGTATTTGTTTCGGGGAGTCGGCATCCTCGGTTTGATTGCCCTTGCTTTTATTTACCGCGGTGGGGATGGCACTCAACTACTACAACCGCAATGGTGGGGAATCTTAGGGCTCATCGGATGGGCATACTTGTTTAGCTGCATCTTTTACCGGATGTTCAGAGGGAACATTCTTCTACTAATAATTATGATCGGGATTTGTACAGTCATTTATATAATCGGTCAGATGCCCTCAGTAAGTGAATCGCCATGGCTTCAATGGATCTCTTATGAAGCAGGCAATGCTGCACATACTTCCATCACTTTATCCGGAGTTGTACTAACGCTGATATATTTTGATGAAGGCAAAAGGAAAATAAACAGCAGGCGATTTCTGGAAGCGCTGCTTTTTACAACAGCACTTTTAGCAGCAGGATATTTCCTAAGACCTTATTATAAGATTTCAAAAATCTATGCTACACCAACATGGTGTTTATACAGTGCTGTTATTTGCTGCATCACCTATTCGGCCCTCTATTGGTTGATTGACTTAAAAGGATTCAGCAGGTGGACTCACTTTTTCCGTCCGGCAGGATCTAACCCTCTGCTTACTTACATTATTCCCGACATTGTATTTGCGCTGGAGATGTTCCTCGGCTTTTCATTGGTGTCCGAATATTTCCACCAGGGTGTACCCGGAATATTGTGGTCGGCATTTTATGCCGTGGCAGTAATGGCAGTAGTGATTGGATTAAATAAGCTGAACATAAAACTTCGTTTGTGAGCATGGATTTTTACATGAAGAAGGTGGAATATTTATTTACACATTGTTTTTAATTTGATAAGAATTTATTTATCTATGCAACGGATTTAAAGTAATCTCATCTTTAAATGAAATGCGTGAACCAGTGATACGGAAATCTTGCGGGAGGAATTTACCTCTGAAGATCCTACACTGTGCGGTGCAATTCTGAAGCACATTAAAAAGTGTCATTTCGCGTGCCTGGTGACATCTTGCGGGAGGATTTACCTCTGAAGATCAATCACTCATATGAAAGGCCATCATATCAGCCGAATCAAAAGTACTAAGTGGGCTTAACGACATCTTGCGGGAGGGGCTTCCCTCTGAAGATTCCTGATAAAGATTCTAATCATTAGGAATGAGAAACAAAAATCATTTTTTGAAAAACGTAGGGAAAATCCCAAACATTTCCTGTCATAACTAATTTTTCATTTGAACCAAAAACTCTACATCATGCAAAAAACTTGCACCCCCGAACTTAAACACAAAGCGACAAGAGCGTTGCGAATCTTGTTTTTCGCTTTGTTCTTAAGTATTCCATTTAACACAATCGCACAAGTACAGATTGGAGGAACTGTGACCGACTCCGCCGGCTATACATTACCGGGAGCGACAGTTTCTGTAAAAGGAACTTCTAAAGGTACCGTCACTGATAACGATGGAAAGTTCACACTCTCGGTACCTGACAATAACAGCGTTTTGGTTATCTCATACCTCGGATATCAAACGCATGAAACAATGGTGGGCAATAATCCAATGCTTAATGTGGCACTGGCTTCCAGCGCGAAGACGTTAGATGAAGCGGTAGTAACATCGCTCGGCATTAAACACGCTCAGAAAACACTTGGCTATTCCGTAACCAAGGTGAATGGCTCAGGTTTGACAGATTCGAGAGAAGTGAATGTAATGAATTCATTGGAGGGAAAAGTCGCGGGACTTAATATTTCCAATGTCGCTTCAGGGCCCTCGGGTTCTACAAACATTTTAATCCGTGGTTCTAATTCCATTTCCGGAAACAATCAACCTTTATTTGTGATTGATGGAATTCCTATTGATAATTCAAACCTGGGAGCCGCCGGCGAATGGGGCGGATATGATGCAGGAGATGCTATGGCAGGCATCAATCCCGATGACGTTGCAGATGTAACTATTTTGAAAGGCGCAGCAGCATCGGCTCTGTACGGCGCACGTGCTGCAGGCGGAGTCATCATCATCAACACCAGGAGGGGAATAGCTCAAAAAGGAATTGGCGTTAGTTTCAATAGCAATTTAACCTTTGACCAGGGAATTGATCACCGTGATTTTCAATCACAATATGGACAGGGAGTGTTAGGGAGCGCTCCTCAATCTCAGACAGAAGCACTCAATGCCGGTTACTCAAGCTGGGGAGGACTACTCGATGGTTCAAGTGTGGTTCAGTTTGATGGAATCAATCGACCTTATTCTTATGTCAGCGATAACTTTCAAAATTTCTATCGCACAGGAACCACCACTACCAACACCCTTTCTTTGAATGCCGGTAATAATGACGCCGCCGTTCTCTTTTCAGGTTCTTATTTAAAGAATCAACCAATAGTTCCTAATTCATCATTCGAGCGTACTTCGTTTTCACTCAATGGTGACTGGCGTTTAGGAAAAAAACTAACAGCGACTGCATCGGGAAGATATATAACCGAGGATTCAAAAAACAGAAGCAACCTTTCCGATGGGCCCGGTAATCCCAATGCAGGTATTGCGTTTCTGCCTACGAGCTACAGCGTGAAAGACATCGAAAACAATTATGTTGACGCCGATGGTCAGGAAATTCCCCTCGGAGATGTTTTTGTGACGAATCCTTATTTCGCTGCTTTTAAATTTCAAAATAATGAAACGAAGAATCGCCTGATCGGGTCCATTCAACTAAAGTATCAAATCACAAGTGGATTGTATGCTAAGGGACGCGTCACAAATGACTGGTATAATTTCTCTAACCAGAATATTACTCCTTCCGGAACGGCTTATTCAGCGCAGGGGAGCATGACCAAAGATCTGCGCAATGTTTCAGAAATAAATTGGGAAGGAATTCTGGGATACGTAAAAAATCTTACCCCGATGCTCAGTCTCGATGCTTTTGTAGGTGCTAATCGCCAGGATAATAAGTTCACTCAAAATACATTGGGCGGTAATGTTTTTAGCATTGATGGTTTGTATACAGAAGCAAATCTCTTGAATAAAACCGCCGGAGATTTTATTTCAAAGTCAAGAGTCAACTCAGTCTTTGGTTCTGCAGAATTAGGATTTAAAGACTATTTATATCTAACCCTAACCGGTCGCAATGATTGGTTCTCTACCCTGAGCATTAATAATAATCACATCTTTTATCCTTCAGCAGGTTTGAGTTTCATTTTCTCAGATGCCTTTAAAGTGCCGGCCTGGATGTCATTTGGCAAGTTGAGACTTTCATTTGCTCAAGTGGGCGGAGGTGCTCCTAATCCCTACTCGCTTGCTCTTACCTATGGGCTGGATGGTGCACACAATGGTGAGCCGCTCGGTCAGGTCAACGAATCCATATTGCCCAATCCTGATTTAAAACCCCGGCAGATTCAGGAGCTGGAAGTAGGTTTTGATTTAAGATTCTGGCAGGATCGCCTTGGAATTGACTTCGCTGTTTATAATAAGAAAACTACTGACGATATTGTTCAGGCGGCAGTGTCTGAAGCATCCGGTTTCACAGGAGTCTACCTGAACATTGGGGAAGTAACTAACAAAGGCGTTGAATTGTTAGTGCATGCCATGCCTATTAAAATGAGCAAGTTTCAATGGGAAACTTCAGTGAACCTGGCGAACAACACGAATAAAGTAGTCAATATAACAGGCGATACCGCTGTTCAAAGTATTTCTTTGGGTGGAAGCAGGGTGCAAACTACCAATGTGTTTGCAGTAGTTGGCTTACCCACTGCTCAAATTGGTGGATCCGCTTTTGAAACTGATGCTAATGGACAGATAGTAAATGCCAATGGCTTGCCTGTTGCCACCGCTAAAGTTCAATATTTCGGAACCGGCATCGCTCCATTCCAGGCCGGCTGGAGCAACACATTCAAGTTTGGGCACTTTGGTTTTAATTTTCTCATTGACATGAAGAGCGGAGCAAAGATCTTCTCAGGCTCCAATGCAGAAGCTGCAGCTGCCGGCTTAACCACTGAGACGTTACAAGGGAGAGGAGGGGACAACAATTTTATTGCGCCGGGAGTTGACGAAACTACGGGCCAGGCAAACTCTACATCTGTAAAGCCATGGGATTACTGGGGAACAGTAGTAAGCACGATCACAGAACCGTTTGTGTACAGTGCTAACTTTGGAAAACTGCGGCAAGTGGGTATCAGCTATTTTCTTCCTTCTACCATCATTAAAGGCACAACTTTCCAGGGGGCTACTATCTCAGTGGTGGTTAGAAATGTTGCTTTGTTGTGGAGCGACGTTCCGAATATTGATCCGGAAACCAACTTCAACAATTCAAATGCCCAGGGACTTGAACAGTGGGGAGTGCCTACAACCCGCAGCTATGAATTGAACTTAAACTTCAGCTTCTAATTGATTATTAACCTTCAAAAGATGATCAAATGAAAACGAAAAACATAAAATTCATAATAGTAACTGCAGTCATGATCGTTCTGGGTGCCTGCACCAAAAATTTTGAAGAGCTCAATACGAATCCCAATGCTGCCACCAGCATTGATGTAAACTTTCTCTTCTCACATTCACAGATTAAAACATCTACCAGCGGTGATTTCGGTTATGAAAACTGGCGTGCAAATCTCATTTACAGTGAGTGCATGATTCAGCACATTGCTGCCACTGCCGGTTATTGGGCGGGTGATAAATATTTCTACGATCCCGGCTATAGTGCCTCGCTGTTTGACAAAGCTTACACTAATGAATTGAAAGATCTTATTGCTGTGCTGGCTCAAACTAAAGATGATCCCGAAGCAGTGAACAAATATGCAGCAGCAAGAATCTGGAAAGTGGTGATCTTTCAGCGCCTCACGGATACCTATGGAGATATTCCTTACTCAGAAGCGGGCTTAGGTTTTGAATCTGCCATTTTCAAACCTAAGTATGATGCACAACAGGATATTTATATGGACATGCTCAATGAATTAGATCAGGCCTGCAGTTCTTTCGATGCAACAAAACCAACATTCGGAGGAGCTGATTTGGTTTACGGTGGTGATGTAGATAAATGGACCCGTTTCGGCTACTCGATGATGTTGCGTTTGGGGATGCGCTTATCAAAAGTAGATCCGGCTAATGCACAAGCGTGGGTGCAAAAAGCAATTACAGGAGGCGTAATGCAGAGCAATGATGATAATTGCTTCATCCAGATGGCCGATGGCCCGGCTGATCTCAACAAAAACGGAAATGCTCTCGTCTTCACAGTAGACGACAATCCGCGGCTGAGCAAAACATTTGTTGACTTCCTTAAAGACAATGGTGATCCGCGGCTGCGCATCTATGGTGAGTTGCCAAGTGGCGATACCGATCCTGCTAATCAGTTAGGATTGCCCAATGGAAGTGATGCAACAACAGCACCCGATCTTTCGATCTATACCCGGCCCAACATGACCACGGTGGGGCAATTAGCAACCCCTATGTATTTTCAAACGTATGCCGAAGTGGAATTTATGATGGCTGAAGCAGCCGTGAGAGGATGGGGTGCATCAGATGCTGCGACACACTACAACCTTGGAGTAACTGCTGCGATGCTGTACGTAAACAGCTATGCAAATCCCGCGCAGCCTGTTACGCAAGCCGAGGTGGATGCCTATCTCGTTGCCCATCCTTATGATGCAGCCGCAGATCAGTTAGCTCAAATCAATACTCAATACTGGGCGGCTACATTCCTGAATGGCTACGAAGCATTCGCCAACTGGAGACGCAGCGGCTTTCCTGTTCTCACTCCTGTAAATTATACCGGCAACGTGACCAATGGAACCATTCCGCGCCGTCTGCAATATCCGCAGGGTGAGTACACAGATAATGTTGAAAATATCGCAACAGCAAATTCGCGCCAGGGTCCTGATTTGCTGACCACTCCTGTGTGGTGGGACAAACAATAGTTTTTTTAAAAATAGAGTAACAAAAGGAGCAACCTTAACCGGGTTGCTTCTTTTGTTTTGTGTCAAAAAAAATTCTTAGGCAAATGAAACCATTCATCACAGCGCACATTCTCTGTTTTTGGTTCATTTCATTATCAAATGCGCAGTTGACTGAGGAAAAGAATTTGTATCAAGCTGCAGATTTGACGCCTGAACATTTGTTCACAGCAGGCATTGAAGGTCCCGCAATTGATAAGGATGGAAATTTATTCGTAGTAAATTTTCAAAAGGAAGGAACGATTGGAATCATAACTCCGGGCCATACTCCGGAGTTGTTCGTGACCTTGCCGGATGGCAGCACCGGTAATGGAATCAGGTTTAACCAAATGGGTGAAATGGTGGTGGCAGATTATACAGGGCACAACATTCTGAAAATAAATCCTGCCACTAAAACGATTTCAGTTTTTGCTCATGAGGCAAGTATGAACCAGCCGAATGATATTGCCATCATGACCTCCGGAATTATTTTCGCCAGCGATCCGAATTGGAAGGACAGCACCGGAAATTTATGGCGCATTGACCAGGACGGAAATGTAACACGGCTTGAAAAAAATATGGGAACAACAAATGGGGTAGAAGTTTCCCCCGATCAAAAACATTTGTACGTGAATGAAAGTGTGCAGCGAAACGTGTGGGTTTATGATTTGGATGAGCAAGGAAATATTTCCGGTAAAAAACTTTTTTATCACTTTAATGATTTTGGAATGGATGGAATGCGCTGTGACAAAAAAGGAAATCTTTATATCGCCCGCTATGGCAAGGGAATTGTTTCTATGCTGTCGAAAAGAGGAAAGCTGCTTCGTGAAATTGCTTTGAAAGGAAGCAAACCCACTAATGTAACCTTCGGAGGAAGAGATCGTAAAACGATGTATGTGACATTGCAGGACAGAGGCGCTGTTGAATATTTCTTTGTCAGCGTTTCAGGATGGCAATAGAGCTCTTAAAATTATTTTATTTTAACAAAGTGAATTTAAGTTGTGAAAATTATTTGTTTCCTTTTTATCATTATTGCATTTGTATCCTGCAAGAAAGATAGTGTATGGTATGTGAATACCCACGTATATAATGCGGTGCTCAAAGTGACTGTATCCCGTGATACTCTTGTCAATGGCTCCATTCAAAAAATTCCGCTCCGGTATGCTATCGTTTCCCTCTTTCTGTCAGATGATGACCGCGAAACTCACCAAAACCAGGTAATCGCGGGAGAAACAGATGCAAACGGTTTTGTGGCCTTTTACCACCTCACTGAAAATTATTACTACATCAAAAGCTGGCATTACATCTATGGAGAACAATTCAGCCAGGCATCAACCCTCGATGCAACGATAAATGATATAGAGATTGCTTATTGAGCTTTAATAGTTACAAGCCAAGTTTACTCAGCACCCATTGTCCGATTGCAGCGCCTTGCAATGCACCATTTACAACAGCATCACGAAAATGAATACCTCCGTATAACCGCGAGATGGTTGCTTCTGCCGCCGCATCTTTAAATGATCGAAAGCTTCGTGCAGGCAATCCAAATTCCTTCTCTGTCACGTCTGTATACTGAAAATTATCTCCGATCAGTTTCGTCAATACTGTTGCTGCTGCACCCGATACCACACTGTGACCTGATGGATATTCCGGAAAAGGCGGCGTCTGAAGCAAGGGCCTCCAGTTGCGATCAATTTTTTCATTGATGAATGTTTCAGGTCGAATCCGGTTGCTGCGATATTTTTCATCCCAGCAACTTATGAAACCGTCAGCTATTGCAATGGCAAGTACCGTGTGGATGCGAATGGTTTGTTGCAACGAAAGGTTTTTCTTCAGGCACGCAATTCCTGCAATGCCCATCCAATGACCACCCGGAGAAATTTTTTTTAAGCCATAATCAATGTGACCTTCCTGCATTACGGCAAAAGGGTTGCAATCCCAGAAGTCAGCAATTGCTTTTTGTTCCTCAGTTAAATTTTTTCCAACCCTGTAAACTTCCATGGCAGCCTGAAAAAAATCAGCAGTGGAATCTTCACTGTAGGAAATACATGCTGTGGGTTTGAACTGCGCCGCAGAATCCAATGTGAACGAGCGGATGTGATTCCAATACGGATCGAGCGCCTGCATGTATGCAGGAGGGGTTGGCTTCCAGCTCCCGGGATTTTTTTTCGGAGTGTACTTTGTCAATCCGTTGATCTCGCGATAATGATCTTTACCTGAATACTGCAGCAACGTTGTGATGATTGATTCTGAAAAGGAGATGGTATTGCTGAATGTTGATTCATCAAGATTTTTTTTTGCTTTCTGTAGAATCGTTCCTTTTAAAGAATCAAGAAGAGAGCCTGAAGGCAACAGTTCTCCTCCCATCCGGATTGTTGCATAGATGACAGCGAGGGAAAGATTGATATTATCTGCCGAAGTCGCCTGCTGAAAATCAGGAAAGGAGTTCAGTTTATTTTTCAAATCAGGAAATTGATCCGGCTGCAATTGTGAAATCACTTCATAACCCGCAATCGTCGTGTATGCATAGTAGCGACTTGCTGCCGGTGGCGAGACAATATCATGCATCATCACCTCCGAAATCATTTTGATCGTGTTCACGTAATCAGCAGGAGTAAAAAGTATGGTTGATTTTTTTTGACACAGTACAGACTGCGGAAAAATAAGAAGGTACAAGGACGCTAAAATGAAATTTCTTCCCGCCATGAAATCTCTATTTCGGATTCAGCCTGTAAACTACTGCCGGCTGCTGATTAATACCAAACAAAATAAAGTCGCCGGAATTATTTTTGATTGAAACTATATCACGCACATCTCCATGGATACTCAGTCCTGATTGTGTTTGTGGTATGTAAGTGAAATTTCCTTTTCCGTCTCCTTTGAGCAACACTCCGTAATTCGCATCATATTTTCCGAAGCGGATGCGGACATGCTGCATATTGCCCGCCAGCAACAGATCCTGATTTCCATCGCCATCATAATCGAGTGAAGTGATTGCAAACACAGGGGCAAATTGCGCTTCTGCAGGAAGCGATTTGAATTCAAAATGATCACCTTCATTTTGAAGATAAGAAGTTTCAAAGCACACTGCCTCTGATTGCTGTGCCTGCTGAATTTGTTCCGGAGTAAGAATATCTTTCAATGAAGCACGAGCGTACTGATCATAGCTAGTAAATTTTTTTCTCAATGAAATCATCTGATCCAGTGCCTCATCGCGCGAAGCCATGGGCGAGAGTGAATCTTGTATGTAGTAGAAGATAAAAGGATCAACACTTCCATTCTTGTCGAAATCACCCGCCAATATTTCTCCCGGCTCCTTTTCGCTGACCTTCACCTGGCAGTTCAACCCGATATTGCCGATCACTAAATCGGTATCCCCATCGTGATCAAAATCATCAGCATAAATCCGGTTCCACCAACCCGAAGATTTTTTTGATAAATACACTGAAGATTCATCAACCAATTTTCCCCGTTGATTGATGAAAAACTTTACCGGCATCCATTCACCAACAACAGCCAAATCAGGTTGATGATCTTTATTCAAATCAATCCACAAAGCATCCGTTACCATCCCGATATTTTTTAAAGCCGGAGCAATACCTTCAGTTGCATTGGTGAAATTTCCTTTCCCATCATTAATGAGAATAAAACTCTCGGGAGTTTCCGGGTAGCGACCGGGTATTACTCTTCCTCCGACAAATAAATCAATATCACCATCACCATCCACGTCTGCCGCTTGCGCACAAGAGCCACCGGAAAATTCTTTGGGTAGTGCATTTGTGTGCCTGATAAAAATTCCATTGGTATTGAAATAAATTCTGTCCTGCAGTAAGGTGTCCCCAGCATTTTCACTATAACCTCCGCTTACAACATACAAGTCCTTATCACCATCGCCATCTGCATCGAAGAACAATGCATCTGCGTCCTCAAACGCTGAATCATTTGCAATTGCCGGTTGATTGCTTTCAATAAAATTTCCTTTCTCAGTTTGAATGAAAATTTTTCCTGTGTAATCTTTTGCACCGCAGAAATACAAATCGTCAAACCCGTCATTGTTTACATCACCCTTCGCGCAGCGTGGGCCGCAATAGGAAATCATGTTTGGCATTAAGGGCTGTCGCTTGAAATCATTGTAGTCATCTTCTTCGTTCACATAATTGATAACCCCTCGATTCAGGGAGAAAATTTTCTTCTTCGCCTGCTGCTGTGAAAGAATGGTTACTTGATGTGCATCGCTGTAATTAATTGTGATTTTCTCATCGGCTTTCACATTGAATAGCCGTTGTGTTCTTCCGTCGGGCCAAATAATTTTTACGCTGTCGGTCCTATTTTCCTTCAAACCAAAATGTAATGGCACATGCATCGCCGACTGAAATCCGCGCGACGCATAAAATTCTTCATACTGCTGCGTGCCATTACTGTATAGTGTTACAGAACATCCGATACCGAAACAATTCTTGCTGCCGGGATTTGAAAATTGGAAATCAAGATAGTGAGTACGGGATAAATTGTTCTGATAAATCGCCGCTTCTTCATTGAGATTATTGACCACTAAATCCAGGTCACCATCATTGTCGAGATCGGTATATGCTGCTCCGTTGCTGAAATTTTTTTCACCAAACCCCCATGCATCCGACTCATCGGTAAAGGTTAGATCGCCATTGTTTGAAAAAATGAAATTGTGGAGTGGTGTGCTGGGTACTTGTTTCAGCATGCCAAGAATTCTTTCATTACGCTCGCCTTTGCTGCTATTCAATCGCTCGTCAGCATAAAACTTCGTGAAGTCCATGTTCACCAAATCGCGCGGGTAGCCATTGGTCACAAATAAATCCTTGTCACCATCATTATCAAAATCAGCGAAGAAGGAAGCCCAGCTCCAGTCGGTATTTGATACTCCCGCAAGCTGACCAATTTCGCTGAAGGTGCCATCACCATTATTTAACTGCAGCATGTTGCGCATGAGCTGGTGATAGAAACCATTGTCGAGCATGTTGAGATAATTCTCATAGTTATCAGGCGTGAACAACAATTTTTGACGAACATTATCTGCAGGCAACATGTCGAGCGTGAACACGTCAATAAGACCATCGTTGTTAAAATCGGCCGCATCATTGCCCATTGAAAAGTTGGAAATGTGCCCCATGGCATGTTCGAGCACATCGGTAAAGGTTCCGTTTCCATTGTTGTTGTAGAGATAATCCTGCTCACTGTAATCATTCGAAACATAGAGATCAGGCCAGCCATCTTTGTTAAAGTCTGCGACGGCAACCCCCAACCCGAAACAAAGCGGATTACCCTTGATGCCCGCCTGCGCACTCACATCCTTAAAATGCCCTTCGTCGTTCCTGAAAAGTTTATCGCCTGCAAAAGGATCGCGCATGAATTTCATTGCTGAAGCATCGAATCGCCGCAATGTTTTGATGTTATGATTGAGCAGGAACATATCCAGATCACCATCGAGATCGTAATCGAAAAAAACGGCCTGCGTAGAATAATCCGGCAAATTCAGTCCGTACTTCTTTGCTTCATCTTTGAATTTCAAATTGCCCTGATTGATGAAGAGTTGATTTCGGCGCGAAGTGGTATCACCGTTTCCTGAGTAACAAACATAAATATCAAGCAGGCCATCACCATTCACATCGGCCATGGTCACACCTGTTTTCCATCCTGCATGACCTCCAACCCCGGATTCTTTCGTGATGTCTTCAAACACCATGTTGCCTTTGTTGAGATATAATTTATTTCCCGACATGTTGCCCGTGAAATATAAATCAATCAAGCCATCATTGTTAATATCACCGGCGGCCACGCCGCCACCATTGTAGAAATATTCGTAGGCAATGATGTTGAGATCAACACTTTCAGTGAGCGTGTTTTTGAACCTTACGTTGGTGAGTGAAGAAGAAAGCTTTGTGAATAAAGGCGCAGAAGTTTGCTGCGCATAACTCAATGATATAAGAAGAAGAAGAAGAAGCAGAAAGAGTGAAACAAAATTTCGGCGATTCAATGTGCAATGAGATCAAGGAATAAAATTAGCCGAAAAATTTTCTCACTCACATTCGTATAATGCAAGATTACTCCGGACATTCCTGAAGGATACCCCACACAGAAAATTCTGCATGATTGTTTTTATTTATGAGCGCATATTCAGGTGATCTTCCTCTTTAATAGCTCTCCTTGTTTCGAATCACACTTTGAAGAGAATTCATTTTCAGGAAAAACGATTTATATTTATACCTCGTGTAATAATCACTAACCAAGGGTTTATCTTTTGTATTTATCCGTCACCTTAAAATTTATGGCAGATGAGCAAGTATTTACTATCTGTTTTGTTCCTCCTCTCCCGGTTTCAAGCTGGAGCACAGTTAGTAAAAATATGGGATCAGCGTTATGGTGGCAGCGACGATGAAACAATACGATGTATAGTACCACTTGCAAACAATAACCTCCTTGTTGCAGGAAATTCCATCTCGGGAATCGGCGGTGATAAATCCCAGCCATGCTATGGAGGCGACGACTACTGGATTGTGTGCACCACCAGCAGTGGCAATAAACTCTGGGACAGAACTTATGGAGGAAGCGATGATGATGAACTCACTACAGCAATTGCGACTTCAGACGGGGGATTCTTACTGGGTGGAACTTCCTCCTCCGGAATTAGCGGTACTAAGACACAGGGTAGCCAGGGAGGAGGTGACTATTGGATTGTGAAAACAGATTTTGCCGGTAATTACTTATGGGATAAAAGATATGGCGGATCTTCTTATGACTACTTATATTCTCTTTATCAAACAAGCGATGGAGGGTACATTCTCGGTGGCTATTCTCAGAGTGGAATGAGCGGAGACAAATCAGAATCATCATGGGGGGATAATGATTATTGGGTGGTGAAAATTGATAGTGTCGGTACGAAAATTTGGGATAGGCGCTTTGGTGGAAACGAAAGAGACAATTGTTACTCGGTTTTTCAAACACCTGACAGCGGATACCTGCTTGGTGGAAGGTCAAGCTCGGACATCAGTGGTGACAAATCACAAGCCTCATGGGGAGGCGATGACTATTGGGTGGTAAAAATTGACAGCGACGGAACTAAAATTTGGGATAAGCGCTTCGGCACCTCCTCCGATGATGAATGTCATTCTGCTTGCTCTGATGGAAGCGATGGCATTGTTCTGGGAGGCGCCACTGAAGGTAATATCAATGGTGACAAAACGGAAAGCAATTGGGGGAGTTATGATTTCTGGCTTGTTCATGTTGATGGAGCGGGAAATAAAGTTTGGGACAGGCGATTCGGCGGCTCAGCATCCGATGATACATATGGAAATATTTATCGCGCCAGTGATGGCGGGTATGTTTCATCCGGCACTTCTTATTCTGGCATTAGCGGAAGCAAAACACAGGATAATCTGGGTCTCGAACAGACATGGATGGTGAAATGTGATTCAGCAGGTAATTATGTTGTTGATCGCACCCTTCTCACCAGCGGCCATGAAGAAATGGGTTTTGCAACCGCAACCAGTAACGGATGCCTGATTCTTGTGAATAGTACTTCAGAAGATATTGGAGGAGACAAATCTCAAAATAGCCAGGGTGAGCGTGATTACTTTATTGCAGAGTATTGCATACCCGGTCCGCCGCTGGCAAATTTCTATGTTCCTGACACGGCAGTGTGCCAGGGGCAATGCATTCAATTTATAGACGCATCATTTTATGCTCAAACATGGTCATGGTCATTTCCGGGAGGAACTCCTTCTTCCTCCACTCTTGCAACTCCTGATATTTGCTATTATAACACAGGCACTTTTGATGTGCAATTGATCGTGACAAACATAAGTGGCGCTGATACTATTTTCTATCCGGGCTATATCACGGTCTTTCCACAGGTTGTACCAACTATTTTACAAAATGGAAATGTGCTGACCTGTAACCCGGCGGCAATCTCTTATCAATGGTACTTCAACTACATTTCTATTCCCGGCGCAACAGATCAAACCTATACTGCTTCACAATCAGGTTTGTATTCCGTGATGGCAACAAACAGCTTTGGCTGTAGTGCTGTTTCCGCAGCATTCAATTTCATCTTTCAAATTCTCGCACCGATGTTTACGGCCGAGGATACAGCCATCTGCGAAAAATTTTGCACCAACTTCATTGATCAAAGCACCAACAATCCTGTCTCATGGTACTGGATTTTTGAAGAAGGAACGCCACCAACTTCCACCGATCAAAATCCAAACGTGTGCTACTATGTGCCGGGCACCTTTGATGTAACGCTCATTACGTATGATGGGAATGAGTACGACACCCTTCTGCTGCCCAATTACATGACCATTTTTTCCACTCCTGCGCTGCCAACCATCACCGTCAATGGGAATTTGCTGACAGCATCACCGGCGTATTCCTATCAATGGCAGTTTAATAGTATTTCCATTCCGGGCGCAACCAATCAAACATACCTCGCGACACAATCGGGTGTGTACTCGCTCATCATTACAAGCGTTGACGGATGCAGCGCGAATGTGAGTATTGATTTTACCCTGGTAGGTATGTCCACCATTTTTTCGGGAAAAGAAATTTCTATTCATCCCAATCCCGGCGATGGAATCTTCACCCTGAACTTACCGGGAGAAGAGTTTCAGAAAGCGACACTCGCTGTATATGATGTGCTCGGACAAGAAATTATTTACGAGTCACTTTCAGATTTCAAAAAGGAAGATCACATCATGCTCGATCTGCAATCAGTAAGTGATGGAATATATTTTCTTCTTCTTTCCGAAGATGCCCGCATTGTTATGGTAAAAATCATCAAGCAACAAAATGATTAATTCCTCTATAAAATTTTTCTAAAAAATCCTTCTAAAAAGATTCTTATGTCAGGCACAGTCCCTTTAATAAAAAAAATTGCTGGCTTAAGATTACCCACACGAAAAAATTCTTTCATAATTTTTCTATTCAATTTCATTTTTAGTAACACGATTGCGCAAAGTGTGGATTGGGTGAACCATGGGGGTGGTGCCGGATATGATGCTCCCTCTGAATTAGCAGAAGATAACAGCGGAAACTATTACACTACAGGACAGATTGCTAACACTGCGGTGTTTAACGGTACCACTGTAAATGGTGGCCTATTCATAGCCAAATATGATTCAACCGGAATGCAACAGTGGGTAACGGCAGAAGCAAATGATCATGCGTACGGTAAAAGCATTTGTCTCGATCACTCAGGAAATATTTACGTGATTGGATGGATGGACAGCACGGTGATGTTTGGAGGCACGTTACTTACTTTGCTGGGTAAATACGACATGATATTATCGAAGTACAATTCATCGGGACAATTACTGTGGGTAAAAAAATTTGGCGGAAGCAAGGGCGATAAGGGAGTTGCTATAGTCAGAGATCATCATGACAATTTATATTTCGCCGGGTATTTTTCAGGGACAGCTCAGTTCGGAAATTTCACCGTGCATGCAGTCAATGATTCGAGTGATGTTTTCCTGGCGAAATGTGACACAGCCGGAACTATTCAATGGGTAGAACAAGCCGGCGGCATCCTGCAGGATCAGGCAAACTCCATTTGCGTAAATGAAAGCGGAGATATTTTTGTCTCCGGAGCATTTCAACTCACATCTGCATTCGCAAATCTTTCAGTGACCAGTCACGGTGAGGAAGATTTTTTCATAGCGAAGTATGATTCAGCAGGTACAATTCAATGGGTTCAGACTGCAGGCACTCCTTATCCTGATCACGGATTCAGCGTTTGCGCCGATGCCGCGGGTAATAGCTACGTAGCTGGAAATTTTCAGGGCTCCATCACTTTCGGAAATTTTGACCTCTCGGGCTTTGATAAGGATTTGTTTGTTGCGTCTTATTCTCCTTTGGGAATTTGCAGGTGGGCGAAGCAGATTGTTGATAATGGAAATAATACAGGAGCAGATATTTCAATCAATGAGGCAGGAAAAATTTTTGTTGGCGGAGGGTTTCACACAATAGCAAATTTTAACGGGCTAACTGTAACGTCTGCCGGCGACCGCGATATGCTTGCTGCACGCTATGATTCACTCGGGAATGTTGAAGCTATTTTAAGCGCGGGCGGAATTGATGACGATGTGTGCTTTGCTGTTGTTTCTGATGAAAACAACACTGTAGTGATGGCAGGGCTTTTTACTGATAGTGTCGCGTTTGGAAATGATTCCTTAGTCAGCAATGGTGGTGCTGATGTAGTGATTGCTAAAATGGAACTCGCAACTCTTACTATCACCTCAGTAAGCGATTCAGTGCTTTGTCCCGCAGAACAATTTGATATGAGTTATACTGCCGACGGTTATTTCGATATTGGAAATATTTTCACTGCTGAGCTTTCAAATTCATCCGGAGATTTTACGAACCCTTCAGCACTCGGAAATTTTATTTCCACTACTTCAGGAGTGGTACACTGCACAGCACCCTGGTATGCCACATCGGGATCAAATTACCGCATTCGCCTTGTTAGCACTAACCAAGCATGCGCGGCGTGGAACACCACTCCGATAATATATAGTGAACCTTTTATCACTATCAGTGGCCCTGCTTCCGTTTGCACCAATGATACGGCACTCCTGATTGCAAGCGGCGGTGTTGTGTATTCATGGGTACCGGCAAATAATCTTTCTTCATCCACCAATGACTCAGTGTACGCTTTTCCTGATACTACTACCACATTTAATGTTGTGGGCACTGATGACTATGGATGCTCTGGTTGGGAATCAAAAACTCTAACCATTACTACTTCAGGCCCCACGATAGAAATTAATGCAGTGGGACCAACAAGTGTTTGCGCAAATCAAACAGCACATTTGTCTGCCAACTACCTGAATGGTCAAACTTATCAATGGAAAAAGGATGGGACTAATATTCCGGGAGCAGTTAGCACTTCATACTATGCAAATCAAACCGGCACCTACACGTGCGTCGCTACTAACAGTTGCGGCGACAGCACATCCAACGCGATTGAGATCTTAGTTAATCCTTTGCCCATAGTTACTATTGGTTCATTTCTTCCCGTATGTCAAAATTCTGCACCCTTTACTCTAAGTAGTGGTTTGCCATCAGGGGGAATTTATTCAGGAAGCTATGTAAGCAACGGAGTCTTTTCTCCATCAGCAATTGGCAACTGGACGATCACATATTCTTATACTGATTCAAACAATTGTTTGGCTTCAGCGTCAACAGCTCTTGAAGTGGTAGCGCTTCCAATGGTGACTTTCACCTTTTCTCCGGTTTCTTTTTGTGAGACGGATGCACCGGTTACGCTCAGTGGCGGAGATCCTTTGGGCGGTACATACGATGGCACAGGAGTAAGCAATGGCGTATTTGATCCCGGTGCATCGGGGCCTGGCACATTCACGATTTCTTATACGTACACCGACATTAGTGGCTGCTCGAAAACCGAATCAAAAATTTTTACAGTATATGAAATGCCGGATGTGAGTTTAACGATGGACAGCATGGTTTGTATCAATATTTCACCATTTACATTGACAGGTGGATTGCCATCAGGCGGCACCTATTACATTGACGGGTCAATGTCTTCGGTTTTCGATCCTGCGTTGTTAGGAGAAGGTTATCACGATGTTGTTTACAAAGTCGCAGACAGTAACTGCATCGTCTATGATACAGTGACTGTTCTAATTAATGTTTGTACAGGAATAAATGAGATCACACAATCTCCATTCATTGAGCTTTATCCCAATCCAGCTTGCGATGCAGTGATCATGGAAACATTATTGCACAACACCGGATGGAGCATTGAGTTGTACGATGCATTTGGTGTTTGCCTCAAAAAAATTCCTCTTGACAACAAGGAAGGTAACATTCGTATTCCTGTTGATATACATACATTATCACGCGGCATCTACTGGCTGGTGCTGATGAATGATTCACAGCGATACTTCAGGAAATTGGTTTTAGAGTAAGACGAAGGTTACATTGCTTCTTTAAGCAAATTTTATTTTTGGAAAATATTTTTTTCTCATTGAAAGAATTTCTTGCTTATTCTGCAACCAATTTTCTTTTCTCATATTCTTTATTTATTGATGGAGATTTAAGAACCGCTTCAAAGAGCGCCGGTTATTCTCTAATTTTGTCGCACTAAAATTTTTTGCAAGATGGGATACATTAAAGAACACTTCGCTGTCAAGGCCCTTCCGATGGCAGCAGAGATCAAGGAGTTCATCAAGAAGAATGAAAACGTTGAACTCGGCACATACACCATTGGTCAGGCTTATGGAGGAATGAAAAGTATT
>DASRAJ010000013.1:0-22616 GCA_035638255.1 Chitinophagales bacterium
AGGTATCGTGCTCACGATGGGTATGGCTGTTGATGCGAACGTGCTGATACATGAGCGCATCAAGGAAGAAATACGAGCGGGAAAAAGTTTGGTTCGCGCCGTGCATGATGGACACATCAAATCGTACTCTGCAGTTTTCGATACGCACCTGACCACATTGATCACCGGTATAATCCTCGCGTATTTCGGGTTGGGACCGGTGCTCGGCTATGCAACCACACTGAATATTGGAGTGGTGCTTACATTGTTTACAGCGGTATTTATGGCGCACGTGATCTTTGATTGGTGGCTCAAGCGCGGAAAAGACATGAAGTTCACCACGAGACTCAGTCATAACAATTTTGCGAATCTCAATATTCAATTCGTCAACAAGAGAAAATACGCTTACATCTTTTCAGGTACGCTCTTCGTGATTAGCATCCTGTCCATCTCCATAAGAGGATTTGATTACGGTGTTGACTTCAGCGGCGGCAGATCTTATGTGGTGCAGTTTCCCACGCAGGTTACCACGGAGCAGGTGAAATCAGAACTCGCAAAAAAAGAAGTATTTGGAATTGCGCCGGAAGTAAAAACTTATGGAGCCAATGATAAAATGAAAATCACCACGGGCTACCTTATTAATGAAACCAATTCGAAAGCCGACAGTTTGGTAGATGTGAAGATGTTTGAAGGGTTGAAGAAATTTCTTCCCGGAGATGTTGACTACAGCACCTTCGTAACGAAATATCAACTCAGTTCGCAGGTGGTAGGGCCGAGTATTTCTGCTGATATTCTTAACAGTGCATATAAGGCCATCATCTTTTCGCTCATCGGAATTTTCCTGTACATCCTCCTGCGGTTTCGAAAGTGGCAATTTGCCCTCGGCGCAATTATTTCACTCATCCATGACGTGGCCATGGTGATGGGGGCTTATTCCCTGCTCCATGGAATAGTTCCTTTCACCCTTGAAGTGGATGAAACATTTGTGGCTGCTGCGCTCACAGTGATGGGTTACTCAGTTGCGGACACTGTAATTGTATTCGATCGTATCCGGGAATTTTTGCGCGAGCATCCGATGGGTGATATGAAGAAGACCGTCAACGACGCCATTAACAAAACACTGAACAGAACGGTGATCACGTCATCCACCGTGTTGCTGGTATTGCTTATCCTCTTTCTTTTCGGCGGTGATGTGATTCGCGGATTTTCTTTTGCACTGCTGCTCGGTGTCACCTTTGGAACATACTCTTCCATTTTTGTGGCAACACCCATTGTTATTGATTTGGCAAGGATGAGAATGACGAAAGAAAAAGAAGCACAGGAAGTAAAGAAGCCGGTAGCTGTTAAATGAGACGTAAGATTTAAGACGTAAGACTTTAAGAAAGCAGATCCGCCCCGGTTGACCGGGGCGGATTTTTTATGCAGCATTTAATCGTAAAAGTGATATGCAGTAACACCATCGCCTTCAGCAATGATCTCTTCGTCGAAAAATAATTTTGAATAAGAGTTTCTTCTCTTATTTTTCCCAAAAATAAAAATCATGGACGCAAAAGTAAACGTACTCAACTGGTTCGAAATTTCTGTAGCCAACATCATGCGTGCAAGGAAATTTTACGAAACGGTCTTCAACATTCAAATGGAAACATCAGAAATGATGGGGATGAACATGGCTTCATTTCCTTATGAACCCATGGGCGGAAAACTTTCCGGGGCACTCGTCCAGAGCGACATGCACAAGCCCAGCCCCGATGGAGTAAAAATTTATCTCAATGGCAACCCGGATTTGTCTGATGCATTAAGCAGGGTAGAAGCTGCCGGTGGAAAAATTACCATGCCCAAAACAAAGATCGGAGACGACATCGGTCACATGGCTTTCTTTCTTGACACGGAAGGAAATCATGTGGGCTTACACTCTCAGAATTGAAATGGTCATTAGTCATTGGTCAATAGTCATTGCTCAATAGTTGTGCGTCAATGATCAATAATGAATCGCATTTAATTGAGGTTGTTGTCTATTCTGATTCTTATCAGCAGGAGGTTATTGATCTCATCTTAAACATTCAGCAGAATGAGTTTCATGTTCCTATCACACTCGAAGATCAGCCCGACCTGCTGACGATTCCTTCCTTTTACCAAGGCGCTACAGGTGTCAGACGCCCGCTATTGCATAACCACGCTCAGGCGTCAGACACCAAAGGAAATTTCTGGATCGCAACTCATGAAGGAAAAGTTGTTGGCACTATTGCACTCTTAGGTTTCAGTAATGATCAGGCGGCGTTGCGAAAAATGTTTGTTGCAAAAGATTTTCGGGGAAAAGAATTGGGTACAGCGCAGAAATTATTTGACACGTTGTTATCGTGGTCGAAGGAAAAGGGTATTCGGGAAATTTATCTTGGCACATTGAGTCACATGTTTGCTGCACATAGTTTCTACAGGCGAAATGGGTTTGTCGAAATGAGGAAAGAAGAATTACCTGAGAATTTTCCGCTGGTGCATGTTGATTCGATGTTCTTCAAACTAAAACTTGAATCGAATTCCGTAACCAAACTCTAAACATACATCACATCCTTCACCGCCTTAATCACCTTCTCAGCATTCGGCATGAAAGCATTTACGAGAGTAGGAGCGTAGGCAATAGAAGTATCCGTAGTGGTTACACGCCGAACCGGCGCATCGAGATAATCAAACGCGTGCTTCTGAATTTGAAAAGTAATCTCTGAAGAGACAGAACCAAAGGGCCATGATTCTTCTAACACCACCATCCGATTTGTTTTTTTCACTGACTCAATGAGTGTTGGAAAATCAAGAGGGCGAATCGTACGCAAGTCAATAACCTCAGCGCTGATGTTTTCTTTTGCCAATTCATCGGCAGCAGCATTGGCAACTTTCATCATCTTGTTGAAAGAAACGATGGTGACATCATTTCCTTCACGAACAACATTTGCTTTGCCAATCGGGATCAGATATTCCTCTTCAGGAACTTCACCAACATCACCGTACATCACTTCACTCTCGAAAAATAAAACAGGATCATCATCGCGGATGGCGCTCTTTAGCAGACCCTTTGCATCATAAGGGCTAGATACCGAAACTACTTTCACACCGGGAAGATTTGCCAGCCAGCTTTCAAAGCTCTGCGAATGTGAAGCGCCCAACTGACCCGCAGCCCCCGAAGGCCCTCGAAAGACAATGGGACAACTGAATTGGCCGCCGCTCATGGAAAGTATTTTTGCTGCATTGTTCACAATCTGATCGAAAGCAAGAACGGCGAAATTCCAGGTCATGAATTCAATGATTGGTCGCAGTCCATTCATCGCGGCACCCACACCGATTCCTGCAAATCCCAATTCTGAAATCGGCGTATCAATCACCCTTCGCTCTCCGAATTCATCCAGCATTCCCTGGCTCACTTTGTAAGCCCCGTTGTATTCTGCTACTTCTTCTCCCATGAGAAAAATATTTTCATCGCGGCGCATTTCTTCCACCATTGCCTCACGCAACGCCTGGCGAAAAGGGATTTTTCTCATTTCCATAATTCAATCGTTTGAATTGTACAAAGATAATCGGCGGGAGACAATGTTAAATCTTGAATTCCTGATGAAGTTTAATTAGATTCCGTTTCAGAAAACAAATTATCGTCATTCACGAACAGCAGTTTTACTTTTTTTCCCTGAACAAGCGTGCAATTGTATTTGATGTACCTGATGAATCGTTTGCTCTGCCGTGTGAGGAAATGATTCCAATACACGACAACCACATAGTCATTGTCACCCGGAATTGATTTTTCAGCCTCGCGACCATCGAGTGTTTTAATATACACGAGCTGTTTCGAAAGCGGAAGCATAGAATCAGGAGGTGTTTGTGAATGTGGGAGGAACGTATCAAGTATTCCGTTTCGGTTCCATTTTAAATTTGGAAATCCGCCTGCATAACAATTGATGTGGAATGATACAAGATTCCCATCCTTATCATAATACAAGGCCTGCAATGGTTGGTAATGATTTTTTTGCTGCTCCTTAAATTGCGTGGTGTCCAATGAGAAAACATAATTGAAGTAAGATGAATCGAGAAGGTAGGATTGGTCAGCAGGTATGTGATATTTTCCGGCGTAGCGGGCAATGTCAGTTGAGGAAAGAGATTTCGGTTTCTTCATCCCGTACAGTGCTGCAAAAAACCCTGAGCAACCAGTAAGCTCAAGACAAATCGCAATGAGAGAAAGCAGACAAAAGAATTTAGAAAAATTCGATGTTGCCATTGAGTTCTTAAAGAGAAAATGTCCTTTTCGAAGTTACTGTTTAAGGTAAACAATCTTCTTCGCCACTTTACTTTTCTCAGTGATTGCACACACGTAATAAATTCCTTGTGAAATTTCTTTACCGGGTTGCCATTCCAGATGATAAATTCCTCCTGTTGCTTTTTGATTTTTCCAGATTGTATGAATCATTTTCCCTTCTGCATCATAAACAAAAACAGAAGCAGTAGTAGCTTGAGGAAATGAAAGCGAGATATTCGTGCCGCTTGTTGAAACCGGGTTTGGAAAAACATTTATTGAAAAATCGGATGTTGTCACCGGAGGAATTCCAACTGCCGGAAGTCCATCAATGTCTGTCGTCTTCCACAAACCACCTGAAACACTTCCGGCCCAAATTGTTTGCCTTGTAGGATCATTGGGATCAATCATGATCGTTCGCGTTCTTCCACCCACATCCAATGGACCGCGCTCTGTCCACTTGATCGAAAAATCAGGACCGTCGGCGGGCACTGTTCCGGTAAACATCCCTCTGCCATGCGTGATTGCAAGCAGCGTATGATCACTCGGGCGATAGGTGAGCATGTTTACGCGCACATTCGCAAGCCCGATATTTGACGAAAGCCATACGGTACTGTCGCCATTGAGCTGCATGGTGTAGAATACGCCGAGATCAGTTCCGATGTAGCACACTTCAGGATGAGTGGGATGCGAAAAGATCCAATTCACCGGCATATTAGGAAAATCCCCATCGTGATTTTGCCACGTGGGTGCGCTGCCATCAGCATTCTTCGATTCCCAAATATTCTTGATGCCATAATTGGAGTAAACCACAAACACATGATTCACGTCGAGAGGATCAACATAAATTGACGCGCACGTGGCATTCGGAAGCTGATTGCCCGGATCACAATCTTTCCACAAATTAAGAGAGGTGGTTGTGTCAACACGCTCCATGCGATAGATACTTCCGCCCGAGGTTCTTCCGAGAAAAACTGTGTATGGCACATTGGTTGAAATGCCCATGGCGCTCACTTGCGCAAGCGGCTTTGATGCTTTCACCCAATCAGAGTCATGTGCAATTGATGCATGCTCAAGGCGCCACAGTCCTTTGTTGCTTGGCTGCAACAACATGTCAGGATCAGTTTTGTCAAGTGCAATCGGATTGATGAACTGAACGTCATTATCAGTGATATATGGATTGGTAATAGTATCAGCCACTCCGGAGCCGCCATTGGTGAACCGAAAAATTCCGTTCGAGTTTTTTGTAGTGTAAATGATGTTCGGGTTTTGCGGATTGATGGCACAGAAGCCGCCATCATATCCCGTTAGGTTAAGCTGCGGACTCACGCCACCAAAAATCATTTTGTTCGAGCCATTGTCTTGTGTGCCGCCGATCACTTCAGCATTGCCTGCATCGGGATGAATGTCACCGGCGTAATACTGCGTGACGCGATAACCGTAATTGCGTTCGTAAATAGTCGGGAAAGGCGCAGTGAAATCTCTGCACTTCCACACACCGCCATCACACCCGAAATAGACGGTATCAGAATTTTGAAAGACAATGGCATGCTCATCCACATGCACGTATTGATAGGTGGCTGAATCAGGATTGCCGTGAGATATTTGCTGCCACGTCGCGCCTCCGTCTTTTGTTCTGAAGAAATGCCAGCCGCCGCCTGCAACAGTATTTTCATCGTTAGGGTCAACAGTAAGAATCAAATCATACCATGCCTGCGCGTGAGCGAAACTTTGATAGCCTGTGTCAACATAGTTAAGTGCTACCCACGTAGTCCCCTTGTCAACAGTTTTATAAATGTCACTAATGGTATAATCATTAGAGGCGCACGCAACGGCATAAGCAACACTGTCATTGGAAGGGGCTGTAGCAAGCTCAACGCGATAGATTCCCGATGCGGGAAAGCCGTTGATTTGCTTCACCCACGATGCTGAGTCGCCCGTTTCGGAAAAATAAATTGCGCCTGTGATAAACGCTCCTGAAGTAGCAAAGACGCTTCCGTTCTTCGTGAACTCCACGTCGCAGATGCTGTGGTTTAAGGGTCCGGGGGGAATCAACACTTTCTGCCATGTTTGTCCGCCGTCTTTCGAGCGCATCAATCCTGATAGTGTCGCCACGTATAGATTGCTTACATCATTAGTGTCAACATGCACATCCATGTCTAAGCAGTAGTTGAAATCGGTGGTGACAGTTGAAGTAAGTTGATTCCATGTGTTTCCCCCATCAGTAGATTTAAAAACCCCGGCACCAATGGCCTGGTCAGCATTGTACCAGCCCTCACCGGTGCAGAAGTAAAATGTTTGCGTGTTGTTAGGATCGTAAACGATTTTTGTGATGGCTAGTGATGAGAAGAAATCATTCACGAGTTCCCATTGATCAGTTCTTTGGGTGGCCTGATTGATGAAAGGGGGAGCAGAAATTTTTCCTTGCGCCACTAATTGCTGATACGCTTTCCACAAACCCATTGAAGGAATTTCCCCGGTGGCAGGATCAGCGTAGCGATCATGCTCCCATTGCTCTCTTAAGATTGGCGAATCTTCACCACCATTTTCTTTGGCGGAAAATTTTTGTTGGGGAGAAAGGACGAGAGTGAAAAATGCGCCGACTGATAAAATAAGAATCGAGTAAAAAATTTTCATTGAGGTCTAAGTTGGAATTAAAAGTATGAAAGTTTTCAGCGGAGAGAGTTTGAGAGAATATTGTAATGTAAAACAAAATGAAATTGCGATTATTTTGTTCACTTGTTCTTCATAAGAATATTTCAATTATGAATAGGATCTGCATAGCATTTACGCTGGCATTCTACCTTACCACTTTCTCATCTTTTGGGCAGGCGACTCTTGGTATTGGATTAGTAACCATCAATTTTGATAAAGCGGACACTTTCTTTTTTTATAAGAACCCTTCAGATACCGCAGCGAACAAGTCAATAGAAATTATTGAAGACCAATCATCCTGGACTATTAGAAATTCAGATAAGCAGGTACAATGGTTGAATCCCGAAGCTCTTTCTATTGACAATGGCTTTCTGATTTTTCGATGTAAGTCAATAAGGAAGGAATGGTATGAAGTCGTAGTGAATAATAAAACCGGGCAATCATACTGGATAAAGCAAAGTGGTTTGATGAGGTATTCAAACTGGTGTGATTTTTTAAAAGGGATGTTTGGTGTTGAAAGAGCTTCTGATTTCAGACAGAAGTTATGCAAAGAACCTATAGATAATTCTGATGAAATTAAATATGACGGTAGCGATTGCTTTCAGGTGCGATCTTGCAATGGTGATTGGATTGAAATCTTCACTCCGGAATATTGCAAAGAGGGCTATACCGACAGTAAGACAATAATAGAGTCAGCATGGATAAAGTGGCGCCAAGGAGACAATTTATTAGTGACTTATTTTATAGATGATTGAGGAAATCTCTTACGACGTTATTCATTTCATGCTCCGGCGTCAAAGATTCTTTATTGGAAGAAACATTAAAAATCAAAGCTGATTTTGCAAACTGCTCCGAAGGAGTCCATCAGGACAAACTTTAAACTGCAAACTTTTCTTATCCAGTTTTGGACTTCATCGGATTTCGCAACCCTTCATACTTGTGCAGCTCTGCGCGGATGAAGCCGATGAGAATCGGAGACTCAACAAGCACAGGGATTTTATTTTCGTCATCAGTGACCCAAACGGTCATCTTCTCACCTCCTTTGAAAATTGTTCCGTTAATCAGCAAAGGGCGAAACTTGATGCAGTTGTATGAACCGCTTTTGATCTTCACGGATTCCTTTCCGAGATATCGGATGTAGACGTGATAGACGGAATCATCGAGAAACAGATTCACAGGAATGGTGTCATTCACTTTGTAACTGCTGAAGTCAAGGTTGCGGGTGTAATAAATTGATGAGAGAACATCCTGAATGCAGGAAGGAACTTTGAATTCGCCGTGTGTAGAAATTGCTTTGTTCTCATCGTGCTTGAAAGTGACATTATTGTAAATGGTATAGCCGCCTTCATTGACGTTACGAACAAACTTAAGGGGCTGCATCGTTTGTTTATCAATGTAGCTTTCATACGTGTCTTTCACTTTAAAAAACCAATCATACGATTTGTAGGAAATACCCTCACCCACTACATGATATACCCTGCTGCTCCCGAACACACCATCACTCACCGCAAAGCTTGCCTCCCCGGCATTCAACCAGAGTGAATTCCAATTGTAGATCACTTTGTATGTAATTTTTTCTCCGTCACTGAAGGCCGTATTCGGAAGAATGCATTGGCTATCTACCTGGGCTTTCAGGGAGTAAGCAGATAAAGAGAGTAGTAAGCACAGATATTTTTTCATTCAATTCAATTTCGATCAAACGCTAATGTAAAAAACATGCCGGGAACTTGACATGGGCAACGTGAAACATGCGAAGTACCTTACGAAACGCCAAATTACCGTTAGGATTGCCTATTGCAAACACAGATGATTCATCATTGTGAACAATATTCGTGTCGATGCTTCCCGAACATCTTTACTTTTGGTTTTAATCGGAAAAATTTCCTCACCCTAAACTCCTCACCAAAGGAGGAAAAAGCTAAAATATTTTTGTGAAGAAAATTATTCTCGGCATTGATCCCGGTACAAACATACTCGGCTTCTCGGTCATTGAAGTGGAAGTGAACCGAATGAAGCTGAAAGAGGTGGATGTATTGCGGATGAGGAAGGGCGGGACACATCATGATAAGCTGAAAGAAATTTACGCAGGTGTTCTTGCTGTGATCAAAAAATTTTCACCTGATGAAATGGCCATCGAGTCTCCGTTCTTCGGGAAGAATGTGCAATCCATGCTCAAGCTCGGAAGAGCACAGGGAGTTGCTATCACCGTTGCACTCACTGCGGAAATCCCGGTCTTCGAATATTCTCCGAGAAAAATAAAACAATCCATCACCGGAAACGGCAACGCCTCAAAAGAGCAAGTTGCTGCGATTCTTTCCCAGCTTCTTCAATTCGATCATAAGTTTTTATTGCTTGATGCCACAGATGCTCTTGGCGTAGCCGTATGTCATCACTTCCAAAACCGTGAGGCCGGCGCGGACACCGACCCCGGGCAGAAAAAAATATCGGGGTGGAAGAAATTTGTATCCCTGAATCCCGGCCGAATTGCGATGCGCGATACGCGCATCGCGCATCGCGAAACCTAATGAATCCCATGAAACAACCTGCTCCACCGGATTTTACTCGGGACCGATCCGCCACTATTCCAGCTCATCCAAATGAACCACGCTTTTCCCACGATGTGATCTTCCGGAACATAACCCCAGTAGCGGGAGTCGAGTGAGTTGTGACGGTTGTCACCCATCATCCAATAGTAATCCATCTTGAAGGTGTACTGAGTCGTTTCTTTTCCATCAATGGTAATTTTTCCATCCTTGCTCAAATCAAGAGTGTGCCGTTCGTATTGTGTGATGAGGCGGTGATACAAGGCAAGATTATTTGGAGACAACGTGACCGTAACTCCTTTTTTCGGCATCACAATCGGCCCGTAGTTATCAAGGTTGAAAGGGAAATGCTGCTGATCGCCGGGAAAGATTGTTTCTCCAAGTTGAGGCAAGTCAGTCTTCTTTTGAAGGTTGGGAGTTACGGAAACAATGTTTTTCAATTTGCGCAATTCATTTGCCTGATGCTCTGTGAGGTAGAAATAAGATTGGCCCGGCATGTTCGTTGGGCTTCCATTATCAATGCCCAATTCCTGGAGTGTTTTTTCATTGATTGGAGTACCGTCAGTGTTCACGTAGTAATCCAATTGCTGACCGGGAAAATCTGTGTTCTTTTTTCCATTGATGTACACTTCAGCATTACGAATCTGCAGTGTGTCACCGGGAATGGCGATACAGCGCTTGATATAGTTTTCTTTTTTGTCAACAGGTCGTGCATCATCATCGCCCGGCCAATTGAAAACAACTATATCATTGTTTTTTATTTTTTGAAAACCTGGGAGACGCATGTACGGCAGATGAATCCACGTGAGATAAGACTTGCCACCAATGAGCGGCATCGTGTTGTGTGCAAAAGGAAAGGAGAGGGGGGTGTTTGGAATGCGCGCACCGAAATGCATCTTACTCACGAAAAGAAAATCTCCAACCAGCAATGATTTCTCCATAGACGGAGTAGGAATCGTGTATGCTTCAAGCACAAACGTGCGGATAATGGTTGCTGCAATTACAGCGAATATCAAAGCATCAACCCACTCCCTTGTTTTGGATTTTTTCTTTTTCGTTTTTTTTGAAGAAGAAGAAGTGCTTGCGGGTTTTTTCTTTTCTGTTGTTGTCCTGGTTGCCATGAAATAGTGAATAGTGAATGGTGAATGGTCAATAGTCAAATGAGATTGCGAATTGTGCTACGTTGATCGTATATCGTTTCCCGATTAATCGGGAGTGAATCGTGAATCATGTTACGTGAATCGTGTATCGTTCAAAATGATTTCCCTGAACTCATAAAAACCTTTCTTATCGCGAATCCATTCAGCGGCAGTAATCGCACCCTGAGCAAATCCTTCTCTTGAAAAGGCCTCATGAGTAATTTCTATCCGATCCACGGCTGAGCGATATTCGATCCGGTGTGTTCCCACAATGGTTCCCTCGCGGCGGGACAAAATTACCACTTCGTCGCTCATCGCCTTTTCATGATTCACCCATTGCTTCTTAATTGCAGATGATTGCAGAATATCTCTGGCAAGTGAAATGGCAGTACCGCTCGGTGAATCTTTTTTTTGCGCGTGATGAATCTCAGTGATGCGGGGCTCGTATTCATTTCGATGCTTCATCAATTCCGCTAACTTTTTATTCAGCTCAAAGAAAATATTTACGCCGATGCTGAAGTTGCTGGCATAAATGAGAGCACCATTTTTCTCTTCACAAAGAGATTTCACCTTTTCCAGATCATCATACCAACCTGTGGTGCCGATCACGAGCGGAACTACTGCATCGAGACAAAGGGTGATATTTTTTTCCACTGCATTAGGTGAAGAGAAATCAATGGCAACGTCAGAATTTTTTAACAAAGACGAAGTAATGTTGCTTCTATTGGCAGAAGTCACTTTCAAATTAACTTCATGCTTGCCCTCTCGCTGAATGATTTCTTCAATCATCTTTCCCATCTTGCCATAGCCGAGTAATGCGATCTTCATGAACCAGAATTATTTTATTGAAAGAGAAAGGGAAAACCCGGGCGCCATTCTTCCCGTTAATGAAGAAAAAATTTGTGGTTGCACATGGAGAGAAAGATTATCACTCACATCGAATTGATAGAGGTGGGCATCTACAATGGCATCGAGAATGTTGAGCAAATAAACAACGCTGCCTGCAATGATCGAGAGGGTGAAATATTTCCGGTAATCATCTTCAAGCTGAATCATTTCATCGTAGGTAAAAGCATTGAGGTTTACGATGGTTTTTGAAACGATACTATTGAGTGTCAGGAATTGCGGCTCCCAGGTGGAATCGCCTGCTACCCGTGAGTTAAGATTGTTTCGCACCGTGTAATAAACATTGCCGTTGAAGTATGCGAAGAATCCTGCTGTTGCAAGTCCTGCATACACGATCGGCACTTTCCAGTATTTGCGATTGTAAACTTGTCCTGCGCCGGGAACAATGGCCGAAGCAACGGCAGCAAACGTGGGGGAGTGAATTTTTTCTTTGGGAAGGGAATCAACTTTAGCGCGCAATGAATCTTGCGCTGAAGAAAAATTTTTCAACAACAGAACGATGAAAAGTAAAAATAGAAATCGCAATTTCAATTCGAAATAAATAGTGTGGCAAAGGTAACGAATGGAAAAGAGGTAGATTGTGAGTTGCTGTTTAGCGGATCAATTTGCTTCAATACAACATAGCTCAAAAAGAAGTTAGACTGGAACCTTCCGAGAATGGGTAGAACTTTTTTTGCTCTTTTGCTTTGGGGTTTCAGGAAGCCTGTATCTTCGCAACGTTTCATTTGCCTCGGCTACCTTTTCAGGAAAAAGAACAACATCGGCATACTTATTTAGCGACTTGTTAACCCTCACTTTTGGAACTTTCTTTTTCATCCGGTAAAGTTCATCATTCTCCCGAAAGCAATTCACTCAACCGATCCAGATCACCGTCAGAATAAAACTGAATAATAATATCGCCTTTGCCGAGCCGCTTGCGCTTGATCAAAACTTTGGTGGAGAGATGCGACGCCATTTTTTCCTGCAACCGCTGATAGGCATGCGGAAGCGTGGCAGATTTTTTTTCTGTTCTCTTATTTCCGCCGGTGTATCCTCGTGCTAATTCTTCCGTTTGCCGAACCGATAATTCTTTGCCCGAAATTTCTTTATACAAATGCAACTGCACCACCGGATCTTCAATACCAATAAGTGCACGCGCATGTGCCATGCTAATCACTTTTGACTTCAGCGCAGTTTGAATTTCGGGAGGCAATTTCAGCAGGCGTAAATAATTTGTGACAGTCGTTCTGTCCTTACCCACTTTCTCTGCTAAATCTTCCTGCTTCAGGTTACATTCATCAATCAGCCGCTTGTAGTTGATCGCGACTTCAATAGCATTGAGATCTTCCCGATGCGTGTTTTCAATCAGTGCCATCTCCAGCATCTGCTCATCATCAGCGCTGCGGATGAAGGAAGGAATTTCTGCAAGCCCTGCAAACTTCGCAGCCCGCACTCTTCTCTCGCCGGCAATCAACTGGTATTTTCTTGCCCCGATTTTTCTCACGGTGATCGGCTGCACAATACCATGCACGCGAATTGAGTTTGCCAGTTCCTGCAGCGCCTGTTCATTGAAATCATGCCGCGGCTGAAATGGGTTCACTTCAATTTGATCCAGCGGTATAGTATTGGACGTGCCGAGCAATGCCGCTTCATTGTTCAATGAAGAGTCCATGTTTTGCAGCAGCGCACGGATGCCCTGACCGAGATCGGGTTTCTTATTCATCGTGTATTTCTACCGGGATTTTTTCAGGCATCGGATATTTTGCGCCGTTGTTTTTGTGAAGAATCTCTTTCGCAAGATTGAGATAGTTGATCGCACCCTTGCTCTCTGCGTCGTACATGATCACACTCTTACCGAAACTCGGCGCTTCCCCCAGCCGCGTGTTGCGGTGAATGATGGTATCGAATGAAAGATCGCCGAAGTGCCGCTTCACTTCTTCCACCACCTGGTTCGATAAGCGCAACCGGCTGTCGTACATCGTGAGCAGGATTCCTTCAATTTCCAAATCAGGATTCAGCCTGCTCTGAACAATCTTGATCGTGTTTAGCAACTTGCCCAAACCTTCGAGCGCAAAATATTCGCATTGAACCGGGATGAGAACGGAATCAGCAGCAGAGAGTGCATTCACAGTAATTAATCCGAGAGAAGGGGAACAATCAATGATGATGTACTCGAACTTATCCCGAATCTGGTCAATCGTATGCTGCATAATTTTCTCACGGTTCGGCTGATTGATCAATTCGATTTCTGCTCCTACCAGGTCAAGGTGGGCAGGTACCAGAAAAAGATGTGGCGTTGTCGTTTTGAGAATCGCGTCCTTGATTTCCGCTTCGCCAATCAAACATTCATAAATACTCACCGTAATGTTGCGGGGATCGAAGCCAATGCCTGAGGTTGCATTAGCCTGTGGATCCGCATCAATCAACAACGTTTTGAATTCGAGCACGGCAAGCGAGGCTGCAAGATTGATTGCAGTGGTAGTTTTACCTACGCCGCCTTTTTGATTCGCTATGGTGATGATCTTTCCCATTTTCTTCTCTGTAAAATTTGTTTTTTTCTCCGATTGAGACCTATGGTCAAAAGTACAATATTCGGTTCCCGACTGCTTGCGAGAGTTGAAAGTTATAAACAGCAATGCCAGGATTCCTTCTTCCTGATTTGAATTACCGGTTTACCCGGGAGCCCACGATCATTTTTTGTGGGCTTGAATATGAGGCGAATACATCCGAATTGTCATTTGCCCGGGTCTCTGCTTGAACATGTCGTAAAAAAATTTGTAGTTTTCGGTTGTCCCTTTTGAAATTCATTCCCACTTCATTAAAGGGTCAACAGGTGAATGGTACCATATAGTATCTGAATTCTGGTTTCAGTAAATTGATATTATTAGAGAAGCGTGAATAAAGTCTGCCTACTCAACGAAGTTAATCAATCGTTTGCGTATGAAGCAGTTTATATCCGTAATTCTTTTGCTTTTTCTCTTTGGCATTTTATCGCCCGGCAAGGACAAAAGACTGGATAGTCTTTTTCAGGCGGGCACCGCCAATCTTTATAACGGAAATTATGATGAGGCTTTCAGCAATTTTTTTGAACGTAAATTATTAAGTGAGCAATTAAGAGATTCACTTACCCTTGCTCAATCGCTGACTTACCTTGGGGAGGTATGCAGGGCCACTGAGGACTTTGATCTGGGTCTGAATTACCTCTATGAGGCCCTCACCATCGCCTCACAAATTCGTGATTCCTTTTCAGTAGCCAAGGCTTTTAACAGAATGAGCGCTATTAAGTTTGAACAAAGAGATTTAGATGCATCGCTGAAGTTTGCACGGCAATCATTAAACATATTTCAACGGCTTCATGAATCAAACTTATCTGCAAATAACATGAATATTCTTGGAGCAATTTTCACGGTAAAAAAAGATTACGCTACAGCTATTGAATATTACGATCAGTCGAGACAAATTATGCTCACGTTAGATGACCAGTCTGATTTGCCTAATATCCTTAATAACATCGCTAACAATTATTTTCTTTCAGGACAATTTCAAAAAGGCCTGCCGTACGCTGAGGAATCTTTTCAATTAGCAAGTAAAAACAAAACGCGTGTTTATATGCTGGAAGCATGTCGCATGTTGTTGAAAGGTTACCAGGGACTTGGCAATTTTGAAAAAGCGCTTCAATACAGTGAGTTGGCGTCATCACTCAATGTAGAGTTGAGTGATGAATTCAAAAAGGCAGAAAAAACGATCATTGAATTGAGGCATCAAAATGAATTAGCTACGAAAGAAAATATTTTCCTTAAACAGATTAATGATGAAAATCAACGGTTGATCAAATTACAGCGAAAGCTTTTTTGGATAAGCGTTGCAGGCCTGATCATTTTATCCATTCTCCTGATCATGTTGTTTATTTTTTACCGGCAGCGCAGGAATAATTTGAAGATACTTAGTGAAAAGAATCGCCTGGTCGAAAATCAGAAAGAGGACTTGCAGAAATTGAATCACGTAAAGGATAGCCTGTTTGCCCTCATATCGCACGATTTCAGGTCTCCCCTTATTTCATTGGATGCTATGTTGCAGTTGCTTGAAATTGAGGCCGGGTCGAAGGAAGAACTATCCCACATTACTCAAAGAATGAAACAACAGGTTTATGCAACCATTGAAACACTCGACAGCATGCTGCTATGGTCACGAACGCAAATGGAGGGGACTCAGATAAAAAGAGCCTCACTCGACCTTCGGCAATTTTCGGATGAAATAATAAAAACGTTTTTGTCAGAATTGTCAGCAAAAAATCTGGTTATGGAGAACAATATTCATAAAGGCTTAACCATAATTACTGATCACGAAATGTTGAGGATTATATTACGTAACCTGCTTTCTAATGCTATTAAATTTTCTCACCAGGGGGGTACCATTTTTCTTTTTGTAGAGCAGACCAATAGCCATGTAGAGATTTCGGTGAGGGATCTTGGAACAGGAATAAGCCCTCAGGTAAAGCAGAAACTATTCGCCAGTGAACACGTCAGTACAGAGGGGACACAAAATGAAAAAGGGATAGGCATTGGCTTAATCCTGATTCATGAGCTGGTATCGAAACTCGCCGGCTCTATACAAGTGCACAGTGAAACAAATATGGGCAGTACATTTACGATTACTTTACCTGTATAAAATTCTTCAACCGGGTTTTGTAAAGAAAACCGTTGCCCGCGTTGGTCCCCACCAGCCGTCTGCTGCGGGGAGAAGTAAAAATTGGTTGGCGAGGAACCCACCACAGGCAAATCATAGAGACTCTTCAAGTAGTAGAATTAAAAACATAAAGATCAAAATCAGATTTTTATTTTCGCCGGCGCTGATAAAATTTTGCAGAGAATTATTTTCAATGGCCGAAAAAAATTTATTTTGCAGCGGCACAGGATTCAAAGTCATTTCTGCCTGCAGTTGTTGTCCTCACTAACCGCAGGCAGTGAACCGAAGAAAAAATTTGCTTGTTGAGGACAGCAAATCATAGGCAATTTCATTCCATGCAAAGAAAAACCGACTTCATCTACACTGCTGAATTGGAGCCTCACCGCGGGCGCACTAAAGCAATTTTGAAAGCGCATCCTGAAGTTAGAAACTTAATTGGCAGAAATCCTTATTCAATATTCATCATCCTGTTTGTGGTGTTGCTGCAGGTTTTTGTTGCATGGCTGCTTCGTGATGCATCGTGGTGGTGGGTATTGGCAGCGGCTTATCTTTTTGGCGCTTTTGCCAATCACGCCATGTTCGTGATGATTCATGAGAGCTGTCACAATTTGTTGTTTAAGAAAAAATCACTTAACCGCCTTTCCGCAATTCTTGCCAATCTTCCTCAGTCGTTTCCCAGCTCCGAGTCATTTCGCATTTACCACATCAAGCATCACTCTTTCCAGGGCAACCATGAATTAGATACTGATATTCCGAGTCGCTGGGAAGCGCGGCTAATCAATAATTATTTTATCGGCAAAGTGTTCTGGCTGCTGTTGTATCCCATCTTCCAGGTGGCCAGGACATTCCGTGTAACTGAGGTAAGGAGTTATGACGGTTGGGTAATACTGAACTGGGTTGTGCAATTTCTTTTTGATGCTGCCATCGTTTATTTCTTCGGATGGATGTCGCTGCTTTATTTATTCCTCTCTTTCTTTTTCTCCATCGGGTTGCACCCCATCGGGGCGCGCTGGATACAGGAGCATTACCTGGTGAACGGTAACCAGGAAACCTACAGCTACTATGGAATTCTTAACTGGATTCAAATGGATATCGGACATCACAACGAGCATCATGATTTTCCATCTGTTCCCTGGAACAACCTGAAAAAACTCCGGCATACAGCTCATGAATTTTATGACCCGCTTTATGCTCACTATTCTTGGACAAAACTTTTCTTCCGGTTTTTATTCGACCAGGAAATTTCTCTTTACTCACGGTTGCTGAGGAAGAACAGAGGCAATGTTCCTATTACTGATGTTTCTGTTCCGGATATGGATTTGATTTCCGCTGCCAAAAAGTAAATGCACTCCTTGGGACACCGTGGAGAAACAAATAATTAGTGACATAAATTAATTGTACTTTTTAATTGTACTTTGGAAGAAAATCTACAACCATGAAATCATATTTACTTCTCTCCATTTTCATTTTTTGTTTTACTGTCACCGTTACCAATGCACAGGATACTTATAACCATCCGAAGTGGTTCCCATCGTATGAATGGAACATTACTCCTCAATCAGGTGGCACTGTTCCCGCTCTTGATTATGGATGTGCCTTAATTAAGAAAAGACCGGTATGGATTTTATTTTCTGCTTGCGGTTCAGGAGCAGTGGGTGAACTTTACGCTTGTGGTGGCACCGGGGTCGCGTCGGCCTTTGATGTGGACACCATGAGTTTTTTAGTCTGGGGGCCATTTAGTGATACTACCGGCATTATCAATAATCTTACGCCCGCCAATACTATGATATGTGAGAATTTTGTATGGGGGAGTTCGGGAACTGAGGGTGGTTTATATTTTTCAACGTATTTCGAGGCAGGAAAGATATATTATGGTTTATTCATGAGTTCAGATTCTGTTTTCAATTTTGATGTCTATCCCTGGAGTTGGTTTCCTAATGGTCCTACTTATATTGATTCATTGCATTGCTCAGTTTGCAATGGCCATTCACGTTTAATCAATCAACATATATGCATCGTTACTGTTGACAGCGCTACGGGTAAGAATGAAATATGGTGGACACCGGAAGATTCGGGAATGGAAAAATATGCAATCTACCGGCAAGGAAGTTCCATTGGAGTTTATGATTCCATTGGAGAAGTGCCGTTAAACCAGCCTTCACATTTTATTGATGCGGGTTCAAATCCTTCAGTTAAATCTTACACCTACCATGTAAATGCTGTTGATTCCTGCGGAAGAAGTCAATCAACAGCTTATTCAGATCATACTACTATGCACCTGACCACAAGCCAGGGGTTGAATGGAGAAGTCAACTTAGTATGGAATGGCTACGGCGGATATGGCATTCCTGCTTACTCTACTTATTATATTTTCAGAAGCGTTAATAGTGCTGCGTATGTCGCCATTGATTCTATTGCTTCCGCCACTACAACATACACTGACTTGACTCCGCCTGCAGGAACTTTGTTCTATAAAATTGGAATAAAGAATCCGGCCTGCTTCCAGGGCGTTGAACCTTACACCTTCTCCAACCGAAGCCTAACAGGAAATGTTGGTATTGCCGATGCCATATTACCGGCTGATGTAAAGTTGTTTCCTAATCCCTCGCATGATAATGTAAAAGTGCAGTTAGGAAGCTTAGCAGGAAGAGTGCAGTCACTAAAACTTCTTTCAGTGGCAGGTGATATCACAAGAATTATTGCTGCTGATGCAAATGCAGAAATAGATTTTTCTGTTTCAAATCTTCCGACGGGAATTTATTTTCTGCAAATTAATACCGGTGAGATGGTTTACCGAACACCGATAGCAGTACAATAGTTTTTCTCTCGGTCGGTGTCCGTTTGTCGGTGGTAGGCGTCTCCGCAGACCAAGGACAAGAAAAGGTTGGCGAAGAGAAGCTGACCGGGAACTGTTTTAAGAGCATCGGTTAGAAGCATATCTGGTTAGGAATTTAATAATAATTGCTCGCGCTTCGGTTGTTGGTCAGGGGACGCAACAACGGCTACGCACCAACAGCGGCAGAAAGGGAAACACAGCGAGGGTACAAAATAATTTTATATGAACGATAAGTCAGTAAATAAAATATTAGCGCTTCTAGTTGTAGGAATTTTATTTGTGGTATTTGCTCCATACCTCTTCACTAGGCACCTTGGAGTTTTAAATTTTAATGACACTGGGACAATTGGAGATACAATCGGTGGGATTACCGCACCAATAACAAGTTTGATAGGTTCGATTTTGGTTTTTTTTGCATTAAAAGCACAAATAGATGCTAATAAACTTATACAGACTCAGATTGAGGGTCAGAAGGCTGAAGAGCTAGTAAGAAAACAAATTCAATATATCAATGAGCAAATAAATATGGTAAAAGAAGATATTAATGAATTTAGCTTTATAGTTCTTGAAGAATACTATGACTCAGTATCACAAACTGGAATAGTAAAGCGAAAACAAAAATTTAATTATAAGGGAGCTGATGCGATAAATGAATTTATGGAAAGCTTAAAACAAATTCAGGAAGCGCAAGATGAAACAGCTTCTAAAGGAAATCCAAAATTGACTGAATTATTTAACTTACTTGAAATAATAAAATTAATGTTTGACAAGATTGAAAAAGCGAAAATAACAGATGAAGACAAACAATTCTTTAAATCAATTTTATCTTACCAATATAACTCTAAAGTTAAACCTGCCTTTACTGCAAAAAAAGAATATCCGAATAACAATGGATTGCTCACTAAAGTGTTCAACTTAGTTGATAAAATAAATAATATGAATCAATGATAAAACTTTCGGCGGGTAAGGATACGTAAGGATACCCGCCGATAAAACAATGAAGAATCGTTAGCAGTAATTCACAAGCAAAATGATAAAAAGGTATCAAGTTTTCGTTAGTTCGACATATGCTGACTTAAAAGAAGAAAGAGCTAAAGTCATTCAAACGATTATGGAGTTAGACTGTATTCCTGCGGGAATGGAAATATTTCCAGCAATCGATGAAGAACAATTTAATTTCATCAAGAGAATAATAGATGATTGCGATTACTATCTTCTTATAATTGGTGGTAGATATGGGACCGTATCAGAAGATGGGCTCAGCTATACTGAAAAAGAATATGACTATGCTCTTGAAAAAAGAATAAAAGTCCTTGCTTTTATTCATTCAAATCCTGAAGAAATTCCTATAGGCAAATCAGAAAAAGACAGTAAGCTGAGAGAAAAGCTAGAAATATTTAAGACTAAAGTTTCGACTAATAGGCTTGTTAAATTTTGGCGGACAGCCGACGAATTACCAGGTTTAGTTGCTTTGAGTTTATCAAAAACCATAAAAACATATCCCGCTATAGGATGGATAAGAGCAAATACAATTATTAATCCTGAAGTATTACAAGAGCTAAATGATCAAAGAAAGATAAATGAAGATTTAAGAGAAAAACTTGAAAAAGCATCGACGATAGAAGAAGATAATGATTACCTTAAAAATCTTGCTGGTTTGGAGGATGAATTTACAGTTCAAGGAGCCCATAGCTATAGCAAAAATCCTAAATGGGAAACGAAAATTAAATGGGGTGAATTGTTTTCTTTAATCTCTCCATACTTAATTGAACATCCAGTAGATGATGTGGTTCGAAAAAAATTAAGTAACGACATTCATCAAACAATTAAGGACATTTCCGGGACGCACCCGTATATCGATAGCCAAAACTTTCAGACGATAAAATTGCACCTTCAAGCTATAGGACTAATTAACTTAGACTTTACTAAAACTTCACAGGGTGGCATGGCACTTTTTTGGAGTTTGACGCCTAAAGGAACGCAACTAATGATGGAAAATCGAAGTATAAAAAAGAAAGAGTAACTACCGCTAACAAAAATCATTTTGTCCGTGGTAGGCGTCTCCGCAGACCACGGACAAGAAAAGGTTGACGAAGACCCTCCACTGCCGCAAGTCTAAAGCAAAGCCCAAGCGCAGTTGACTCGGGCTTTTGCGATTCAACTTCATTAATGTTGTTACTGCACAATCAGCTTTTGATTTGCCTCGAAAGAAGTTGTCGGATCAATTCCTGAATCAGAAATCATTTTAACGAGATAAACTCCTTTTGAAAAATGGGTGGTGTTGAGCAGCACTGAATGATCGCCCGACTCTACATCATCGTTCTGCAGTGTTTCAATTTCTTTCCCGCTCAGGTCATATACCTTTATATATACATGAGATGGTTTTGGGATGGCGAATTGAATGGTTGCAATGTCTTTAGCAGGATTGGGATAAATACTTAGATCGAAATGATCGTCAACAATATTGTCGCCTTCTTTCATGGCAGGGGTAATAAATAATTTAGAAGAAGAATATGTTGAATACTGGCTGCCGCAGTCTTCACGAACCTGCCATTCATAATAGCTCTGTGGGGAGAGACCAGCTAATTTGCATGAAGTTTTGGCTCCGTTAATGATCGTTTTAATACTCCACGTATTTGATGAATAGAGTTTATATCGAACGCCGAACCCGGAAGGTGTTCCAACAATATTCCAATTCAAAATTGCACCGGTTGATGTGATGTCAGAAGTGGAAAGATTTGTAGGAGTATTAAACGAAGGCGCAATTACCTGAGCACTGTTGGAGGCAGTGCAACCACCGGCATCAGTAACGGTCACTGTATAGATGCCGGCAGTTAATCCGCTGATGAGCTGTGTTGTTGCCCCGCTTGACCAATGGTAGGTGTATGGGGAAGTGCCTCCTGAAACCGTGAGACCAACGCTTCCGTCATTGCCGGCGCACGTTTGGTTAGTAACAGCAGTTGAGAATGAAAAATTGCAGGCGGTGGAAGAAAGTTTAGCAATCCAAACATCATCATCTCCGTGATTTCCTGATACATCGCCATTATTAGATTCCGTGTAGCCGCCGAGATAGTAATTTCCCGCACCATCATAGTCAAACACATAACCATAATCGTCCAGCGAGCCACCTACACTTTTCTGCCATTCAATATTTCGTGATGCATCCAGCTTCGCTAACCAATAATCCAATTCGCCGTGATTCACGGTTACATCACCATCTGATGAACTTGTAGCGCCCATTACTAAGTACCCGCCATCGGTGGTTGGCTCAATCCATCTTCCATAATCATCATCCGAACCTCCCAAACATTTTTGCCATTGCAATACCCCTGTAGAATTTATTTTAAAAACCCAGATATCATCCTGGTTTCCATGATCACCTGAAACATCACCGCTATTCGATCTTGTATGTCCAATCACAACATATCCGCCATCAGGAGTTTGTTCAATATACTTTGCCTCTTCAGCCTGGACTCCTCCATAACAATGCTGCCATTGAATGATTCCGTCACCATTTAACTTCACCAACCAGGCATCAGTACTTCCGTGGTTGCCGCTCACGTCACCATCGTTCGAATAGGTGCTTCCGGCCACCATGTATCCGCCATCAGTGGATTCCGTAA
>DASRAJ010000014.1:0-28989 GCA_035638255.1 Chitinophagales bacterium
ACAATACCTCCTTCGAGGTGCTGAGGTCTTCAAACCTTGGCGGCTTGTTATGAATCGGATAGCCGCCTTCATTGCTCACATCCCCAATGCCGTCAATGCTTTGACCAATGACGTTGAACAGCCGTCCCTTGATCTTATCACCGATGGGCATCTTGATGTTGGTTGCAGTATCGAGCACATCCATGCCACGCATCAATCCTTCTGTAGAATCCATTGCTACCGTGCGCACGCTGTCTTCTCCAAGATGCTGTTGTACTTCGAGCACGAGCTTTTGTCCATTATCGCGGGTAACTTCAAGAGCGGTTAAAATTTCAGGAAGAAATGTTCCTTCGCCTTCAAAACGCACGTCTACTACCGGTCCTATGATTTGTTTGATCTTGCCAATGTTTGCCATGGGGATGAAAAAAGTTATTCTTAATAGTTATTGATTATTGGGGGAAAAATTCAGAGGGATTTTTTTGGAAGGCGGCAAAGATAGGCGTGCAGGGTTGAATTGGGAAATGGGCTTCACAGAAAATCCGGTGTGCAACAATAATTTCGTTCCGTTACTGACCTTGAAAAAAAATTCAGAATTGCCCGGATAAACCAAGTTGCAGAGATGCTTTAGAATAGCCGGTTTCACAATACAGAGCAAGGTGGGGAATAATGCGATAACGCATACCCATGGTTGCTTCTATTACAAGAGGAAAGCGATACTTCAATGCCCATGGAAAACCATACTCACAGTCTTCTCCATAACACGGAGGATAGTCTGGATCCAATTTCCAATTTATAATCTGAAAACCGCCCCCGATACTTACAAAACCATCAAATTTTTTGGTGCTCACCACATAGCAATTCGCTTTGAAAACGAAACTGTATCCGTCAACATGATTTTTGAGAGCGGCAGGAATGTATGTCCACATTGAATCCTGATAGACTCGCTTTGACCCAAGTCGCTCCCAGTCTGCATTGAAATAAAGCAGCGAGAGTTGATAGCTTAACCTCGGATCTTTATCCCTGAATTCCAATTTACAATAAATGGGACCTGCCTGATAAGTAAGATCGCTACTAATGGTCCTTAAAATAATATCATTGTAAAAATAACCATAGCAAACAGCAACTCCGAATTGAGAAGATTGAGCGCTTGTTTTCGGAGACAGACAACAGAAGAGAGCGATGAAGGAAAGCCAATACTGAAAATAATTTTTCATCTTCTAAAATTTTGTAATCACTCCTCCTTGAAACCATGTTTGCGACAATCCTAATTCGCAGTACAACCCAATCTGATCAATGGGCATAATTCTAAAACCCAGGGTGCAGTCATATGAAAAATGAAGTTGATGATCTCTGAAATTCTGAAAGCCGTTCCAGTTATAATCAATGTAATAACTACTATCGCCACTCAAATAATATTGTTGAAATCCAAATCCTACTCCAAAGTAGGGTTTGAAAAATTTCACCTTGTCAGTGATGATATAATTTGCCCGAAGGTTCACATTGAACCCTTTTACGTCATAGAAGTAATTCGTGTAACTAATCACAGTTCCATGTACTCTTATCGCAGAAATGTCAATTCCAAATTCCGTCTTTTTTGAAATTGCTCTCATGTATTTTACATATACAGGACCCGCAATTTTTGCAGAAGGATACCTAAAATACTTAGTAAGGACATAATTAAGATTCCCGCCTCCATAACCTGCGCTTACCCGATTTTTTCCCTGCAACGAATCCTGAGAATTAGCGTATGAGCAAGTAAACAACAATAGAACGGAAAGCAACAAGCTCTTTCTCACTAAAAAATATTTGGACTTTATAAAAATACTGGTTTTACTTTGAAGGAATAACTCTTCTCTTCCTAAAAAAGTTGTTAAACATCTTTCATTCATCACAAACCATCTAATTTTACGCGCCTTATTTATTGAATCAACACATAGCAATCTACTATGAGAAAATCCATCACTTTTTTGTTCATCCTTTCCGTTTTCATCTCGTCACATCTGTTTGCTCAGAAAAGCGGCTATCAAATCATCGTGACCGTTCCAACGATGAAAGACACCACGTGCTTTCTTGCCCGCTATTATGGGGACAAGCAATACATTCTCGATACTGTGAAAAGTGATCATACAGGAACAGCAGTGTTTAGCGGCAGAACAAAACTTCCCGGGGGCATTTATCTCTTCGTATATCCTGACAAGCGGTATTTTGAAATGATCGTTGACAAAGAGCAATATTTCTCGATGGAAACTTCATGGAATGATCCCATCGGCGATATGAAGGTGAAGAACTGCAAAGACAATGACCTCTTCTATGATTACCTGAAGCGTGCTATCGCGATTCAGAAAGCCACGGTAGACCTGTCAGGTAAATTAGCAATGGCAAAGACCAAGAGCGATTCTGCTGCATTGATCAAGGAAATTTCCGGGAATGATGATAAGCTGCAGCAATCGCGGGAAGACTTCATCAAAGAACATCCGGAAAATTTTATCGCCAAAGTTTTTAAGGCGATGAAAGAGCCGGAGGTGCCAAAAGAAATTCCTCTGCTTCCGAATGGCAGAAAAGATTCCACATTCGCGTACCTGTATTTCAAAGCGCACTTCTGGGATAACGTGGACTTCTCTGACAATCGCCTGCTGCGGACACCGATCTTCGGCGCTAAACTCAACAAGTACATTCATGATCTTACCATGCAGACTCCTGATTCGCTGAATAAGGAATCAGACTTTTTAATAGCCAAAGCCAAAGCTGACAGCGAAATGTACAAGTATGTCGTGTGGTGGCTCACGTACACACATGAGAACTCAAAAATTATGGGGATGGATGCTGTATTCGTTCACCTCGTAGAGAACTATTACATGACGGGAAAGACCTGGTGGCTTGATTCCATCACGATGAATAAAATGATAGACCGTGCCCGTAAGATTGCACCGAATCTTATAGGCAATGTCGCTCCCGAATTAGCATTAAAGGATTCCGCAGGCAACTGGCAGATCCTGAGTAAGGTTCCCGCGAAGTACACCGTTCTTGTTTTCTGGGATCCTACCTGCGGGCATTGCGAGAAGGAAATACCGAGGCTCAAATTAACTTACGATAGCTTACTTGCGAAAGGCGTCAACATAAAGGTTTACGCAGTGGACATTGAGGTGGACGTTGACAAATGGAAGAAATTTGTCCACGATCACAATCTCAATTGGATCAACGTGAATGATCCGCAGCATCAAAGCAACTTCAGGCAGCTTTATGATATTTATTCTACACCGGTGATTTATATTTTAGATGAGAAGAAAGTGATTCGCGCCAAGCGTATCGGCGTGGAGCAAATCGGGGATGTGATCAATCATTTGGAAAAGGTGAAGGCGAAGAGTTGAAACAGTTTGCAGTCCCGATGAATCGGGATCTTCGTTTCACTTCGATTTGCAGTTTGCAGTTCAACTACCCTCTGCAAGTTTCAATCTGCTTTATCTGTGCCATCTGCGAGACAAATTTTTTCCAGCCTTCGAGCCATAGCGAACTGCTCTTACTTCACTCATAATCTCTTCTTCAGAAATATCAATATCCGGTAACTGTTGATCCAATTTTTTCCATTGTTCCTCAAAAGTTTCCTTGTTAATTCTTTTAGCGATGTCTAACTGTTGCTTTCTCGAAAACTTTCTGAATTGACTCAGGTAATTTCTTACAGAAATCCTGGTTGAGTTTCGAACTGCAGATTTCATGATTCAATAAATTTTCTTTGAACAACGAAGATAATCGTTTGAGCAAAATAAGTTTCGCTCAAATCATTTTGGTTTCTCAATCACCAGAGTCTTTTCAGCTTTCACTGCATTCGCCTCAATCAATATCCGGTATTTTCCCGGATGCAGATAATACATTTTGTTATCAGCACTCTTGAGTTTCACCTTGTCGCTTTCTTCTTTCACATCTTTATTCAACCAGGTTTCATAAGAAGATTTCAAGGTTGAATCAAAGGAAAGATCATACTGTATATAATTCAATCCTTTCACACCATCCACATTCCATTTCTTCATCACCAAATTGGAATCTGAGTAAACCGAAACAGAAATTTTTCCGGCAGCAGATAAATAAAACGGAATTTTTATTTCAGGCCCTTTTATGGAATCCCATGTGAATCCTTTCCTGCCCCAACTCTCTCTGTATGTTTTCTTTTCCAAATCAAAAACGTAGAGTGGTTTCTGCAAAACGGAATCACGAAGCTGCTCAAGCTCTTTCACGGATGCGATGTAGATCGAACGACCATGCGTTCCCAAAATCAAATCATGATCACGAGGATGAATAGCGAGGTCATGCACTGCTACCCGCGGCAATCCATTGGTGAATGCCATAAAAGTTTTTCCGCGATCAAGTGATACATACACACCATTGTCAGTACCCACATATAAAATGTTTTCATTCACCGGGTCTTCTTTCACCACGTTGATTGGTTCAAGAGGAAGATCATTTCCAATTTTCATCCATGTTGTGCCGTAATCTTCACTTACGAACAAGTATGGATTGAAATCATCCCAGCGATAACCATTAAGTGAAGCATAGACTCTGCCTTCTTTAAAGATGGAAGACCAAACTCTGCTCACCCATAAATTTTTCGGAAGTGCATCAGAAATTTTTTTCCATTCATCACCGCCATCTTTCGTCATCCAAATATTTCCGTCATCAGTGCCTGCGTAAATCAATCCGAACTTAAGAGGTGATTCGTGAAGAGTTGTGATAGTTCCGTAAGGGACATCTCCTTTTTTTCCGCCGTTGGTGAGATCGGGAGAAATCACTTTGAAATCACTCCCATCATTGAGTGCCCGCCATACTTTGTTGGCACCGAAGTACACGATGTCCTGGTTGTGCTGCGAGATCCAAATAGGCGAATCCCAGTTCCAGCGATAAGGTCGCTCACCCAATTCATGTTTCGGTGTGATGTACTTCGTGGAATTCGTGGCGGTATTTACCTTGAAATAATTTCCAAACTGAAATCCTGTGTACACATTGCTATTACCCCGTGTATCCACTGCGACCTGCATTCCATCTCCATCCAGAATTGCCTTGTAAGGATATTGTCCGGTTTGATGCCATTCCGTATTTGGTTTGTAATCAGAAGGGCCCATCCACACACCGTTGTCCTGCAAGCCACCGTACACATTGTAGGGTTCCTCCATATCGTAATTGACGGAAACAAATTGCCCTACAGGAGGGTTATTGCACTTGACCCAATGCACACCATCATCATAGGTGATGTTTACTCCTCCATCATTACCGATGACAAGATGCCCTTCATGATTGGGATCAACCCACATCGCATGGTTGTCAACATGCACGTTTTCATTTTCCTTGAGGATGTTGTGAAAAGTTTTGCCGCCGTCATCAGACATGAGGTCTACGAACCCAAGCATGTAAACTTTGTCCGGTTCATTTTTTACAGTGCGCACCTGTGAGAAGTAGTAGCCGTAGGTATAAAACATGTCATCAAGATAACCCTCGTGTGTCTTCTTCCATGTAACTCCGCCATCATCGCTGCGATAAAGCTCGGCGCCCTTCACATCGGTGTCGAACAGCAGTGAGTTTGCATCTTCAAGATATTCCACCAGGGTGTGCGGAGTAATTTTTCCGGATTTTATCAGTGTAAAAATTGTATCAGCGGTATATTTTTCAGGGAAGTTGTCGCTGAGGAAATCTTCCACTTTCTTTTTACTGAGTTTCATGAATACATCACCCGACATATCGCGAAGCATGTTCTTGGTCAGCTTAGAGGTGTCTTCCACTTTTTTCTCCCTTCGAAATTGATTGTCGAGTGAAGCATAAATTATTGTGAATGGTACTGTATATCCTCCATAAGGGCTCATCACATTCATTGCAGCCAGTCCAATTCTTCCGACACCATCACCCGTAGGAAATCCACTTGCTGCTGTGGTCACCAGCTTCCATGTTTCACCGTTGTCTTCGCTCTTGTAAATACCCGATCCGCGCCCGCTCTCTTGAAAATTCCATGCTCGGCGATTACGTTGCCAAGCCGATGCATAGAAAATAGTTGGGGTGTTGGGATCGCGCACAATATCAATGCATCCAGTGCTGTCATTGATTGCTAAAGTTTGCCGCCATGTTTTTCCGCCATCAGTAGTTTTGAAAATGCCTCGCTCTTTGTTTTGCGAGTACAAATGACCGAGCGATGCTACCCACACATTGTTAGGGTTGTCTTCATCCAAAACAATTCTACCAATGTGATGTGTTTCCCCCAACCCCAGGTAAATCCAGTTTTTCCCTGCGTCACTGCTTTTGAAAATTCCTACACCTGAATAAGAAGTGCGGCTTGAATTATTTTCTCCCGTTCCCACCCAAATAATATTTCTTTTCCAGTCCACAGCAATATCTCCGATCGTTAATACTGCTTCATGATCAAAAACCGGTGTGAATGACACGCCGTTGTTATTCGTGTACCACACACCGCCCGATGCATACGCCACATAAAACTCAGTAGAGTTATCCGGGTTCGCATCAACATCAACCACTCTTCCGCTCATAATGGTAGGTCCCACATTTCGAAATACAACTTGCGAGACGAGAGAATTTTCCTGAAGTTTTTTTGCCTGATCAAACCCCTGAAGACGCACTTCTGTCTGCGTATAGGGCGGTTGATCAGGAAGTTGCTTTGTCCGTGAGGACTCCTTCGGAGATGATTTTTTTTGAGCGAAGAGAATTGTTGAACTGAAATTTAGTAGGAGGAGAAGAAATAAAATTTTTTTTCCCGAAAAAGATCGGGATCTCACAAAATCATTGATAAAAAGTTTGGAGTTCGACATGAGGTGGAAATGAAGAAGGGTGAAGATAATTGCAAATTGAAGACTTAAAACTTCTATTCGATGAATTCAAAGGTGTGTTCGATTTACCACGGGGGAGAAATGACATTTCTTTGAGAAACGTTATTTCTGCGTTCGCACGAGCTATGGAATAAAAAAAGCGTTCGATGCAAAACATAGGCTGCTATAACCAAGGAATCCCGCTGTCAAGACTTCTCTATCTTTACCTTCGTAATTTCATAAGATGAAAACAAACATTCGGCTTACTGCTGTTTTTCAACCCGCTGAAGAAGGCGGCTTTGTCGGGTATGTAGAAGAGGTTCCGGGAATAAATACACAGGGTGAAACTCTTGACGAAGTCAAATCAAATTTAACCGAGGCTATCGAACTGTTTTTTGAAACTCAACGAATGCTTTCTGAAAAAGAATTAGAAGGGAAAGAATTTATTCGCGAACGCATTGAAATGGTTTAATGAAACGAAGGGACCTTGCAGTGAATAAGCGTTCATCAATTCCCCGCCACAACGAATTGAAGAAATTCTTGTGCAATAAGATTTGTAAGGATTTGGAAATTCCCATTCCCATGCCTGTATAGTAGAGAGGATGCATCCTCTTCTGGGGATTCTAATGAGGAACCCATTCCCTTCTTATCATAAAACAGTTTTCTTTGCCCGCAAATTATTTCCCTCATGCAAAATGAAATCCCCAAACACACCATCTTACAAAAATTCGGTTTCGCCCTTCGCGGATCGCTGATATCATTCAAAACGGAAGTGAGTATTCGCATACAATCTCTATGCGCGCTTGCTGCCTGTGCCCTCGGATTTTATCTGCATATCTCTCACTCGGATTGGATCTGGATTGTGGTGGCGACTGCGATGGTGCTCATTACAGAGACGCTGAACACTGCAATAGAAAAATTAGTGGACCTCGTTTCACCCGGCTACAATCAGCTTGCAGGGTTGGTGAAGGACATTGCAGCAGGCGCAGTGTTTATGGCAGCAGTAGCTTCAGTGATTATCGCCCTTCTGATTTTCGTCCCGTATTTTTAAAGTGACACCGGTTTTGCTTACCAAAATTTTTCAGTCGGTTCCAACACATCCGTGAATCCCGTTGAAAAATCTTCATCGCCAAAAGAATCTGCGCAATCTGTGTAATCTGGGGCAACCATAAGCTCAACTTGAAAATCATTTGCTGAATTTTACTTCTCATAAATTTTGCGGGTGAAATCTACCGGATGGATTTTTTTTCTTGTGTGCATGATGCAGGCTCATCTTCTTCCTGCGCAATCATCCGCTTTCCGGTTCACCAATTATACCTTTAAGCAGGGGCTGAGCAATAACAATGTGAATTGCATCCTCAAAGATTCACGCGGATTTATCTGGGCCGGAACAGATGACGGCCTGAATTTATTTGACGGTCACACCTTCAGAATTTTCCGCCACAACCGTTTTGACTCGCTGTCACTCCCGGGTAATACTGTAAAATCTATTTCAGAAGATCACGATGGTTTTCTCTGGATCGGGACGAATGACGGCATTGCAAAAATGAATGTGTGGAACGGTGAATGTGAATCGTTTCATACGCGTGCGCATGATTCTACCGCTTTGATCAGTGACTTTGAGAATCATGTTTTTGTTGATCACGAACAGCGTATTTGGATTTGCAATTCAGCAGGCATATCACAATTCGATTCGCAGTCAAAAACATTTCATTATCTCTTTAGTCGTGACGAACATGGCATGATCACTTCTTCAATGACAGAAGAAAACAGCAACTCATTATGGTTTGCAAGCCGTATCGGTTTAGTGCATTTCATTCCCTCGCGAAATTCATGGACCATTTTGCAGCCCTATCCGGGTATTGAAGACGAAAATTTAGTGACAAGTATTTGCATTGATCATCGCGGCACAATGTGGTGCGGTGTGTGGGGAGGCGGATTGTGCAGATACAATGCGGAAGAAAAAAAAATCTCAGGGTACCTGTGGGATTTCAAATCACCGAATCGCTCTGCTGTGAACATTGTGACCTCCATTATTGAAACGGAGGATGGGCATCACCACCATCACCTTTTGGTCGGCACCGGACAAGGATTGCTCGTGGTTGACAATGAAAATTTTCCCGATTCTATTGCGCAGATTCCCTTCATCACGCACAACCCATCTGATCCGCAAAGCATAGCCCACAACTTTGTCAATTATATTTCAGAAGATGATCAGCACATCGTATGGATCGGGACTGAAGGTGGAATGAGTTGTATTCTTCCTTTGCAGCAGGTGTTTAAAGTTTTTCAAAATATCATTCATGGCGACATCACTAAAATCCTACGTGCCGACTCATCGCTGTACATCACGAGCTGGTATGGAAACGGCTTAACCATTTGTGATCAGGAATGGAACGTGAGGAAAACTTTGGCAAGAATCCCTCCGGATGCCACTTCCATTGACAATGGCCAAGTGAGCGATGTGATACAGGACACAAGCGGGAATCTCTGGATTGCAACCTTCAATGGCTTGGTGAGGTACAGCAACGGACATTGTGAAGTTTTTCATCATGATAAAAATGATTCAACTACCATCAGCGATAGCCGCGTGACCTCTGTAGCTGAAGATCATCGCCATCATATTTGGGCAGGTACTTATGGCGGAGGATTGAATTTATATGATTCAGCAGCGCATCGCTTTATTCATTTCAATCATTCAGAAAAAAATGATTCTTCATTAGCTGATGATTTGATTTGGCAACTCAAGCCGGGTAGGCAGAACCGCTTATGGATTGCCAGCAATAGTGGCCTGTGTTATTATGATGACCAGAAAAATTCTTTCATCAATTTTTCCCGGACTTCAATCGGAAACACCATTGTGCATGATGTGTATGAAGATGCCGGTGGATCGGGAGAAATTATTTGGGTAGCGACAGATAAAGGATTGAACAGGCTGAATGTTTCCTCCGGCACAGCGGAATTTTTTTCGATGGAAGAAGGGTTGCTGAGTTATGATGCGGATGGACTCATTGATGACGATGAAGGAAATATTTGGGTCGGGACACCAGCGGGAATCTCACGCTTCAATGCCGCTAAAAAAACTTTTACGAATTATTCGGTGAGAAACGGATTACCGCAATTGCCGCTTCACTCGGTTTTTTACAAAGATGAAAGGGGAATGATTTGGGATGGGGGCTCGAATGGAATATTGATGTTTGATCCGCGCAAGCTAAATCAGAAAAGTCAGGCACCTCCCGTTTACATCACGGATGTTTACATTGCAAATCAACCCCTGATGGCTGATGCGATTCATTCCTCATCTCCCATTCATCTTCATTATGATCAGAATCTTTTCATCATTGCTTTCACCGCGCCGGAGTTCAATGATCCGGAGGCAATTCATTATCTCCTTAAACTCGATGGTGTGGATGCAAATTGGGTGGATGCCGGCTCCCGCAATTCTGCCACCTATGTCTCCCTTAGTCCGGGGAGCTATCTCTTTCATGTAAAAGCGCAGAATGCAGATGGCGCTACGAGCACACGTGAAGCAATGCTTCATTTCATTATTGCTCCGCCCTTTTGGAAAACATGGTGGTTTATTTCATTGTGCATGATATCGGCAGCAGTCATCTTCTTTTTTGTTGTCCGGTATGTAACAACAAGAAAGCTCCGCGAGCAATTATTAATTCTTGAAAAAGAAAAAGCAGTAGAACAGGAACGCACGCGCATCTCTCGTGATATGCACGATGATCTGGGTTCGGGCCTCACAAAGATTGCCATCCTCAGTGAGGTAACGCAACGCCAACTGCAACAACCCGAGAAAGCTGAGAAGCAACTTCATACCATCTCCGATTCAGCAAGAGCATTAGTAGATAATCTGAACGAAATCATCTGGACTCTGAATCCGCAGCATGACAATCTCGATTCGCTGATGGCGTATATCCGTGACTATGCAACCCGCTATTTTGATGCGACAGAAATCGCAACCTCGTTTTCTTACCCCGCAGTTATCCCATCACTTCATCTCACGGATCAGCAAAGAAGAAATATTTTCTTAGTGGTGAAAGAATCATTGAACAACATTTCAAAACATGCGCAGGCATCAAGAGTAATTATTGAATTGAAGATGAAAGAAAACAATTTTGAAATCCTGATTTCCGACAACGGAAAAGGATTTGAAGTGGAGAATTCGCGCGCCGGGGCAAACGGGTTGAAGAACATGAAGCATCGCATGAAAAACATTGGTGGAGACTATTCAATCACTTCGACAATCGGAAAAGGAACAATCACTACCATGAGCATGAAATATTAAAAGGATGATTTAAGATTTAAGAATTAAGAATTGAGATTTAAGATGCCGCGACGTTGTTGATTTTTGCAATTCACACTTTCATGCGATTGCACACGAGCAAACTCACACCTACTTTTGTCTCCATTCAGCATTATGCCCATACGTGTAGCAATAGTAGAAGACACTGATGACATCCGCCAGGGATTGGCGATGCTCATCAATGGCAGTGATGGATATGAATGCGCTGAGACTTATTCCAATGGGAATGACGCTTTTGAAAATCTTCCTTCCAGCAAACCCGATGTGGTGCTCATGGACATTCACATGCCCGGCATGAGCGGCATCGAATGTGTGAAGAAGCTAAAGCCACTTCTGCGCAACACACAATTTGTGATGAGCACAGTGTATGAGGACGATGAAAATATTTTTCAATCGTTGAAGGCAGGCGCTTCAGGTTATTTACTGAAGAAAACACAACCGGCAAAAATTCTTGAAGCGATTCAGGAAGTGTATGAAGGTGGCTCACCCATGAGTTGGCAGATTGCACGTAAAGTGATCAGTACTTTTCATGAACGAAAGAATTTTGAAAGTGATGAAGATCTCAGTGAACGCGAAATAGAAATTCTGCAGCAGCTTGCCAAAGGATTGCGATACAAAGAAATCGCAGAACAGCTTTTCATCAGCACCGATACTGTGCGCTCGCACGTGCGTCGCATTTACGAGAAGCTGCAAGTGCATTCACGAACTGAAGCTTTAAATAAAGTTTTCCCGCGCTAAGAAGTTGCGTCATTGCGAGGAGCGAAGTGAAGGTTACATGCGCAAGCGCGACGAAGCAATCCCCGCGAATCAAGAGGCCGCTAAGTCTTGGGGATTGCTTCCCGAAGAAGGAATCGGGACAGGTCGAAAAGCTTTCACATTTTGCCTTCGCAGTTTTTCTCGCCATGACGAAGTCAAGTTCAAATTCACACTTTCATGCGATAGCAGGCTGCTACTTACCCCTCTACTTTTGTCCAAAACTTAAAATCATGAAAAACACACTTCTTCTTTTCGGTCTTCTGCTGATGTTCCACTTTTCACAAGCACAACTTGGCAGCATTGTAAAGGATAAAGTAAAAAATCATGTTAACAATGACGTAGGTAATCAAACCGAAAAGACATTGAATGAAATTGATCCGCTGAATAAAGACAATAACTCTAATCAGGATCAGAGCAATTCTGACCCACAGAAAAAAGATCAGGATAATTCGGCAACTTCAGCATCAACGCCCGCAACCATAACCGCCTATCAGAATTATGATTTCCGCGCCGGTGATAAAATTATTTTTGAGGATGACTTTGCTGCGGATGCTGACGGTGAATTCCCCTCACACTGGGATTTGACATCAGGGCAAGCCGTAGTAAACAAAGTAACCGGCATTCCTTCTTTCCTTCTCACCGATGGAAACTATTGCCGGGTGAAACCGCTGATGAAAACAGAATCATATCTCACTGATAATTTCTCCATCGAGTATGATACATACATGACACCGGGTGCTTATGGCCTTATTATCTACATGTACGATGGTGAAAGCCAGGACATGAGTGTTCATGTTAGTGCAGAAGGTGCACAATGGAACTACTCGAATACGAAAACATTATCAGGCAGTTCACCTTCAGCGATATCAAATGAAAACTATTTCAGCAAATGGCATCACATTGCCATGGCTTATAAAAATGATCAGCTTAAAGTTTACATTGACCAATACCGTGTTCTCACCGTGCCGCATTGTAGTTTGAAGCCGGCGCGGATTGAGTGCGCCGGTATCGGTAACATAGACAATCCAATCATCTTCAAAGATTTTAAAATAGCGGACGGTGCTTCGATGAATATGCTTGATGCGATTATGACCGAGGGAAAGTTTGTTACACACGGAATCCATTTCGACGTGAACAGTGCGAACATTAAACCTGAAAGCATGGGAGTACTCGGCGACATTTCAAAGTACATGAAAGAGCATGCTGATCTCAAACTTGAAATTGATGGACACACCGACAGTGACGGGGATGATGCATCCAACATGAAACTCTCTCAGTCCCGTGCCGATGCTGTAAAAGCGGCGCTGATACAGTCAGGCATTGATGCTTCAAGACTTTCTGCAAAAGGATTCGGTGAGAGCAAACCCATGTCAGGCAACACTACACAGGAAGGAAAGGCGGAAAACCGCAGGGTAGAATTTGTGAAGTTGTGAACTAATCTTTTCTGAAATAAAGAGATTGGATAAAATATTGCGCTGAAAGCTTAATTTTAAACCAAAACGAACATGAAAAAACATTTACTCCCAACACTCATTTTGCAATTAGTAATGATTGCAGCCTACGCGCAAATTCCTAATGCAAGTTTTGAAGACTGGACCGGCGGAAATCCGGATCACTGGTTCAGCGGTAATTATCCGCAAAGCATATTTGTCACGGAGGTGAATACTGCACACGCAGGCAGCAGCGCTGCAAGGAATGATGTAATAACTTACGGACCCTACTCCATCTCGTCCCCTCTTCTTTTAGGTGATTACGGACAGGGAACAACAGTAAGCAGTGCGCCCTACGCCATTCATGGCTGGTACATTTTCAATTCTGTTGGCGGCGATTATTTCCAGGGATTCGCCGTTGTGCTGGATAATACCGGGTATGGGACCGGGGCAGGAGTGTCGAACCCGCTTGGATCCACTTCTGTTTACACAGAATTCAGCATCAACATGTATTACTCTTCGGGCATCCCGAATGGAGATAGTCTCCTTATGATTTTTACAATAAGCAATGATACCTCCAGCAGTGACCACTTCGGGAGCTATTTTATTTTAGATGATCTTTCTTATGGTTTTCCTACAAGTATTGATGATGCATCATCTCAGGCCACAGCCCTGGAATCTATTTGCCCGAATCCATCATCGGATGATGCACAGATTGTTTACAACATCAAGTCACCGGGAAATACTGCATTAAATATTTATGATGCTACCGGGAGATTGGTAAAATCGCTCGTGAATCAAGTTCAATCGCAAGGTCGTTACAAAGCGATTGCAGATGTTTCTGATTTACCGTCCGGCACCTACATCTGTAAATTGTCATGCAATGAAAGAACAGATGTACAGAAGTTGATCGTACAACATTAAGCCCGCAATTAAGCCTTTCCGATTTTTGAAAATGAAGGATGTTGTGGTACGACAGATGCTGATGGCAATTGAATAATCTTTCGCTCTTTTGAGGCATCCCTAAAATAAGAAATGACATTTCTCCATGAAATGTCATTTCTTATTTTTTATCATTGCCAAAGTACATTTACGCAAACGCAGTAGTATGCAGTTGATTGAAGTCACTTCACCCCGAACTCAAAAAGAATTTCTCCAGGTTCCTTTTTCTATTTACAGGAATGATACCAACTGGATTCGCCCGCTGGACAACGATATCAATTCCATTTTCGATCCGCAGAAAAACAAACTTTACAAACATGGAGATGCCATAAGATGGATTCTAAAAAATGATTCGGGGAAACTTATTGGGAGAGTCGCTGCATTTATAAATGAAAACACAGCACATAATTCAGAATATGTTACAGGAGGAATAGGCTTCTTTGAGTGCATCAATGATCAGCAATCTGCAAACATTTTATTCGACGGCGGCAAGGAATGGCTGAGTGCAAGAGGAATGGAAGCGATGGATGGTCCCATCAATTTCGGCGATCGTCAATCCTGGTGGGGCTTGCAGGTGGAAGGATTTGCTCCTCCCGTATACCAAATGAACTACAATCCGCCGTACTACATTGATCTCTTCGAAGGCTATGGATTTCAAATCTATTTCAATCAACTCATCTTTAATTACCCTGTAGATAAGCCGGTGCCCGAAATATTCTTGCAAAAAGCAGAACGGATTTTCCGAAGTCCTGCCTTTCGTTTTGATCACATCAAAAAAAACCAGTTGGAGAAATACGCAGCGGATCTCACACAGATTTACAATGAAGCATGGGGCAAAATGGGTCACTTTAAACCAACCACTGTTGATCAGGCATTAGCGACCATGAAAAAAATGCTCCCAATCATGGACGAAAAAATAATGTGGTTCGGATATTTTAAAGACCGTCCCATTGCATTCTTCCTCATGCTTCCCGAGATCAATCAGATTATTCGTCACCTCAACGGACAAATGAACCTGTTGCGCAAGCTTCAATTTGCCTGGCTGCGCTGGCGTGGAGTGATTGACAAAATGTTTGGTGTACTGTTCGGTGTGGTTCCTGAATTCCAGGGGAAGGGAATTGACGGTGCTTTGATTGTTGCAGCAGGAAAAGTGATTCAGCCCATGAAGAAGTACAAGAATCTTGAAATGAATTGGGTGGGTGATTTCAATCCTAAGATGGTGAAGATGGTAGAGAATCTGGAGACAACGGTCGTGAAACGCTATCGCACCTACCGGAAAATTTTTGATCCCTCGAAACCATTTTCCCGCGCGCCGATTCTCGATTAAACGTCATTGCGAGGAACGAAGAGTGAGCACTGCGTGAAGATGTGACGAAGCAATCCCGATTAGTCGTCATTGCGAGGAATGAACAGTGAGCACTGTGTGAAGGTGTGACGAAGCACTCCCGATAAATCGTCATTGCGAGGAAGAGTGAGCACTGTGTGAAGGTGTGACGAGGCAATCCCGATAAATCGTCATTGCGAGGAACTAAGAGTGAGCACTGCGTGAAGATGTGACTAAGTAATCCCGATTAGTCGTCATTGCGAGGAACGAAGAGTGAGCATTGTGGGAAGATGTGACGAAGCAATCCCGATTAGTCGTCATTGCGAGTACTGACCATTTTGCAAATGGAAAAAATAGGTATGACGTTACACCAGCGAGGCTGTCATTCCGACGTAGGAGGAATCTGTATCGAGGCCGAACAATAGATTCTTCCTGCGTCAGAATGACACGAAGTGTGTTAACGTCATTGTAAGGAACGAAGAGTGAGTACTGTGTGAAGGTGTGACGAGCAATCCCCTTAACTAATGCCAATAGTAATAGAGATTGCTTCCCGGAAAAATCGGGACAGGTCTAAAAGCCTTCTCAATTTTTGTTTAGCTTTGTTTTTGTCAGCAGAAAATTGAAACATCTCATCAATGAAAAACGGAGTAACTAAGCAAATAAAATCAAAACGAAAGGAGCGCATTTCACGTCGTAAAAACACAATTAGCTCGAAGCGCCGTGAGGAAATTCTTTCCTTCGCCGGCGCATGGAAGGATTTGAGCGATGAGGTAATGGATGAACTGACTATTCATCTTCAAAGAAGAAGAAAGGCAAGTGACAGAAGAAAACTTTGATGAACCTGCTCGATACAGACACTGCGTCCTACTTTCTCAAAGGCTATAAGAACGTTCAGGAGAAACTAAATGAATCTCTTCTTAACAACGAAGAGCTTTTCATTTCCACAATATCTGTCTTTGAAATCAAGAGCGGGTTATATCATCGCGATTCAAACAAGCAGCTTGCGATCTTCAACAACTTCATTTCTAAACTTGAAGTCCTGAATCTTAGTGATTCGAGTAGAAATTTCCGCACGCCTTTATGCGAGATTGAGAAAAGCAGGAACATCGATCGGAGATATTGATCTCCTTATTGCAGGAATTGCAATTCATCATGAATTAAAGTTAATCTCGAATAATCTCAGGGAATTCAAAAGAATCAAAGATCTGAAAGTTGAAAGCTGGTTTTAGCACTGAAAATATTTTATGTTTGGTTCGTGTCTGAAGTTTTTGAATCTGAAATCACCCTCTTCGCTGAAGTAATCCTTCCGCTTTCCCTTCCCAAAAATTACACCTACGGAATTCCCAAAGAATTTGAAGAGCAAGTTGCGATTGGAAAGAGAGTGGAAATTCAATTCGGTCAAAGAAAAATTTATGCAGGGCTGATCAAGCGATTGCATCATGATGCGCCCGGGGAATATCGCATCAAGCCCATCATCTCCGTGCTCGATGCGGAGCCGATTGTTTCTGAAACGCAATTGAAATTCTGGGAGTGGATGGCGAATTATTATTTGTGTGCTGAAGGCGATGTGATGAATGCCTCGCTGCCCTCCGGCTTTAAATTGGAGAGTGAGACTTCGATCATCCTTCATCCGCAATTCAACGATGACTTCACCAACCTGAATGATCGTGAGTACGTGGTGGCCGAGGCTCTTACACTTCACAAAGAGTTGAGCATTGATGAGATCACAAAAATTCTTCACCGCAAAACGGTTTATCCCATCATTGAATCGCTGATGAAGAAGAACGTAGTGATTGTGAAGGAAAATCTCATTGAGCGCTACAAACCCCACATTGAAACTTTCATCAGGCTCAATCCTGAATACTCTTCTGATGAAAAGCTTCGCCCGCTATTTGATGAGTTGGAGAAGAAAGCGAAGAAGCAACTCGATGTGCTGATGAGCTACATTCATTTCACATCGAAGATTCCTGCGGACAATCAAAAAGGAAAGGGTTATGCAGAAATTGAAAAGAGTGATCTTCTGGAAAAATCAAAAGCAGGAAGTGCTGCCCTGAATTCTTTGATTAGGAAAAAAATTTTCATTGCAGAGAAAAAGGAAGTCGGGAGATTGGGTGAAAGTGAGAAGGAAAGTGAAGGGGATTTTGAATTGAACAAATCTCAGGCTGAAGCACTTCAAAAAATTAAAGATGAGTTCAAGGAGAAGAAGGTGGTATTACTTCATGGCATCACCAGCAGCGGCAAAACAAATCTTTACATCCGGCTGATTGAAGAAGCAATAGCTTCGAAAAAACAAGTGCTGTATCTGCTTCCCGAAATTGCACTGACCGCCCAAATTGTCGAGCGGTTGCGGAAGCAATTCGGAAATAAGATAGGAATCTATCATTCACGCTTCAATCAGCAGGAGCGCGTGGAGATCTGGAACAAGCTTTTGCGGGGAGAATATCAAATCATTCTTGGTGCCCGCTCCGCATTGTTTCTTCCTTATGAAAATCTTGGGTTGGTGATCATAGATGAAGAGCATGATTCTTCCTACAAGCAAAATGATCCTGCACCGCGATACCACGGAAGGGATGCGGCGATTTTTCTTGCCTCACTTTTTTCCTCCCGCGTCATTGCGGGGAGCGAAGTGAGGAAGCAATCCCCTGCGCAACCCTCTAACTCACTAAAGGGAGAACCCCTTCGCACTGAAGATGGGCAGCAGTTCCTCCTTCAGGAGGTCAGGAGGCAGAGAGAGGCAGAAGAGAAGATCCCCTGCAAAGTAATTCTCGGAAGCGCCACTCCATCACTCGAATCTTTTACCAATGCACAGAACGGAAAATTTGGTTTCGTGGAATTGACAGAACGATTCGGCAATGCATCGCTTCCTGACATTATCATCACCGACATCAAAGAGGCGAAGAAGAAAAAGGAAATGCACTCCCACTTTGCTGCTTCTCTTCTTGATGAAATTAAATCTGCTCTCTCCCGAAATGAACAGGTGATCATCTTTCAAAACCGCCGCGGCTATGCGCCCTATCTCGAATGCGAGCTTTGCCATTGGGTGGCGATGTGCCCCAACTGCGATGTTCATCTCACGTATCATAAGTTTCAAAATGAATTACGATGTCATTACTGCGGGCACCGGAAAAATAATTTCACACAGTGCCCGGCCTGTGGAAGCAGTAAGTTGCATATAACAGGCTTCGGCACGGAGAAGATTGAAGATGAGCTGAAGATTTTTTTTCCCGATGCAGCCATAGCCCGATTGGATTATGATGCCGCGAAAAAGAAAGGTGGCTTTCAAAAGATTATTCATGAATTTGAGAAAGGAAAAATTCAAATCCTCGTAGGCACGCAGATGGTGACGAAGGGACTGGATTTTGAAAATGTTTCGCTCGTGGGGATCATGAATGCCGATCAACTGATGGGGCACAGTGATTTCAGAACAGCGGAGCGGGGCTTTCAGCTCATGAGCCAGGTGAGTGGCCGCGCAGGAAGAAAAAACAAGAAGGGGAAAGTGATCCTTCAAACTTCAAATCCAAATTCTCCTTTGCTTCAATTTGTTCTTGCGCATGACTATCATGGATTTTACAATGAGGAAATCAAAGAGCGGCGAAAATTTTTCTACCCGCCATTTTCCAGGATCGTTCAACTCACCTTTAAACATAAGGAAGCGAAGAAAGCATGGGAAGCTGCACGGATATTGGCTGCTGCTTTTCAAAAGGAACTCGGGAAAAAATTATTAGGACCTGCTGAGCCGGTAGTGAACAGGGTAAGGAATCAATATCTTGTTCAGTTGCTTTTTAAGCTTGAGAGGTCAGGGCTACTGATTACGCAGACGAAAGAGAAAATTCAGAATGAGCTGATGAAGTTGCAGGAATTACCTGCGTTGCGTACTGTACATGCAGTAGTGGATGTAGATCCGTATTGAATGAAGATGCTGTTTTGAAAATTTTCTTCTCATAGTTTCGTTGCAGTCATTTAAACAAATCATGTATGAAATTTCTCCTCCTTCCCCTTGCACTTGCGCTATCAACCTTTGGTGAGTCAAGCCATTTTTTGTCTTCACTGCCGGCGTCATCAGATCCCATGGCAGTCTTCTGCAATGACTCTGCACAGGGGACGATTAAATATTCCGATCTCGTGAAGTGTGATGGACTTAAGATCATTGATTCAACAACTCGTGAAGAGCTGAGTTTCCAAATCACCAGCTATGAGGTAATTATTATTCATAAAAGTGGTGATCCGACTATTGAACTAAATTCCGGTGCTGCTTTTACTACAAAGGTGAAAAATCAGATTCAGCAATTGAAGCCCGAAGATCAAATCATTATCAGAAAGATTAAGGCACAAGGTCCGGATAACTATGGGCGGTCCATGAACACGATAGTATTGAAGGTGCAATAATCAGCTCATCATCATCTCCCATTTCATCAATCCTCTTAAAGCGAGCGCTTTTATTTTGTGCTCAAAGAATTTTTTTGAAGAGCCATTTACCTTTTGAATCGCCATCTCATTGTAAATCCAGTGAACCGCAAAATCATAATAGCGGCGCGAATACTTTCGCTTGAAATCAATTTGCCGGTCAGTCGAAGCTGACCATTCAAGTTGCGAGATGAATTGTGATTCCACTTCATCATACATCGGCGTGCCCTTAATCGGATACGCAATCGTGATGGTGTAATAATCGGGATCAGAAATTTTTAAATGCTGCAAAGTTTGTTTCACATCTTCGTCTGCTTCACCGGGATAACCAAGCATGATGAATGTGCCTGCTGCAATTCCATTTTGTTTTGCAAGTCCAATCATCTCCCGCACCTGTTGCACATCCACCCTGCGATCCATGGCATCAATCACTTTCTGCGATCCGCTCTCTGCCCCGATCCATACTCTGAAGCACCCTGAATTTTTCAAAAGCCGAATCACTTCTTCATTCATGCGGTCAGCCCTCGTGATGCATTCGTAGCGGATAGAAATTTTCCTGCGATGCAGTTCATCATCAAATTCCTTCATCCACTTGTGCGAGATCGTGAATACGTCATCCACAAACCAAATGGTGTCGAACGAATAATGCTGTTGCAGTAATTCAATTTCATCCGCTACTTTCTTCGCGCTTCTTCTTCGGTATGATTCTCCATACACAGCGCGGCTGCACCATTTGCACGTATAAGGACATCCGCGCATCGTGCTCACAGAGATTGCGCTTGCACCATGCCTGCTCTTCCACACATCGAAATACAACTGCAGGGTTACTTTTTTTCTATTGGGGAAAGGAAGTTCATCGAGGTTGCGAAGATTTGCCCGGGGAGAAGTTTTGATAATTCCGCCCTCGCGCAAATTCGCGGGATTTTTTTTAAATCCCGCAGATTTTTCCTGCACCGTGAGTTCTTTCTTCTCCCCGACAAATTGATGAAATGCAATCCCGGCAATTTCATCAAGAGAATTTCTCCTGCCGGAATAAAACTCACACAACTCCAGCATTGTTTGTTCTCCTTCACCAACCACAATTACATCAGCTCCATGCTTCAGAAAATTTGCCGCATGGTGCGTTACTTCAGGACCACCAAGAACAATTTTAGTGTTTGAAAGTGCAGGCTCTTCTTTTATGAAACGAATCAGCCTCAGCACGTTTAGCTTCGTCATCAGGTTGGTATAAATGCCAATGACACCAGGCTGCTTTGAAAGAAGATGCTGTTTCAGTTTTTCAAAGGAAGAAAAAGTGGAATCGTAAACCTCATTCTCAAATCCATGTTCTTCCAGGAATGCAGAAATACAGAGAATGCCGAGCGGAACATACGGCTTCATGATCAGCAGTTCCTTCGGATCTTCCTCAAGAAAATAAGCGTGTGTGAGAAGAATTTTCTCCATAGGAGTCCGATGGACAATTTGGAAATTTTCAAATTTTCAATTTCGAATTTAAGCTCTCTGCGCTTCTCTGCGAATTCCCTTGCGTTCTCCCGAAAAATCGGGGCAAGTCCGCAGTTTATCTTTTCTTCAACTCAATATAAAAATGATCAGCATAATTTGACAGGAAGGAAAGAGGAAAGAGTTTTTCAAGAGCATTGAAGATGCTCAATAAAAATTTCTTATCCTCAAAGAAACAATTGAGATATGATGGCGGAACAAATAATCCAACCGGCCTCATACGCCTGAATGTAAAGTGCTCCTTAAAAATTTTTCTGAATTCCTTAGGAGAATAATACCAGGTAGAAATGATTTCCTTTTCAATTCGCGCCTCCACTTTCTCTTTTGAATTTCTTCGGAATGCTTCTTTGAAGTTTCCTTTTACCAAAAAATAAAATCGTTCCCACCAACATTTTCTTCCCATCACAACAGCAATCAATTTTCCATTGAGTTTAAGAAGCGAAGAAAAATCTTCCGCAAGTTTTTTTAATTCAATTTCAGAAATACAATTCAATCCGCCGAAGTCGGAAAAGATCAGATCGAATTTTTCATCTGTAAAATGAGCAGCCAACTCATCGAATGAAAGTCTTGCCGCCGTAACGAATGAGTCCAAATTTTCTTCCGCAATTTTCTTTCTCGCTGTCGCTATCATGTGCTCTGATATATCCGTGGCAATCACCAGGTGTCCTTTCCCTGCAAGCCACAAAGCATCTTCGCCGGTACCACAGTTGATCTCAAGAATTTTCAGCGATTGGTTCGGCAACGAGTGCTGCAGGAAATGAAGCACACGGCGGCGCTGCAATTTTCCAATTGCGCTCTCTGTAAAATTGCTGTCGTAAGTAGTGGCCGCTATATCAAAGCTGCAACCAATGGAAGAAGATTCATTCAACACCGGAAAATATTAATATGCCCATCATTTCTGTCCGCCAAACATTTTTTGCATCAGCTGCATCATTTCCTGATTGCCCTGTGCCGCCTGCATCAACTGCATCATATCCATCTTCTCATACCCTTCAGGGATTTCAAACATCTTGTCATCCACTGATTTTTTTACCGGCGTCATTTTCATGGATGAAGTGATTTTGCCCTTCGAATCATAATGCCACGCTTCGAGCACCATGCCTTGCAGGTCGCCATAGTTTTTGAATTGAGTTCCAACATTAGGGCTGAACAACAGATTACCGAGTGAAAGATCAATGTCTTTCGTGATCCAAAATTCTGATTTCTCGCCATTCATTTCGGCAAGTACCTGCCTGCATGTGTACCCGTCAATCACCCGTGTCTCTCCTGTTTCAGTGACAGTGGGTTTTACCGGGTGATCATCAGGCTTACCTTTTCCCAATGCCGGGTTTCCCCCGCCATACATTCCCACCATCTTATCCATGTTCATGTTAAGGGCAATCTTTTTTCCGTCTGCGTCTACCAGCATATAATATTCTTTGGTGGCGCTGCTGCCGACAATTCTTCCGTTCATGGGTCCGGTTCCGTTTGGTTCCATCGCTACTTTATCACCCTTGACATAGAAGACCATTTGGTTTTTGGTGTCAGGTTTGGTTTTGAAATCAGGAACCATCGTGACCATTCCTTCAAAGGATTGTGCTGCACTTAGCAAGGTGCTCATCACTATTGTAAAAAGTAAAAGAAAGTTTTTCATTGTGATTGTTTTAGAATTGATAAAGCTAAAAAGAAAATCTGTTTCACCGGCGAATAGGACTCCAACGGTGCATACCAAATTGTCGTTTCGGTCACCCTGAGCTTGTCGAAGGGTCGCGTGCGCAATAGTTCGACAAGCTACTAATGATACACTACCTAACTATCGGTCATTCAGTAGGAAACTTCTTCACGCCTTGACAGAACTCTGCCAGAATTGTAATCCCGCAGTACTGCGGGACTACTGAATGACTAAAAGAATTGAAAATAAAATGTCATTGACAAAGAACTCGATTTCAAAAATAGTTTGCGCTCTCTATGACCCTCGCATCGCGACAATTTGGTATGCACCCACTCCAATGACCTTCGCTACATTTGCACCTTCATTTTATGCTCGACAAGTTACAATCCATCAAGGATCGCTTCCTCAACATTCAGGAACAACTGAACGACCCCATGGTGATCAGCAATCAGCGCAAGTATGCGCAGATGAATCGCGATTACAAAGAGCTGAAAAAAGTGGTGGATGCTTATGAGAAATACAAACTTGTTCTCAATAACATTGAAAGTGACAAGCTGATTTTGCAGAATGAGAAAGATGCGGAGTTGCGTGACATGGCAAAGACTGAATTGGAAGAATTGGAGGAACGACAATTAAAGATCGAGCAAGACATCCGCCAAATGCTGATCCCGAAAGATCCTCAGGATGAAAGAAATGCTGTGCTGGAAATTCGGGCAGGTACCGGTGGTGATGAGGCAAGCTTATTTGCGGGCGATTTGTATCGCATGTATGTGCGCTACTGTGAATGGAAAAGATGGAAAGTGCAGGTGATCAGTGAAAGCGAAGGAACGAAAGGGGGGTACAAAGAAGTGATACTCGAAGTGACAGGTGAAAATGTCTATGGCACTTTGAAATTTGAATCGGGCGTACATCGAGTACAGCGTGTGCCGGAAACGGAAGCACAGGGACGAGTGCATACATCAGCGGCATCCGTCGCAGTACTGCCCGAAGCCGATGAAGTGGATGTGGAGGTGAAAGACAGTGATGTGAAAATGGAAACAGCACGCAGCGGCGGCGCGGGAGGACAAAACGTGAACAAGGTTGAAACGAAAGTTATTTTGACTCATATTCCAACGGGTGTGGTTGTGACGTGTCAAACCGAGCGCTCACAACTTGGCAATCGCGAGAAAGCGATGACGATGTTGCGCACACGCTTGTATGATGAAGCATTGCGCAAGCACAACGAAGCGATTGCCGGTAAGCGTAAAACGATGGTGAGCACGGGTGACCGCTCTGCAAAAGTCCGTACTTACAATTATCCGCAGGCGCGCGTGACTGATCATAGAATCGGAAAAACAATTTATACGCTGCCTGATTTTATGAATGGAAATATCCAGGAGATGATTGATGCATTGCAGTTCGCGGAGAATGCGGAGAAGCTGAAGGAAGGAAGTCTGGCCTGAATGGAGACTTTGTTCGATGAGAGAGATTAAAAATCTTTTCCTTTTCCTTCGTCCATCACAATAAACTCTTCCGGTGACAAATCGAATTTCCTGAGGGCTTCTCCTAAATCATTCATCTCATCATCCCGTCCATCATCACCAAGGGGGAAAGTGCCGAAATGCGATGCAATACTTTTTTTCGCATTCACATCCAGATGGATTCTTACGGCCTCTTCCGGCGAAGTATGAATAGCCGTCATAAACCAACGGGGCTTGTAAGCACCGACAGGGATGATCGCAACTGCAATGGGAGCAAGACGGTTTCTAATCTCTTTGAAAGTTGAATCGTTGTATCCCGTATCAGCCACAAAATAAATGTTGCCTTCTTTTCTTTGAAGCACAAAACCAGACCACAGCGTCGCATCACGGTCAAACATGCCTCTTCCTGAAAAATGCTGAGCAGGCACACACGTCAGTTTCAAACGATCGCTCAGTGTTTGTTTATTCCACCAATCCATCTCAATAGTTTCATCTTTTATTTTTTTCTTTTCAAGAAATGCTCCCACACCAAGAGAAGTAAAAATTCTCGGATGGAATTTTTGATGAATCTTTTTCAGCGTTGGTAAATTGAGATGATCATAATGATTGTGGCTCAACAGCACAATATCAATTTGAGGAAGATCATCGAACCTGATTCCCGGAGGGCGCATTCGCTTTGGACCCACCCAACCGAACGGACTGGCGCGCTCATCCCAGATTGGGTCGGTGAGAAAGTTTAGTCCATCAACCTGGATGAGGAATGTAGAGTGATTAATGAATGTGATTCGCAAACCATTTTCGATCCTGTCCATCGGGCTCTCACCGTATGGCGCATTCACAAAAATCCGTTTTGCAGGATGACGGGTGAAGAGCCATTTGAAAACTGATCGAAATCCTTTTGCTCTTGCGCCACCGGGATTAATGAAACGTTTCCCGTCGAAGTGACCTGAAACAGGACCTGAATATTTGGGTGCGGAAAGAAAATATCCTACAAGAAAATTTCCTGCAATAAACATTAAGACAATTCCCAAACACGCATAGAATATAGCCTCGGACATTCAACCAACTTTTACAACCCGGCGAAATTAGTTATCGCCTATTTGGTGAAGTGACGTTCTGAATTCCATAATATTCTATTTTCTAACCTCTGACTTCAATCTTCTTTTCTTACAAATAACTCATCCACCAAACTCTCTTCTTGCTCTTGTAATCATTGAACCACTTGCACAAAGGATAAAGCGCAATTACAACAAGTATCCAAACGAGGTAAACAATTCCAAGCGAATAACCTTCACCGGGAGCAAAATAATGAAAGGGCAAATCGGGAATTCCTTTTGCGCCTTCCTGAAACGAATGTCCCCGTGACAAATACAAAACCATGCTGATGGCGTGAATGAGATAGAGATGAATGACGTAGTAGAAAAATGGAACTCTTCCGAAAATGGTGATCGCCTGAGAAGATTTGTTGTTCACTTTTTCAAGCAGTGACAGAATCAGCAATGCAGGACCAATCGTGATGCACATAAACAAAAGTGATGGCGGATATTTATTTACAGTGATGAAGGAAAGAAAAGTATAGACGCCATTCCTTTGCGGTGTCCAATCTACAGGATCACCGTAGAGATTGAAGGCACGAAGAATAATGAACAGCAAAATCAAGCTGCTGCCAGTATAAATCAGCATTCTCTTTCTATGCGCAATATCAATTGTGCTTCGATACAATTTCCCAAAGCAATACCCGAGAATCATCAATCCCCACCACGGAACAAAAGCATAGATCATCACAAAGCAATGATCGGGTGAAGGACAGTGGCGCACAAAATTTCCCTTCATCGCCAAATCCCAAAAGACTCCTGAATTCTGTATCGCCTGGTTATGATCAAATGCATTGTGACCAAATACTATTAGCAATCCGAGTGCGAGAAGAATATTGTAAGGCAACCAGATCAGCAAGCCCAGGAGCACCATTGAAATTCCGATTGCCCAAATAACCTGCAGGACGATGAAGTTATAAGAAGGATTGAATGACCAGCCAAAAGTGATCACGATGACTTCAATTACAATAAGCCACAACCCCCGCTTGATCAGGAATGAACTCAACTCGCTTTTGCTTTTTCGCTGGCTTTGAAGAAATGCAGATGTGCCGGCGAGAAAAACAAAAACAGGAGCGCAGAAGTGAGTGATCCATCTTGTGAAAAAAAGAAGGGGTGTCGTAGTAGCAAGATCGAGCGGATCATGAACGAAGGCGGGCGCATGTATGAAGTCACGTACGTGATCGAGCGCCATGATGATCATGACAGCTCCGCGAAGGATGTCGAGTGAGTAAATTCTTTGGCGGGGGGAGGGAAGCGTGATTTGGTTCATGACGACGAGATGTTCGAAATGTAGAAAGATTTAATGAAGAGGAATGGAAGAATATCGAATATACTTCCAGCCCTGAATATCTAAATTCGTTTTCTAAAAAATTTTTCTCCTGATGAAAAATATTTACCTAGCACTCTCTGTTGCCGGATTTATTGCTCCGAATATTTTTGTTCTCAGCGAATCAATTGACACCGGGAATATTTTGCTGTGGTTAAACCCGGCCGCTACTATCTACGGAATGTTTTCGAACCGTATCGCGACTGCCTTCATCGTGGATTTATTATTCGGCGTGCTTGTGTTTTTTGTTTGGAGTTATAACGAAGCAAGAAGAACAGGAATAAAAAATGTATGGCTCATTTGGGCACTCACCATGCTCTTCGGGTTGGGGGGAACTTTTCCTCTTTTCCTTTACTTGCGGGAGAGGAAAATGAAGAAGTAATGCGTAAAGGCATTACAATTTATTCCGAATAAAAATGATTGACGTATTCATAGGTGTTGCAATTTTTGTCTTGCCGTATTCCTTCACAGTGAATTGACGACATTAAAACTTTTGCAACAGCCCAATTGAAAACAACTACCGATGCTCAATACAAAGGGTATTTGCTGTTAACTCTCGAATGCATTAAATCACCGGAGAAGCCACACCCACCCTTCACGAGACAATGCCTCCCGGCTCACAGGTTGGGTGTGATGTGGGGGAGGGAGTTGAATATTGATTCTAAAAAAGAATGTGTCTTTCGATGTTCGTCACAGACGATTATTATAAAGGCAGTCCAAATCCCGCGTTCGTCTAATTATCATTCTTCCTCGCAGCTATTGGAATAGTTTCAGTTGTCTATATCAAAACAAAAGCTATGAGGATGAAAAAGATTTACACGAGCGCGATGGCGAGAACAATTATTTTATTCACTGCGATGATGGCATGTACATACGTAACTCAATCACAAAATACATTTCTCAAAACCTTTGGAGGCACGCGAAGTGATGAGATGCACTTAATGATCCGCAGCCATGATGGCGGCTTTGTGATGGCGGGAAATACCGAAAGCTACGGACAAGGAAATTTTGGAAACACCGATGACTATGTAGTGAAAACAGATTCCGACGGAAATGTTCTCTGGGCTAAAACATTGGGGCTGCTATCCTATGATGATATCTATTGGATTGAACCTGCCCATGATTCCGGCTATGTGATCTGCGGTGTCGCCAGCGACAATGACACCTCCATCGGAATCCTTCTTGCAAAAATCAGTGAGAGCGGAAATATTCTGTGGCAAAAAGTATTGGAGCATCATCATGGCGGATTTGGTTATTGCATCCGCCAAACAACCGACGGCGGATTTATTGTTGCAGGTGAAATATTACTTCTCGATAACCTTGATTTTCTTCTCTTCAAGATTGATGAGAATGGAAACATTCTATGGAGCAAGCAGATCGGCAGCGTTGAACCTGACATACCAAGCTACGTGATGCAAACTACTGACGGCGGTTATCTCATCTGCGGTGTTACCCAGAAGAACTCCGCCTCGAATCCCCCATATATTGTAAAGACAGACAGCTCAGGAAATATTCAGTGGCAAAAGACATACAATACCACCTCGCTTTTCTCCAGGGCTAACGTGCGTAACGTGATTGCTACTGCTGATGGCGGTTACCTGGTTGCAGGAGGAAACACTCACGATCAATTGTTCAGTGACATCATGCTGCTCAAGATTGACAGCATCGGCGTTCCGCAATGGGTAAAAGCATACGGAGGTGGTACAGATGAATATTGCGGAAGCATGATCCGAAACGCGGATGGAAACTATGTGGTGTGCGGGTCAAGTTCTTCGTCAGAAGCGGATAATTTTGACGCACTTGTCATGCTGCTTGATTCAGATGGAAACCTGATCAAGTCATCGTTGTTTGGAACAACCGATGCCGATGATGAATTTGTTTCTATTCTTCCTCTTGCTGATGGAGGATACATGCTGGGTGGCAATACTTCGTCATTCAGCCAATTTCAGTTTAGTGATTTTATGATGATGCGCATCACAAAGGATTTTAATGGGCCGCAATGCGACACGCTTA
>DASRAJ010000015.1:0-29848 GCA_035638255.1 Chitinophagales bacterium
TGCAGAAAGCAAAAACGGAGCTATATGGGTTGCGACAATGGCAGGAGGAATAAATGCGTTTGACCCGGTCACACAAAAGTTTCGCACCTTCAGCGTCAGCGATGGATTAATAAGCAATGCCGTGAGCAGTATTGTTGAAGATGGTAATGGAAATTACTGGCTTGGCACTGACAACGGCATTACTCGTTTCACTCCTCCTGAAAATCCGTTTGATGAAAAAATCAACATCCGCTTCCGCAATTACACACAAAGCGATGGTCTGCCTGAAAGAGAAACTATCGGATGGAATGCATTCAAAGATAAGGACGGAGCAATTTTTTTCGGAACAGAGAGAGCAGGATTTTTTTCTTTTCATCCCGAAGAATTAGTTGATAACAGTTTCATTCCCCCCGTTTATATTACCGGCTTCAAACTCTTTAACAAAGCCGTTGAGCCGAACGCAAAAGATTCAATCCTTAAATTACCGATTGAGCTGACTAAGGAAATTAAACTTGCTTACAATCAGAATGTAATTTCATTTGAGTTTGCTGCGCTTAATTTTTTTCATCCTGAAAGAAACCAATATGCTTACATGCTCGAAGATTATGACAAAGACTGGATTTATACGGATGCCTCAAAGCGATTTGCAGATTATACCAACCTTGATCCGGGAGAATATACTTTCAAAGTAAAAGGAAGCAATAATGATGGTGTGTGGAATGATATCCCTTCCACTATCAAATTAATTATTACTCCTCCTTTTTGGAAGACATGGTGGTTCAGAGTTTTATTAGTGTTGGCAGTTGTAGCTGGTGCGTACGGTTATTACCGCAACCGCATTAACCAGATTCTTCTCCTTCAGAAAATCAGGAATAAAATTGCTGCTGACCTGCACGATGACATCGGCTCAACGCTCAACAGCATTTCTGTTTACAGCGAAGTAGCAAAAAAAGACCCGTCACAGCAACATTTTGCATTGGATATGATTGGAGAGAGTTCACGAAAAGTAATCGAGAGCATGAGTGATATTGTGTGGTCCATCAATCCTGAGAATGACGGGTTTGATAAAATAATTTTGCGCATGCGCTCGCTGAGTTACAACATGATGAAAGCAAAAAAAATAGAATTCACTTTCCGCACAGATGAAACATTGCACGAAATAAAATTGCCGATGGAAATGCGCAGAAATTTTTATCTCATCTTCAAAGAGGCAATGAATAACCTTGTAAAATATTCCCGTGCGCAGCGTGCTTCTGTATTACTCACCCGCAGCAACCGCGAGATAACCTGTGTCATTCATGATGACGGAATCGGTTTTGATGCCATGGCAAAATTCAACGGCAACGGATTAAATAATATCAGGAGACGGGCAAATGAAATGGATGCACGGTTGAATATTGAATCGAAAAAAGGGAACGGAACCAACATAGAACTAATAATGAATGTATGAAAGATATTCGAGTTGCAATATTTGAAGATAATACACAGCTTCGTGATGGCTTGTTTAAACTGATAGAGGCAAGCAGCGGGTTCACCTGTGTCGGGGCGTTTGCAAACGGAGAAGATATAGTACGCGTAACGTCTGCTGTGCAACCGGATGTGATTCTGATGGATATTGAAATGCCGGTGGTGAACGGAATTGATGCAGTGCGCTTGGTGAAGGCAAATTTTCCCGAAATCAAAATCCTGATGGAAACCATTTTTGAAGATGATGAAAAAATATTTCAGTCAATATGCAATGGCGCCGAAGGTTATATTTTAAAGAGCATGCCTCCTGAGGAAATACTTTCTTCCATCAGGGAAATTCATGAAGGCGGTGCGCCCATGTCTCCTATAGTGGCAACCAAGGTTTTGAAAATGTTTAAAAGCAACCTTACAGCAGAAGCGGATGATAGTTTTAATCTTTCTGTGCGTGAAAAAGAAATTCTGAAATGTCTTGTAGAAGGAATGAGCTACAAGCTTATTGCTGATACATGCTTTATATCCACTGACACGGTTAACGGGCACATTAAAAATATTTACAAAAAGCTTGAAGTGCATTCGAAAGGCGAGGCGGTGGCGAAGGCGATTAAAGGGAGGATAGTTTAGAGTGGAGGAAGGAGTGAATCTTACAATCTTACTGACCGTGAATTAGAAGTCTTAAAATTACTGGTGGATGGAATGAGTTATAAGCTGATTGCTGACAGATGCTTTGTAAGTATAGATACCATCAGTACTCATGTAAAAAATATTTACAGAAAGCTGCAGGTGCATTCGAAAGGTGAAGCTGTTGCGAAGGCGATTAAGGGGAGGATTGTTTGACTATTTATAGCACTGCACTTCAATCGGAGTGTTTATTCCTATATGGCACGCGCGACACGCGTGCGCCAACATAGGGGAGAAAACTATTTTTTTATAAACAGTTTCACCTTCTTCCCTTCATTCGTAATAACTGTGAGAAGATAACTTCCCGCCGGAAGAATACTCAAATCCAATTCAATGGGAGTATTCCTTTCCTCAGAAAAATTCTCATAAAATAAAACCTGACCGACAACATTTTGAATCATGATAGCATGAATGGCAGTTGAATTGTCCATCTCCATCCGTACGTTGCCTGAAGTTGGATTAGGAAAAATGTTTAGCGTGGCTTCTTCTGCTTCTTCAATTGGTGCTAACTTCATTGCAGTGTTAAATGAAACAGCCGGACTCCATGGAGAGAACACCACAGGATCAATATTGCATTTAGTTCTCACTTTCCAGGTATAAGATGTATTTGGCAAAAGATTTTTGATGGTCTTATAACCAATATTGCTGCTAACATTTGCTGTCTTCCAGGTATTGCCGGTTTGCTTATAATGAATCCTGTAGCCCACGGCGCAATTACTGTTTGTATTCCAATTTAATTTGGCTTTGGCAGAAGTAATATTCGTGGTAGTTGGATTGGTTGGTTTGGAACATCCGGCAATAGTGAACTGTTGGGTGTCAGAACTGCAATATTCTGTAATCAATCCATAAAAATATTCGTAATGCGACGTGAAGGAAGTTACCTGAACAGTATACGTTCCCGGCGCAAGGTTTCCAACCTGGGAACCGGAAGTAGAATCAACTACTTCCCCATTGCTATTTATATAATGGAAGATATAATAGTACCAGGCATTACTGATTACGGTAGCTGTTCCGTTATTTCCATAGCATGCATTTGTTACTACCACATCATCTATTACCGGTATGGGAGTATAATAGAGGGGCGGGAACACGTAGCTTACGTTGCATCCATTGGCATCTTCGATGTAAAGATTCCCGGTTGCATTCCAGCAAACATTCGAGATACGAAGCCCGGGATTATACACCTCCGGATACATAGGTTCTCCATCATAGGTTCCCCAATAGGGAGGCACCCCTCCAAGATCAACCAGGGACGTGCCACCGACTCCGTTGCACATTCCCTCACAGGGCTCGCTTCCTGCAAAACTTATCCCGAGCTCATTCAGATGCGGCTGACCTTGAATGGTGGCGGTGGCAGAGGCAGTGGCACCCAATCCATCGGTTACTGTTGCCGTTAGAGTGGTTGCTGCTGCAAGACCGGTCACTCCCCATGTAGTTGCGCCATTTGACCATATTACAGAATAAGGTACGCTGCCACCAGAAGGAGTTGCATACATGCTGCCGTTTGAATACGTACAGAAAGCATTGTTAGTAGTGATGTAAACAGTTACTGAAAAGGCGGGGATGGTGAAGAGCAAAGCAAATGTGGCTGACAGGAATTTTTTCATTGGGATAAATTTTCTCTAAATGTAAAAAAATTAATGCCGTTGTTGGTCTTTGCATAGCCATATGCGAAGGCAACCAACAACTGAAGCCAAGAGACCTCACATGCTGCTGGTCTTCCTCTGCACAAATTCCACGCAAAGACCAACGGCAAAAAAAATTCTGATGGAAACCATTTTTAAAGATGATGACAAAGTATTTTCATTCAATATGCAACGGAGCTGAAGGATATATTTTGAAAAATACCCCGCCGTCACAAATACTTGAATCCATCAAAGAAATTCATGAAGGTGGAGCACCCATGACACCAAGCATTGCAAGCAAAGTGCTGGCGATGTTTAAATCAGGAGCCTCCTATTCTAAAGATGAATCCTAGAATCTTACTGACCGTGAATTGGAAGTCTTAAAATTACTGGTGGATGGAATGAGTTACAAGCTGATTGCTGACAGGTGCTTTGTTAGTATAGATACCATCAGTACTCACGTAAAAAATATTTACAGGAAATTGCAAGTGCATTCGAAAGGTGAAGCGGTGGCGAAGGCGATTAAAGGGAGAATTGTGTGACTACTGTTAGCACTTCACTTTTTACACAAACAATTCAGGGAAATAGTTTATTAGCAAAACTGCAATAATGCACAGACATAGCGACATGATATATTTCCTGCGATTATGAAAAAGTATGGCGATTATGAAACAAAACAATAGAGTACTAGCCATATACAAATGGGCTCTCGAAACTTCTTCCATCATACTTTTAGGTATCAAAGGACTTGCTAACTGATGTTTCGCCTGAAAGTATCCGATTATGTTTACCACAAAAAAGTAAACTGTAATTACCAAAAATATTATGGACACTATTTTTAATATGCCTTTCTGTTGATTAATCAAGAGGAGCTTTTAAGGAATTTTTATCGTCTGATATTGCTGAGCGTATTTTAAATGTATCTTCCCTTCAAAGGTATAACACACATATAAACATTTATCCGGATTGCCTGAATCCGGATCACATTTGATCTCATTATTTGCTTCAATTTCCAAACTATTATTTACTGTTTTTTCCAGTAAATCTTGGGTAACCTCCTCAAGTTTTTTATCTGATCCATATGCCGCAAACAGAATCTCCAGTTTGTTTTTTCTTTCATCTTCAGTCAGTATCTTTCTTATTAAGGTATTTAAGGGATGCTGAACAAATTTCTCCGGATAGTCAGTATTAAGTTCCTCTAGTTCATCGATAAACTGGTAAACGATAAATTTTTCATTGTGTTTATCTTTTGCTTTTAAGCTCCTAAAACTTTTAAAATACATTGCTCTCGGTTTCAATTTTTGGTAAATAGTTTCGGCCACCATTATTTGAGAAGCGTCACCCTGATCCATTATTCTCTGCGCAAAATTAATTCCGCTGCCAGCTAAATTTTTATTAGAATTAATATCCAAATACAGCTTATCTATGTTTTCATTCAATCCGATACGCACTTGGAATTGAAACATTTTATCCTCAGTAAGTCGATTATGTGATTCGATTTTCTTCAAAATACCTAATGCTATTGAAAGTTGGGTATCGGGGAGAATGGTCTCGTCCAATATAGAAATGCATAATCCGTCACCAGTTTGGATTAAAATTGTTTTAGCAACTTTTATTTTATTCTCTTTTAAAATATTACTTACAATATCGTTAAGCTTCATAATAATATCAGCTTGAGCCTCAGTTGTTCTTTCAGTAGAATACCTTACAATATCAATAAAAATATACAATACCCTTACGTCCGAATTATCTTGTTTTTGAGTTTCAATTTTATTCTGATTTTCTACTTCCTCGTTTGACATATTTCTAATTTCTAAATAACCATTAATTAAAGAAAACCATGCTTCAAGTTGTTTTATCAACCCTGTTATCGGTAGATGTTCAGTTGTAACTCTGACATGATTAGAACTGCTTGGCTTTCTGCTTATCCAATAATCCGTTGGATAAGTAACTCTTGCTTGAATATTAGAAGGTATTTTGTTCCATATTTTAAATGTGAAATCAGAAAAGTCATTTGAGGAAATTGTAAAGTATGAATCAATTTCCTGTTCAACTTTTATTAAGTGCTTGTTTCTTTCGAGTACGTTTCTAACTGCTTGAAGTAAATCGAAAGGTACTTTTGCGCTATCCATAATTCTTTTTTGTCCGCGGTCGTGTCCTCGCTGAACCGCACTACAAAACAAACAAAAAGCGCCAATCTCTCAGCGCTTTTGTTCATCTCTTCCTTACCAACGTTTTTAAATCCCCACCAACTTCACCACCAACCTCGCATTCACTCCTGTATCAACATCCTTTTCTACATCAACAGGTTGAAACGTTGATACATTCAACTTCACAGAATATTGATCAGGGTCAATCGAATCAAACTGTGCAACACCATTTGCATCTGTGTTTACAGTAATCAGTGTTCCTGCTCCACTCTGTATTGTTACCTGTACATTGGGTACAAAAGAATTATCCGGTCTCTGCACAGTCACCTTTAAGCATGGCGCACTTGAAATCGCCATGTCCTCTTCCCGAGAAAATCGGGACAGGTCGGGAGACGGAAACTCCCAGCCGCCTGAGTTAGGACAAAAAAGTAACCAGCCCATACTCGCATAATGATCTACTTTGTTTGGCGGAACGCACTTGGAAATGCAGCCCGAATGAGTTGGTTTAAACATCTGCACCTTGTTACCCGGGCATTGTGCATGTAAATAAGAAATGGAAAACATTATAACGATAAGAGTGAGTAAACCCTTTAATTTTTTTTTTATGATTTTTAGTTTTTAGTGGTTAACGAATGAAAGGGGACTTCCAAAAACCTTCCACTGCACCCCTCTCATGCAGGTCCGTTGGGACTCCGCGACTCCTGGCGGAGAGAGGGGGCGGGGTGAGGAAGAAAAAGATGAGGTTTTTGGAAGTCCACGATATATAAAAGGAAGTGTTTTTTCTATTGTGTCATCTGATCACACTCAATTTAATCACCTTTAGATCCCACTCTGTTTTTAGTTCTATGAAATAAATTCCTGAATTCACTTCATTCCCTCCCGATCCATCGGGACTATTTTGAGAATCCCATGTTAGCTCATGTGTTCCTGCACTCATCGGTTCATTCACAAGCGTGCGAATCAATCTTCCTTCCACATCAAAAATTTTCAGAGAAATATTTTCTGCCCGCGAAAGAGAAAATGAAATGGTAGTTGATGTTGAGAATGGATTCGGATAATTTCTGAGTTCCGGCAGCGATTCGCTCGCAGTCTGATTTGCTATTCGGTCGCCATCATCTGTTAGCTTCACCAGCCATGAATCTCCTCCACCATGCTGATTGGTTACATCTCCATCACCCGATCGCGCATAGCATGCTAAGAGATATCCGCCATCATCTGTCTCAGCCAGACCATCAACCATGTCCATATCACTGCCACCAAAAGTTTTTTTCCAGACTTCATTTCCGTCAGCGTCAGTTTTTATCACCATTGCATCCCATGATGTGGCAACATCAAAATCGGAAGCATCAGCACCGAGTAAAAGGTATCCGCCATCCTCATCAGCATAAGCGCTATACAATCCCTGCATGCGCGTGACTGATCCATAGCAACGTTGCGAAATCAGTTCTCCTGTTGCTGAGTTGATCTTCGGAGCCCATGCATCAGCAACATTGGTGCTGTGGCCGCTCACGTCGCCATCATTGGAAAGTGTAGTGCCTACATTAATAAGATTGCCATCAGCTGTTGCAACCAGTGATTGAACAAAGCAATAGTCATCACCGCTGCCACCATGGCAAGCAGTCCATACAACATCACCGTTTAATTTAAACTTGGTCAGGAAATGATCAAATGAACCGGGAGCGCTGTGATTTTGTGCTGCATCACCATCGAAAGACCAGGTAAGCCCGCTAACATAAATCTTATTCTCCATGGTGACAATGGAAGTGAACTGCTCGAAGTCGCTGCCACCAATACACTTCTGCCAAACAATTTGTGCTTTGTTATTCACAGTCATTACCCACCCATCACCATCGCCCCCGTGATATGCAACTCCTGATAGATCACCATCTGTTGAGCCGGCTATTCCGCATAGTATGAATCCACCAGGGTTGCCTTTTACAACACCATCGAATTCATCATCGCCTTTGCCGCCATAACAATGCTGTGAAAGAATATTTCCATCTGCATTGAACATTACCAGCCATCCATCCCTTCCACCGTGATTGCCGCTCACATCGCCGCTTTTGGACTCAGTGTAGCCAGCAGCCACTAAATTTCCGTTCGCTGTTTCGACCACCTGGTTGAAGCCATCATCTTTTTTTCCGCCATAAGTTTTTGACCACAGAACATTTCCTGAAGCATCAGTCTTAATCATGTAAGCATCATCACGCCCTTGATTGGAACTGAAGTCACCGTCGTCAGAAGCGGTGTTTCCATACTGAAGGTAGTTACCGTCGTGTAGCTTAAGGATGTAGCCGTAGTACTCATCGCCGCTGCCACCAAAAGTTTTCTGCCACCCGATGGCCGGCGTTTGAGCATTAACAAATTGAATCATCACGATGGTGATGAGTGAAATGTTGCTGAGTAATCGTTTCATGTTTTTTCCAGCAAGTGTGCGGGATCTCACATAATTTTTGAAACTTTTGTTTGTGTTCGTCATTTTTTTTGTTTTTGGTTGAGAAAAATTTTCACTGCTCAAAGGTGGCATCATCACCCGGCGGCAGTCAATAGCACATTTGTACTGATTTCAGTTTGCATCGCTTTTCAAAACAGCACATTCGTGCTATTCCGGAAGTAATGTGAGCCCTGTTTCTTTGCTGCTGAAATTGAACTTACATTAGATGGCGGATCGGCAAACTTCCCGGCATACACCTTATCTTGCCAACGGCATCATGAGATCACTTCCACTCCTTTTTTTTCTTCTCACCTTCCAGGCGGCAAATTCATTCTCCCAGAACCAACACAAGATTGATTCACTTACAAGCGCTTTGAAAAATTCCAGAGAAGACAGTAACAAGGTGAATTTGCTCATCACGCTTTGCAAGCAATACATGAATGTAAATCCTGAACCCATGAAAGATTATGCGCAGCAGGCTCTGGATCTTTCTCAGAAAATAAACTTTTCGCATGGCGAGATCAAAAGTCTTAACGTACTCGGGAGTTACTACTATTTAACTGCCGATTTTAAGAAAGCACTCGACTATTCATTTCGATGTCTGAAATTATCGGAGGAGAAAAAAGATTCGGGTGGATTATTCATAGCAAACAATACCATCGGAAGCATCTATGACGGTGAGGGACAGTTTAAGCTTGCAACTCCTTATCGCTTGAAGACGCTGGAGTTATGCCGGCAAAGGCGTGACAGTATTCATCTTTCTGCATGTTACAGCAACCTGGGAATAAATTACGAGAGCAAGGGAGACTATGTTGAGGCACTCAACTACTACTTCATGGCATTAAAGCTTCGCGAAAATAAAAATGATTCATCCGGCATGGCGAATAGCTATGGAACCATAGGAGATGTTTACCGCGAGATGAAAGACAACGCGAAATCAAAAAAATATCATCTTCTTGCTCTTGATCTCAGCAATAAAATCGGCGACACCGGACAGATGATCAGTTCTTACTATCGTCTCGGCGGAATTGCTTTAGACGAAAATAATTTGGGTGAAGCAAATAGCTATTACTCTCAATCATTTGATGCTGCCAAACAAAATGGAGATCTCCCAATGACCTCTTCTGCGCTTGATGGATTGAGAAAAGTAGCACTGGCAGAAAAAAATTATAGTCAGGCATTGAATTATTCACAGCAAGCTCTTTCCATCGAGGAACAAGTTGGCGACCAGCAAGGTATTGCTGTCTCATGTTATTATCGCGGAGAAATAATGACAGCACAAAAGAAATATAAGGAAGCGCTGCCGTTCATTGTACGGTCACTTATGGTTTCAAAGCAAGTTGGAGCAACTGACATTGAAAGTTCATGCTATGAAATGCTCTCGGAAATTTATTCGCATTTAAATGACTACAAAAACGCTTATGAAAACCATTTGCTTTATACAAAGCTTAACGATTCCATTCACAATACCGAGAATCAAAGTAAGATTCAAGAACTGAACAGCAAATACAACACTGAGAAAAAGGACAAAGAGATTTCTCTTCTCACCAAAGACAAACAGATCGCAGCACTCGAAATAAAAAAGCAGACCTGGCTCAGGAATTCTTTCGTTGCCGGATTGGTGCTGATGTCTATTCTCGTTTTCTTCATGTACAGAACTTATCATGCGCGACAATTGCTCAAGCTGCAAACGTTGCGCAACAAAATTGCAAGCGACTTGCACGATGATGTTGGTTCAACACTCAGCAGCATTTCTATTTTTTCAGAGATTGCACAACAACAGAGCAATGAAGTAACTCCAATGCTCCGGCAAATCGGTGACAGCTCGCGAAAGATGCTTGAGGCAATGGCTGACATCGTTTGGACCATAAATCCCGAGAATGATCAGTTTGAAAAAATTATTGACCGGATGCGATTGTTTGCTTTCGAACTGCTCGGCGCTAAAAAAATTGATTTCGAATTTCAGGCAGACGATGCCATCGCAAAAATGAAGCTGCCGATGAACGTCAGAAAAAATGTTTACCTGATTTTCAAAGAAGCCACCAACAACATGGTCAAATATTCTGAAGCGAACAAGGCTTCGTTCTCTATCCGCAGGACAAGTGGTAATTTGATGCTGATGATTCGCGACAACGGGAAGGGCTTTGATGTGAACCATGAATCACACGGTAATGGATTGAGGAATATGAAGAAGCGCGCAGAGGAAATTGGTGCCCGCCTGCTTCTGGAATCTGAGCCGGGAACGGGAACCACTATTCAACTAATTCTTAACGCAGCATGAACATACGGGTCGCCATATTCGAGGATAACGACGGCTTACGTGACGGGCTCTATCAATTGATCAACGGGAGCGAAGGATACAGTTGCGTGGGTGCATTTCCTGATTGCACACAACTCATCCGCCGCATTGAGCAAAGCAAACCCGATGTGGTGCTGATGGATATTGAGTTACCCGGCATCAGTGGCATTGAAGCGGTAAGAATGATCACTGATAAATTTCCCGAAGTACAAATTCTCATGCAGACCGTCTTCGGTGACAATGAAAACATTTTTCAATCCATTTGCGCCGGCGCTTCCGGATACATTTTAAAGAATGCTTCACCCGTAAGAATCCTTGAGGCGATAAAGGAAACATACGAAGGTGGTGCGCCCATGAGTCCTCCTATAGCAAGAAAAGTTTTGCAGATGGTTCAACCGCCGGCGGGATCAAGAGCACCAAATTCATTCAACCTCACCGAGCGCGAGAAAGAAGTTCTTGAATGCCTGGTGAAAGGCATGAGCTACAAGCTCATTGCTGAATCATGCTTCATCAGCGTACACACTGTACGCGGACACCTTCGCAACATCTACGAGAAACTTCATGTGCATTCGAAAGGGGAAGCGGTGGCGAAGGCGATTAAGGGGAGGATTGTTTAGAGTTTTACAAAACTTGCTTCGCTTATTTGATCATCACCAATCACTATCATTTTATAAATGCCTGCACGTAGTGATTCAATATTGATAGTGAAAGCTTTTTCGCCATTCATTTTTATTTCTGAAGAAAAAACTTGCTGACTAAGGAGGTTGAAGATGAGTAATGAGCTTTGTCCACGGGGCTCTGCGAGCGTATTGAGTCCCGCTAATGTGATTTGATGAGAAGCAGGATTCGGAAAAATTGAAATCAAATTTTCGCCCTTAACAAGTTGGTTTGTTGATGTTGCAAGACAAAGTGTTGTTTCTGTTGCTCCGGTGTTTACGGCAGTTGTTAGATTAGTCAATGTTCCCCCTGTGCCTGAAGATGGCGTCACTGCAGAAACAGTAGTTGTTACATTTGATACTGTGGTATTTGGATTTCCTTCATTGCATCCACTATTGCCATTGACATCCGTTTTCACTAAATATAAATCCTGGGAACCAAAGCTTGCTTCATTGCCTGCAAAAACAAATCCCCCATCGCTGGTTTCCCAAACTGCTGATTCCCACGCAACTTCAGAACTCGTGCCACCATAAGTTTTCGACCACAAAAGATTTCCTGCACTATCAATTCTTATGGCATATAGGTCGCGGGAGTTGCTGTTGTAATCTCTGTTGCCGTTGATAATAAATCCATTATCCTTGGTCTGCTTTATTCCGCGTGCCCAATTCCAAATACCTCCTGCGCCATAAGTATTTGACCAGATCACATTTCCCTCTGAATCCGTTCTTACAACATAAATCTCAGTGTCATGTATCAAATGATCACCTGCATCTGAGCAAACAACAAATCCATCATCACTGGTGTTTTGAATGCATCCAAAATATGATGAAAGAAATCCTTGTGCTTGATAGGTCTTTGTCCAAACTAAATTTCCACTGCTATCAGTTTTTATCAGATACCCCTTATTGTTGTTATTGGAACTGGATACATATCCTGCAATACAATATCGACCATCCGGTGTTTGCACAACACCTCTTCCTTCCTGGTAAGAATCAATGTCGAATGTTTTTGACCAAACAAGCCCGCCGCTTTCATCGAGTTTGATCAACAGAATGAGCCCCGGTGTTGTAAGAGCCGGCCGCAATAAATCCTCCATCATTGGTTTGCTTAACTGAGTATATATAATCATCACCTGACCCGCCAAACTTTCTATACCAGACCAGGTTTCCGTCGCTGTCCATTCTGATAAGATAGGCATCTATAGTATATAGATTCGGGTTATAAGAATCACCTCCGACAATATAACCACCATCACTTGTTTGCTGAACACATTCACTAAAGTCGTTATCATTTCCTCCGTAGATTTTTGCCCATTGAAGCGTTCCATCACCATCAGTTTTGACCAGGTAGATATCATCACTACCGCCATAGCTTGCAGACATGCCGGCAAGTATGGCGCCTCCGTCAACAGTTGGCTGCGCAGCGCCTAAAACCTCGTATGATGATCCGCCGTAAGTTTTTTGAAAAGTTATTTGCGCTTCCGAATTTGAGAGTGCAAGAAATGTGATAGTGAGAATGAGCAACTGTGTTTTCATATAACAATGGTTTAAGAGCTTTCCCGGAAGATTTTATTCTTTCACAAAACTGACTTGCTGAAGGCTGAGCAAGGAGATTATTGACGAGCGAGGCCGCGATGATTACAATTGAGAAAAGGAAAATTGTTTTCATGATGAAAAATTTTTCTGATTCAAAAATCAATGACACGTGGTTTCAATTCGTTCAAGCTCCGCCGTCACCTCATTATTTGCATTGAGAGTAATATGCAGTGTAACATGCAGCATAAAGCTGCAGCCATTTTCATTACTCATGTTGAGATTAAAAGTCAGCTGACCATCGTACTGATTGTTGTAGAAAGGAATGTTGTTCACTGAGGAGCCGATACCCGTGTAATTATATCCGGTTGATAAGCCATCTCCGGAAATGTCTTTGACAACAATGTGTATAATGTTATCTGTCATTAGGAAATGCGCTGTGCCCGTTACGTGGACTTCTTCACCGCAGCATTCATTAAAGAAAACGTCTTCAACAGGTACATCTTTAGAATTCTCAATGAGCTTTAGTTCGCTTCCTGATGAAAGCGGAGTAACACTTCGATCCTCTTTCTGACAAGAGATTGACAATGCTAAAAGAACCAGGATCATCAGTGGCGCTTTCGGAACTTTGAGTAACTGTTTCATTTGATTTTGTTTTTTAGGTGATAAGAAATGATTTTGTAAAGGTTGTGTGATCAGCATTCTCTGTCAATACCATAAACAGGGTGTTTTTCAGTAGGTAGAAAAGTTCATTACTGCACAATCAGTTTCTGAATTGAAGTCGATTCACGTAGTTTATTTTACTACAATTAATTTCCGGTTCTCAGAATGTGTAGCAGTTTCCATCCACAGAAAATAAATTCCTGCTTCAACATCTGAAGCGCTCCATTCAACCTGATGTGCTCCTGCAGTTGATTCACCGGCAACAAGTGTTCTCAGTAATCTTCCATTCACATCAAAAATCTTTAGAGAAACATTTTCTGTTTGAGGAAGTGAAAAGGAAATACTTGTTGTGCTCGAGAATGGATTAGGAGAACAAGCTATTGAATACTCAACAGGAATATCTGCGTCAGTGTTTTCTCTTTCGGAACTGCCTGAACAAGCTGTGGTATTCAGCGCTCCGGAATTATACGAATCCAATGTTGCCGCTAATGCAAGCATTTTAATTCCTTTGGAAGAGGAGAATGAAACCGGAACATCATAAGGCAAACGCTTTGATCCAATTATATCCATAGCCGAATTGATCGTTGAAATGATCACTGAAAGTTCAGAGCCTTGCGCTGCATTCAACTTAGCGGCGATTAATGATTTGGCGAGTGAAATGCTTGCATCCCCATTAACTGGTTTATCAAGAAGTGAAAGAATTTGGTTTTTAGAATAATAGTGCTTTGTTCCGAGTTTCATAGGAATGTAGTTAAGTGCCCACAGCAATGAATTGTTCCTCCAGTATGAATCGTCATGCTGGCAGGGATTGAAGGAATATTCGCAATTCAGATCCGGCATGCCTGACGAAGAAATTGAATCGACGATCATCAGATTCAGGTATTCGTAAATAGCGAAGACACTCAAAACCGTTTCACCAGTACTGAATCCGTTACAATAAACTGTGATGATTGTTTTGTCACTCGTGTTAAACCAGCTTTGCACAACGGTTCCGATATCATTCCCGTTTCTACCAAAATATTCTTTGTTATCATTGCTGTATTCAATTACATGATACCAGCCAAGACATTCTTCTCGCCTGAAATTGATTGAAGCGACATCAAGCTGAACAGTAGAATTTGAATCAATCACAACCTGGTTTTCACGCATTAAAACTTCAGTTGTGCTATCGATGATTCTCACTCCATCAAGCTCTCCGTAATTCATGTGCATAATCATAAACCTCGACCAATCGAACTCAGTTGTTTTTAACTGTGCTGAAGGGTACCATGGAACTTCATATAATCCGAAATCAATAGGGTGGTTAATAGAATTCTTCATGTAATAATAAGGACGGCTGGTAATGTTGGTATCTGATTGACAGTGATACCACGCCGTGTGATTCATACACAAGGGCTGAAAAATATTCTCGTTGCAAAACTGGTCAAACGGTACTCCTGAAATCACTTGCACCAGGTATCCAAGCAATGCATAATCAGTATTTGAGAAAGTGTATTGTGTACCGGGGGCATAATTGTAGAAGTTGGTTGAAGCATTATATAAAGCTCCGCCAGGGACAAGATAATCATGCAGATAACCGCCCAAGTCCTGTGCTGTGCCGGGAGGCACATGAAAGCTTTCGTCATTTGAAATATCAGCGATTGAAGCTTTGTGCGCAAATAGCATTCGTGCAGTGATGGCCACATCAGGATAAAACGGATTGGATACAGCAAATGGCAGATAATTATTGATTGGACTATCGAGCTGTAATTGACCCAGCTCCCAGAGCTTAAGCACCGCTGTTGCCGTTACGATTTTTGACTCGCTGATTATTTCATGATGAATGGTATTAGGTGTAAAGGGAATATCCTTATCAACATCAGCATAACCGTATCCCTTTGCTAATACTACTTTTCCGTCTTTGACAATCGTGAAAGCAAGCCCGGGAATTTTGCTGTCATTCATTTTTGTGAGCACGTAATCATCAAGCGGAGTTGTTTGCGCCTGAGTTGTTATTGAAAAGAGAGAAGTCATGATTAGCAAAGCGAGAAGTCTTTTTAAGCGGAGAGTTTTTCCCGGCTTTGCAGGAATTGTACTAATCTGTTTTGATCCTTTTGTTGAGTTCAACATTTTGTTTTGATTTTAGAATCGTGAGTTGTTTTGTTGAAATGAAAAGTCAGACGTAAATCGTCTCTGACTGACATCGTTTTTATTTCACCACAATCAGTTTCCGGTTCTCAGAATGGGTTGCAGTTTCCATCCGCAGAAAATAAATTCCTGCTTCAACATCTGAAGCGTTCCATTCCAACTGATGTGTTCCTGCAATTGATTCGCCGTCAACAAGTGTTCTCAGTAATCTTCCATTGACATCAAAAATCTTTACGGAAATATTTTCTGTTTGGGGAAGAGAAAATGAAATGCTTGTCACGTTTGAAAATGGATTAGGAAAAGAAGCCATCGAATATTCAAGAGGAATATCTGCGTCTGCGCTTTCTCTGTCAGAGCTGCCTGAGCAGGCAGTCGTGTTCATTGCCCCTGAATTATATGAATTCAAAGTTGCTGCTAAGGCAAGCATTTGAATTCCCGTTGAAGAGGAGAATGAAATTGGATTTTTGTAAGGAAGCCGCTTTGAACCGATTAAATCCATTGCTGAATTAATGGTTAACACAATCGGGGCAAGCTCTGAACCCTGCGCCACATTGAGCTTTGCACCAATCAATGCTTTTGCTAACACAATGCTTGCATCAGTCGTTGAAGCATTGTTCAGTACATCGAGCACTTGTTGTTGTGTGTAGTAATGCTTGGTTCCGATTTTCATGGGTACAGAGCCGATCGGCCAAGCTGTTGTATTATTCTTCCAATGCGCAGTGCTATGCTCGCATGGATTGAAAGTATAGGAACAATTTAAAGAAGGCGCTCCGGCAGTTGAAATAGTATCTGTAGTTGCATCGAGTTCGATATGAATATCCTCTAATGCAAATTGCGCTGAAAAAGTATTATCGGGATTAGATAGAACGGTCACTATAGTATTGTTACCAACATTAATCCAACCTTCAGTCCTGATGCCAATGTCATTACCCTCGTGTCCAAAGAATTCCTTGCTATTATTGCCATACTGGAGTGTTAGATGCTGCCATCCAAGGCATTCACCTACTTGAAGATTGACAATTTGATTATCGTGCATCAAACTTCCATTGGGAATCGCCACGATCTGAGTTGTTCTCATCATCACTTCCGTGGTACTATCAATAATGCGAGCGCCATCGAGTATGCCGTAATTCAGATGCATTAGAATAAACTTAGACAAATCAATCGCTGTGCTTTTTAACTGGCGGCCCGGATAGTCCGGACATTCATATAAATTATAATCTACTAATTGATTGCCGTGTAATTGATATGGACGGGCGACAAGGTTGGTATCCAACTCGCTGTAATACCATGCGGTATTGTTCATGCATAGTGGCTGGAAAATATTTTGATTACAATACTCATTAAAAGGCATTCCTGAAATCTGTTCGACCAGATAAGCAAGTAGCGCATATCCGAAGTTGGAGTAAACATACTGTGAGCCGGGTGCAAAATGGTTATAGCTTATTGAATCAACATATCGGCTTCCTCCCGGAACAAAAACGCTCTGTAAAAAAGGACCTAATTCTTCCGCTGTACCTGGAGCAACATGCACTATCGCAGAGAATAGAGGATTATTTGCAGAAACATCATTTAAAATCAGGGATGATGTATGGGATAATAACATGCGAAAAGTTATGGGTACTCCCGGGTAAAATGGATTAGTTACGGGGAAAGGAAGATAGTTATTGATTGGATCATCTAATTCAAACAATCCGTCTTCCCATAATTTCATAACAGCAGTTGCGGTAACGGGTTTTGAAATGCTGGCAATTTGCTGGATAGTGTTGGGAGTATAGGGTATGTCTTTATCAACATTAGCAAGACCATAACCTTTTGTAAGCGCCGCTTTTCCGTCTTTAATTATGGCTACAGCAACACCGGGCAACCGCGCATTTTTCATTTTATCAAGGATATAATCATCGAGGGCTGTGGTTATTTGTGCATGGATTGTTATTGAAAAAAGTGAAGAAGTAATTGCTATAGCGAAGACTTTGTTTAGTAGGTTTTTCATTTTATTTTGATTTTGAATTGTGCATTGAATTGTTGAAATGACAAGCCAGATGTAAATCATCTCTGACTAACATCGTTTTTATTTCACTCCAATTAATTTTCGGTTCATAGAATTGGTAGCAGTTTCCATTCGCAGAAAATAAATTCCTGCTTCAAGATTTGAAGCATTCCATTCCACCTGATGCTCGCCGGAGTCAAACTCATCATCGGCAAGTGTTTGAATCAATCTTCCATTCAGGTCAAAGATTTTCAGAGAAACTTTTTGAGGTTCATTAAGTGTGAAGTAGATGGTTGTTGAATTGGAAAGCGGATTAGGATAAATGCTTTCAGAAGCTGCTCCTGATTCATTCAGCCGACAAATACATGCACCACCATCGTCGTGACCATTTCCGTTGTTGCCATTGCCATGATTACCATTGTTGCCGGTATCATAATAACTGCATGGTGTTGCCTGCCAGGCGGCAACTTTGTTAGGACTCACACAATCACATTCCTGGTAAGTAGTGCCATATGGACCTGTGCAAGTTCGGCATGTCCAAACTTTATTGCCGCTACAGGTTTGTGCGTTAGCAACGGTGAATGAAAACATCCCGCTCAAAAGCAGAATGGAAAAGAAGAACTTTTTTGTCGTAAGGCTTTTCATGTGGCTTGATTTTAATTGTGAAAAAATTTTGGATGAGAATCAGTCACAAAGGTGAGTTGATCAACAAGCGTTCATCAATAGCATGGACATGCTGAATTTTAGTGAGCGTTGACTTTGAAACAGCATGCTCATGCTATTTCACTGGTTTGAACGAGAGGCTTTCTTTGCAGTGAGAAATAACTCTTAAGTTAGATGTCAGATTTTCTCCTGAAAATTCAAATGCAATAAACCATGAAGAACACGACGAATCTCAGTCAACTGCCTGCGAGATTTTGTTTCGTTCTGCTCCTCATCTCTGTTACATCTTATTGTTTGGCCCAGACTCAGAAGCAAATTGATTCACTGCTCACTGTGCTTCCAACTTCTAAAGATGATACAGCGAGAGTAAAAATTCTTTCAGCACTTTCATATGATCTCATGCTTACTTCCGATTTCGGTGAGTCAATGAAGTATGCGAACGAATTGAAGGCGTTGTGTGAAAAGAATATTCCGCAGGCAAAATCTCCTGATGACCTGAAAAAGTTTAAGAAAGGATTATCCAATGCCTACAGCAATACCGGTAATTGTTTCAGAATGCAGGGCAGCTACAAAGAAGCGCTGCAGAATCATTTGTCTTCGCTAAAGCTGAGGGAGCAAATCAAAGATACTCTTGCAATCGGAGCAGCATTAACGAACATCGGTGTGAGTTACATCCTCCAGGGAAACTATGATTCGGCGTTGAATTATTTTTTCAAATCCAAAAAACTAAATGAGCAGATCAAAAACAAGAGAGGAGTTGGAGACGCAGAAATGAGTATTGCTTCTGTCTACCATTTCCAGGGCAACTATCCTGAAGCCGTGAAGAATTTTCTTTCCGCACTAAAACTCTATGAAGAAATAGATTACAAGCGAGGCATTGGCTCGAGTAACACCAATCTCGGCAATGTCTACCTGGAGCAAGATAATTATGCTGAGGCATTAAAAAGCTTCACGAATGCCCTTGAGATTTTCCTGCAGCTCGGAGCAAAAAAGGATATTGCTAACTGTTACATGAACATAGGAACTGTTTACGTGGAGCTGAAAAATTACGACGAAGGTCTCAGGAACTTAAACTCCGCCCTACCTATCGCCGAACAAATCGATGACTTATACACGATTTCAGCAACGCAGTCTGACATTGCCGAAGTTTATGAGCTTCAAAAGAAATATCCGGAAGCGCTCGACATGTATTTACGTGCAATTAAAGGAATGGAGGAGGTGCACGATATACAACATCTCGCTATTGTTTATGGCAATGTTGCTTCGGTCTATGTTGATCTTAACCAGATTCCGGAAGCAATCGGGTACCTCAACAAAGCCATTGAAGCAGGAAAGCAAATTGGCGCGACAGAAAGTATTGCAGACGCTTACAGAAATTTGGCAGAGGCATATTCCCTGCAACACGATTATGCGAATGCATACACCTACCAGAAGCTTTTCTTTCAATTGCATGATTCCGTTTTTAATGATGAGAAGAGCAAGCAGATCACCGAAATGAAGACTGCCTATGAGACCGAAAAAAAAGATAACCAAATTGCATTGCTCACCAAGGATCAGGAGATAAAAGCCGGACAGATCAAAAAGCAAACGCTACTGAAGAATTCTTTTATTGGCGGATTGGTTCTGATGACCATTCTGATTTTTCTTGGCTACCGAATTTACAGCACGCGCAATGCACTCAAGCTTCAAACCCTGCGCAACAAAATCGCGAGCGACTTACACGATGACGTCGGAAGCACACTCAGCAGCATCTCAATTTTTTCAGAGATCGCGCGACAACAAAACAGTGAAGTCGCGCCCATGCTCGAGCAAATCGGTGACAGCTCGCGCAAGATGCTCGATGCCATGGCTGACATTGTGTGGACCATTCATCCCGAGAATGATCAGTTCGAAAAAATCATTGAGCGCATGCAATCGTTCGCATATGAGTTACTCGGAGCAAAAAATATTCATTTCGAATTTGAAGCAGATGAAGCGGTGAGCAAATTGAAACTGCCGATGGATGTGCGCAAAAATCTTTATCTCATCTTTAAAGAAGCCATGAACAACATGGTAAAATATTCCGGTGCCGACAAAGCATCGTTCACCATTTCAGGAACAAAAAATAATTTAATGATGCTGATCCGCGACAATGGAAAAGGATTCGATGTTCATCAACATTCACTGGGAAACGGAATCAGGAATATGAACCGGAGAGCTGAAGAAATCAAAGGAAAACTTTTGATTGAATCGGGACCTGACATTGGAACCACTATTCAACTTTTACTCAATGTAGCATAACAGCATGACAATACGCGTTACCATATTTGAAGACAACAATAGTTTGCGACACGGACTCTACCAACTCATTGATGGTAGTGACAGTTTCAGTTGTGTAGGTGCTTTTCCTGATTGCAACAATCTTATTGAGAATATTGAAAAGAGCAAACCGCACGTGGTGCTGATGGACATCGAGATGCCGGGCATGAATGGAATTGAAGCGGTACGGATACTAAGTGAAAAGAAACCCGAAATAAAAATTCTGATGCAAACGATCTTCGGAGAAAACGAAAAGATTTTTCAGTCCATATGCGCAGGTGCTTCTGGTTACATACTAAAGAACACTTCTCCGGCGAGAATTCTGGAAGCGATAAAAGAAACCTATGAAGGCGGTGCGCCTATGAGTCCGTCCGTTGCCAAAAAAGTTTTGAAGATGGTTCAGGAGCAGAATGGATCAAGGAATTCTTCCTTCGACCTGAGCGAGCGGGAGAAAGAAGTTCTTTCCTGCCTTATGAAAGGGATGAGCTACAAACTTATCGGTGAGCATTGCTTCATCAGCATTGACACTGTTCGTGGTCACATAAGAAACATCTATGAAAAGCTGCATGTGCATTCCAAATCGGAAGCGGTGGCCAAAGCGATTAAGGGAAAGATTCTTTAGGATTTAAAGATTTTATTGGGTATCCTTACCGCCGAAATATTTATCATTTGATTCTGTCAGTGAAGACACCGACCGATAAATAAAATGAAGAATCTATCACAACGATCTTCGCTTACAACCGGGCAGCAAGTGTATACATGCTGAGATTTATGAATGCACCCGGTATCCACTTCGCGCTCCAGAGGTGGCTGTGAGGAATTGAAGACACGACCACGTGGGAAAGTCCCTGCATAGAAGTTGCAGATAGTTAAAATCACTTTTTACATTGCCGTTCATCAACCGTATAAACCAATAACATGTCAGATAGAAGCGAGAATGCCCGCATAGAAGCTTTTTGTGATGGCGTGTTTGCCATTGCCATTACCCTGCTGATTCTGGAAATTAAAATTCCTTCAATAGAATCGATTCATTCTATAAGAGGTTTTTGGTTAACGCTTTTGAAAGATTGGCCATCGTGGTTTGGTTTTTTCCTGAGCTTTTATATCATTCTGATTGCCTGGGTTAATCATCACGGTACTTTTAAATTTATTGATAAATCAAATCCGCAGTTTATTTATGCAAATGGCTTCCTGCTTCTCACCGTGGTGATTCTTCCTTTCTCCACAGGGCTAATGGCGGAATATATTAAAACAGATTTCGCCCAGCCGGCTATCAGTTTTTATTGCTTTGGTATTTTACTTCACAATATTAGCTGGATTATTTTGGGATGGACGATTATGCATCCCGTTCCGCTTACCCGTGATGCTCACGGCCAGCGGCAGCTGACTGATGCCCTCATAAAAAATTCACGCTATGCTTTTTTTATTTATCTCTTTATATGCATTCTTTCCTTCTGGTTTCCAACTACCGCTATGGTGCTTATGACTACTTCGTGGCTGGTATGGTTACTGACCAGTATTTTACTTGTTCCGAAAAACCAGAAATCATAATTTCCTCTCCTCACATATTAATCCTTAAGCTCTTTATACCCCTCCGTGTCTCTCTTTCGAGGACGCAGGGTAATCACGCGTTCCGTCGTCCCTAGCTGCGCAAGGGAGACACGACGGGAGTACAATCTTACTGCTATCGGTAATTTACTCATTTCTTTTTCTCAGAACCAATAATCGGTTTTCCACCTAAATAATCAGCAATGGGTGTCAGCAGTATTGGAGGAAAGGTTGCTTCTTCAGCATCTGTCATTAGCCTGGAAACCTCCGGATTGATAGAAGGCAGACTTTGATGATGTTCCCAAATAGCTTTAGTAGGCCACTGAGCATAAGAAATCCAGGTACCATCTTCCGCCTGATGAAGTCTTGAACCCAGTGCACCACGCAATTTTATAAGCATTTGCGTAGCAGTGCTCCAATTTTCAATAAATTGACTTTCCAAACCCGGTTTTAACTTCCAGCGATAAATTACCGCAAAGCCTACAGTTTCTTCCTGCATATATTTTTTTATTTAGGATTGTATTTAAATAGCCCAATAATTAAATTATTAGGATCTGTAAATTTAAAAGAACGATGTCCATAAGATGTATTCGAAACAGGAGTAATGATTTTGATTTTCTTATTAACAAGCATCTCATACCAAAAATCTACATCCTCTACCTCAATATAAAGTTCTCCTTGTATAGTTGGAACTTCAGTTCCTTCTTCAATTTCAATAAGACCCGCACCATTAGGTGATTTAAAAATTGTACCTTTTTCGCAATGTCCTCTATCCCAGGAACAGAATTCTTCCCATTGAAGTGTATTTTTATAAAAGGATACAGTTTCTAAATAGAGAGGTGTGGAATAACAAAAACGAAATTCTGCTGTATTCTTAGTATTGCTTCAAATGATTTTAATAATTGTTTATTACTTGCACTTCCATTCATTAACCACGCAAAGTTTTTCTTTGTAAATTTCTTTTAAGCTCCCTTTACTTCCAATCCGGAGCGCGGTCTATGGCAGCGTTGTTAGTCAGGCGCCTTACGTTAGAACCGTCTGCGTTCATGATGTAGATTTCCCAATTACCATCCCGCATGGAGGAGAAAGTGATCTCATTGGTATTTGGAGAGAAGGTGGGTTCAAAATCCAGTGCAGGATTATTTGAGATATTGGTTTGAGCGCTTCCGTCTGCATTCATCACATAAATTTCACCGTTGCCATCGCGGTTACTCCAGAAGGCGATTTTTGTTCCGTCAGAATTAAAGGATGCTTCAGCATCATTGGCAGGATTGGTGACAAGGGGCGTTTGACCGGAACCGTCTGCATTCATAATGTAAATATCCGATTCTCCGTTTCGGGTGGAAGTGAATACGATGTGTTTACTGTCGGGGCTATAGAATGCCTCAATATCAGAAGCAGGGTCTGTAGTGAGATGTTTAAGATCGCTGCCATCGCTGAGCATCGAATAGACATCGGGCTCTGAATTACCGGGTCCAAACGCACTGAAAACAATTCGCGCATTTCTTCCCCAGCGCGGTGTGCTGGCGCCGCCTAAATGCGTTACCTGGGTCAGAAGCGTGCCGTCGCTAAGGATAACCCAAATTTCGTTTGCTCCGCTTTTGTCGGAGCGGAAAGCGATCTTTAATCCTAATTCACTTATAGCCGGCATTTCATTATTGAAAGCATCATTCGTCAACCGTTTCTGATCCGACCCGTCGGGATTCATGATGTAAATCTGATTTACTCCATCACGGTCTGACTGAAACACGACATGCGTTGGAAATGTTACCGGCCCTTTACAACCTGACATGAAACATGAGCAGCACAGTACCAGTCCTAAAAAAATTCTATGGCTAAAATGCAGCTCGTGGCTGACTTTCATGATCTGATTAGAGGTTCCGGTTTTCATAGAACGTGAAGATTTAGTTCGTTCTCGTGTTGACTTTGTAAATTTTTCTTGCGCCAGTAGGGTTCAATCGGCCTTATATTTCCCATTAATCGCACTAACAAGATCAGCTATTTCATCTTCATACACAAAAGATTCAAATGAGGTAAGCCCTTTTTTGACCAAATAAGTTTCAAGCTTTATATATATAAGCGAAAGCGATTCTAAATCGTAAACAATAATATGACGATTGAAGGAAAGGCAAGGATCAAAAAAACAATAATCTTTGGATCTTTGCTTAATTAAATCGTCTAACTCCGCTTTTGTCACGTATCTGTATTTGTATGGATATTTTTGCATAATTTCTTTTGTAACAGTTGTTGTGTGTAGCCGCTCCATTTTTCCTGTAATTACATTTAGGCTATCAAGAACTAAAAGTGTTTTATTTTTTAAAATACTTGCATTGGCAGATATTTGCCCACAATATTTTCTTCGAAATATACCTCCGTATCCTTTTAACGAATTAGTTTTAACAAATGACAAAACATCATTAAACCCTTTAACCATAAGAGGAAGTTTATAAATAGCATCTTCAATATTTTTATCAGTACCGTCTAAATTTTTATTAAGACCATGGGCGTCAAAAGGAGCCTCGGCAAGTACAAACTCACAACCTGGTGCTGTATAGCCTCGCGCAAGTGCCCCCTTATCAATTTCAATACTTCCAGGCCCACCAATAAAAATACCCATGTTGGTTCCCCAATATGTATCAGTGCTGCCTCCTCCTATGTCGGAATTATAGGCAACAATTATCTTTTTAGTCTCTATTTTAAGAAAACAAAAAGTAGGATCAATAAGCTTTTTCTTGGCCTCACTTGAATCAATAAAAAGATAGGGCTTTATTTTCCAATACCTGCTTATGGCATCACGTAATGCTTCATCGAATACATTGTGCCCTGTTAGCACTACATATAAAGTAGGAGCAGCTTCAAATCTTTCAAAAGCCGGTTTGTCAATTCCATAATTTACGTATTGAGCATGGACAAGTTTACTAATGCTTATGAGGAATAGGAACACACCCAGAAAGATTTTATTTTTCATGTCAAATAAATTTTTTATTTTTTTTAATCGGCGGGCATCCCGCACGCCGAATTTAGTTCTCAAATTTCTGCAGCTGTTGGTGCGCAGCCGTTGTTGCGTTCCCTGATCAACAACTGATGCGCGAGCAATTATCACACAAAGCAAACAAAAACGCCGATCTCTCAGTGCTTTTTTCATTCGTTCACTCCATCCCATAAATCGTCACAACGTTACACAGTCTCTCACTTCTGGCGCGGCCCGCACTTTGATTTCCTGTAGCGTGTCTGTGGTTCTGAAACCAAAGACGTTTCCCGGGTTGACATTTTAAATTTTTTAAAATGCAATCTTCGTTTCGCATTTTTTGCTTTAAGTTCAGTCATCAACTTTCTGAAGTCACGAAGTTCTTCTTCTGTCCACGGTTTTGATTGAACAGTGAAGTCAACATTTTTTGGTTCTCTGATTAGTCCCATTTTATTTAAGCGCGAGCTATTCTCACGCAAAACAAACAAAAAGCGCCAATCTCTCAGCGCTTTTCTTTCATCTCATCCTTACCCTTTTTTAAATCGCCACCAACTTCACCACCAACCTCGCATTCACTCCAGTATCAAAATCCTTTGTCCAAGACCGGTCTCCTCGCCAACCTCTTCAACACATCTGATCGGCCAGGGCGCCGACCAGGGGATATAAAATTTTTGTTTTCCATTTTTTATTTGATACAAGTATTTTAAATCGTTTTATCGTCAGTGATAAAGTTGAACAGCCGCTCCTTAATAACCATATTCCAACCCAGGGCGCACCTTTCATAACATTCCTTTTCAGGAACAAGACCCTGATGAGTAAACTTGAGCAGAGTATTGTCGCCTTCGGGGGCTAATTCAAAAATCATTTTTGTACCGGTCCATTCATGCTTGTCCTTTTCAATCCAGTTGAGTTTACTATCGGTTACAAGCCACACAATCTTTTTATCAGGAATAATTTCAATCAATTTCTGTTTTGAATAATGCGGGTCTCCATGATTAATAAATTCATCATTAAGTTTTGTACTCTGCCCTTCAAAATCTTTTGTCCACCATTTTGAAACATCGTTGATGTGTTTGAAAATAGCTGACGGATATTTTGTAACCTTTATTGTTGCCGTGTAATCCTGATTATTCATTTTGATTTGTTATTTAAAATTGCTTCTAATTTTTTGAGTTTCGTTGTCCAGAATTTATCAAAGTAATTGATGAAATCCTGCAACTCATTAAAGCCGTCTTGTTTGAGTATGCAATGCCTTTCTCTGCCAATGCCTGTAATGGAAATGAACCCTGCACCATAAAGAATTTTTATGTGCTTTGAAACAGCAGGCCGGCTCATGCTGAAATTTTCTGCCAATTCGTTTATCGTTAAACTTTCTTTTGAAAGCAACTGTAAAATGTGCCGTCTGCTTGGGTCGGCAATTACCTGGAATGCATCAAGCGTTTGTACTGTCATTTTTTAATTGTGTTTAAGAGTTCAAGAAACCGGTTTCCTATTACTGTCCAGCCGTTGTTGTGTGCAGTAAAATCTTCTAAAGCAGTGAAACCATCATGCACTAATTGTAATTCCGTTCCCTTTTCTTTCGGAACAAGTGTCCACACAACTTTTGAAGTAAATGGCTTACGGTCTTTAGCTGAGGTTCTTTGCCACGAATAGGAAAGTTTGGTAAACGGTTTTACTTCCAGCACTTCGCAATCAATTTCGCTCCCTTGCCGACCAATGAAACGAAATTTGTGTCCTGCTATAGGCTGAAAATCTGTTTTCCCCAGCCATTGTTCTAATAGTTCGGGTATGGTAAGATATTTCCAAACCTCTTGTGGCGATTGATTAAAATGCCATGTCTGTTTAATTTCTTGTTGCATAATAGGTAATTTAAAAGTTACGCAAAGATATGTAACTTTAAAGTTACTGAATAAATTTTTTCTCAACTATTTTTTGATTGGTTATGACTGGTGACATCACCAAACATTTACCAAAAGCTGCGGGTGCATTCGAAAAGGTGAAGCAGTGGCGAAGGCGATTAAAGGGAGGATAGTTTAGAGTTTTTTCTTAGCACTGCACTAAAATCGAAGCGTGTTTGGCCGCTGGGGGTAAAATAAAATGCGAAGATTACATCCGCTTCCATGCTGATTGTTATGAAAGCTATTTTCTCTGCCCCGAACGATAAAAAAAACACCGCTCTATTATTGCTTCACAAACTTCTCCACTTCAATCTCACCTCTTTTGTTGTTAGTGATCTGAACGGTATAAAACCCATCAGGCAAAGTAGAGGTGTTGAGTTGCGCTTGTGTGTTTGTGAAAGTTGTTGGCACTGCAATTATTCTTTCCTGTAAATCATACACAAGAATGTTTACTTCATTGGCGGGTGTTGCTAAGTTAATAGTGAGTTGGGTTTGTACGGGGTTGGGGGAAATAAAAGCTGTCATGCTGAGTCCCGCTGTTGACGGGAAAGCATCATTTACTGAAGTTGCAACCTGGCACAGCCCCGTTACTTGCACAGGAACATAGCTTTCGCTATAGTTTCCGGTTCCAAGTTGACCAACGCCACCGTTTCCCCAAGCCCAAAGGGTGCCGTCATTCTTCAGGGCAAAGGAATAATCATATCCTCCTGAAATAGCAGTGATGCCTGGGGGCAGACTTACCTGCACGGGAACATTACTATCCGTCCAAGTTCCATTTCCAAGTTCACCATAGCCATTCTCTCCCCAAGCCCAGACCGTGCTGTCATTCTTTATAGCAAGGGAATGTTCACTTCCTGCTGCAATGACAGTAATGCCTGTGAGAGAACTTACCTGCACGGGAACATTGCTGTCGGTGTTGGTTCCGTTTCCAAGTTGACCATATTGATTGCTTCCCCAAGCCCAGACCGTGCCGTCATTCTTCAGGGCAAGGGCAAGAGAATTTCCTGATGAAATAGCGGTGATGCCTGTGAGAGAATTTACCTGCACGGGAACATTGATATTGCCGCCCCAAGCCCAGACCGTACCGTCATTCTTTAGGGCAAGGGAAGGCCCTGCTCCTGCAATGGCAGAGATGCCTGTGAGTGAGCTCACCTGTACTGGAACATTGCTATCGGTGTTGGTTCCATTTCCAAGTTGACCATTAAGATTCCATCCCCAAGCCCAGACTGTGCCGTCATTCTTCAAGGCAAGGGAATAATGATATCCTGCTGCAATAGCGGTGATGCCTGTGAGAGAACTTACCTGCACGGGTACATTGCTGTTGGTATTGGTTCCGTTTCCAAGTTCACCATAGTAATTGTATCCCCAAGCCCAGACCGTGCCGTCATTCTTCAGGGCAAGGGAATGAGAATTTCCTGCTGAAATAGCGGTGATGCCTGTAAGAGAATTTACCTGCACGGGAACATTGCTCGGGGTGTAGGTTCCATTTCCAAGTTCACCATCGTCATTGTTTCCCCAAGCCATTGATGTGCTATCGCTGCAAATAGCAAGGGAATGATACCCTCCGCATGCAATTTTTTGAGCGTTGGACATAGTTGGCAACAGATAGAATGCAGTCCCGATAAAAACCGGGATTGCGCTTCGCTTCATTTGCAAAAGAACTACTGCGGTGATAAAAAAAATTTGCTTTTTACCCGAGAAGAATTCCCGAAATGATCGAGACATGCGGGATTTCACTTCTTTGTTTTTGTATAATAAGGTGTTCAACATTTTGTTTTATTTTTTTCTGCGTGTCTTGATTGCTGGTTATTGTTGCTTCACAAACTTCCCCACCTCACACTCACCTGTTTTGTTGTTGGTGATTTGAAGCGTGTAAAATCCATCAGGCAAAGTAGTTGTGTTGAGTTGCGCTTGTGTGCTGGTGAAAGTTGTTGGTAGTGCAATCATTTTTCCCTGCAAATCATACACGCGAATGCTTATTTCATTGGCGGGTATTGCTAAGTTGAGTTTGAGTTGGGTTTGTACAGGGTTGGGAAAAACAGAAATGCTTAATAGTTCTGTAACTTCATTTACTGAAGTTGCAACCTGGCACAACCCCGTTACCTGCACGGGAATATTGCTGTCGGTGTTGTTTCCATTTCCAAGTTCACCATAGCCATTGTATCCCCAAGCCAACACGGTGCCATCATTCTTCAGGGCAAGGGAATGAAACACTCCTCCTGCAATGGTTGTGATGCCAGTGAGAGAACTTACCTGCACGGGAACATTGCTGCCGGTGTTGGTTCCATTTCCAAGTTCACCATCGTTATTCCTTCCCCAAGCCCATACCGTGCCGTCATTCTTCAGAGCAAGGGAATGATCTTCGCCTCCTGCAATGACAGTGATGCCTGTGAGCGAACTTACCTGCATTGGAACATTGCTGTCGGTGTTGTTTCCATTTCCAAGTTCACCATAATAATTGCTTCCCCAAGCCCATACCGTGCCGTCATTTTTCAGGGCAAGCGAATGTGATCCACCTCCTGCAATGGCAGTGATGCCTGTGAGCGAACTTACCTGCACGGGAAAATTGCTGTCGGTGTTGGTCCCATTGCCAATTGCACCAACGAAATTGTATCCCCAAGCCCAGACCGTGCTGTCATTCTTCAAGGCAAGGGAATGAGAAGTTCCTGCTGCAATAGAGGTCATACCTGTGAGAGAACTTACCTGCACGGGAACATTACTGTTGGTGTTCGTTCCATTTCCAAGTTGACCATAGAGATTCCACCCCCAAGCCCATACCATGCCGTCATTTTTCAGGGCAAGAGAATGCGCTCCTCCTCCTGCAATGGCAGTGATGCCTGTGAGCCCACTCACCTGCAAGGGAACATTACTG
>DASRAJ010000016.1:0-10522 GCA_035638255.1 Chitinophagales bacterium
TTTGATAACTCGTGCAGCACTGTGAAAGAGCTGATTCAAAATTCTTCATCTCATTGGCAAGGGCATCGTACTTGGTTTGAAGATCGGAGATGGTTTGGTCTTTTTCATTAACTTCTGTTGACAGCTCTTGCACGGCTTTCACAAGAGGGACTACAAACTCAGCATAACGCAAGCCATAATAATCTTTATCATTCTTAGGTGCATCAACCCCGCTGAAGTTGAAGTTTACTTTTTTAGCAGCTTGCTCAACTTCCTGTGCAATGAAACCGGTAGTGGTATTGCTCATCATTTCTCCCTCATAGCTACCTTTAACTCCTATAAAGTCATTCACCTTTTGGCGATTTACCTGATAAGTAATGGGGCGAAGCTGATTAATAAAACTTAATCCCGGCACGTTTTCGTTTACATTTTCTTTAAATCTACCATCGCTCAAAGTTGTCCATCCTACTTGACCGCCAATTGAATTAACATAGACGTTGCCGATTCTTACCGTATTGGTAGCCGTGGCAGCAGCATCAGTGCCTAAGCAAGTGGTGTTGCTATAATTCGTTGAAACGGGCCCTGTATTTTCACCAATGGCAGTATTATAAGAACCAGTTGTGTTAAAAAGTAAAGAGTTCACTCCCATTGAGGTGTTCAGAATTCCAGTGCTATTATTATATAGAGAATTCATTCCGGTTGCGGTGTTGGAAATGCCAGTAGTGTTTAAATAAAGTGCTTGCAATCCGATGGAGGTATTGTTGTAGCCCGTAGTATTCGCCCGCATAGAAAAATTCCCAACGGCCGTATTATCAATACCATTGTTCTGTGCGGTCGATTGATTTGAATAGAGGGCTTCAGTGCCAATGGCAACATTATCACTATTCCAGGCGCTTCCATTGTCATATGATTGAGTTTTTAATGCATCCATACCAATTGCCGTATTCTGGCTTGCCATGGTATTAGAATAGAGAGCATTCGTTCCACAAGCAGTGTTTGAATACCCGGTTGTATTCGAATATAGAGCAACCGTTCCAACAGCCGAATTATGTTCGCCACTTGTATTGGCATATAGAGCACTTACACCCATGGCAGTATTTCTTGTTCCTATATTATTGGAATAAAGCGCCTGGTATCCACTCGCCGTATTGTAGCTTCCTAAAGTATTGCCATTTAAAGCCCACTTTCCTACAGCTACGTTTTGGGTACCTGATGAATTATTAAAAAGTGCATTGGAGCCAATGGCCGTGTTTCCATCAGCAGTATTATTATAAAGGGCCGTAAAACCGAGAGCGGTATTATCTGAACCCGCTGAGTTATAAAAAAGCGTAAAAGGTCCCATAGCACTATTGTTATTTCCTGTGGTGTTAGTATAAAGTGCAGCAAGTCCGTTGGCAGTATTATAGATACCACTTGTATTACTATGAAGTGCTGAAGAACCAGTAGCAGTATTATTAGAACCAGTGTTGGTAGTATTTCCCGTAGCGCCCACCCAGGTATTTGAGATGCCGCTGTTGTCGAGAAACACACCGCCATCTATATATAATTTGCCAGTAAGGTACTGGTTTCTCCAACCAAGTGAAGGAGAGCCCAGATCAAGACTACCCGTTATATTAGGCAATAACGTGGAATTAATTGCAGTGGTAGTAACCAGATTTGACAACGATGTGTTAGCTCCTTTAGCGGAAATTGCAGTCCACGCTGTTCCGCTGTAATAATAAAATCCCGTTGTGTTGTTTGTTTGATAAATGAGCAAACCTGTCGCGGGCGTTGCTATTGCATCACGTTGTGTTTTAGTCATGCGAGGCACAAGCATTCCTTTAGTAGTACTTGTGATGTCGAGTAATGAAGATGCATTAGGTGTAGTAGTGCCAATGCCTCCGGCGCCGGTTGTCGGGAAAGTATTGGTTTGTGCCATTACCGGGTTGATTGAAAAAAGTCCGATGGCAATGGTGATGAATGCGATGAGCTTAAATGATTGTGTTTTCATTTTGTTTTGGTTTTTAGATGAGTTAATGTGAATTAATTTTTATTACTGCACAAAAGTAGATTCACATCAAGCCCACGTCAATCACATGAAAGTAGATAAGTGAAAGGAGAGGAGAGTTTTATAACTGTCCTATAAAAAAATACTATGGAGAAATAAATCTCCCTATCATAACTTGCTGTAGAATTCTATTTATTCAAAGCCCTTTGGAAAAACTTTATTCAGTGCTTCCACTTTAGAGTGCACTTGAAGGTTCTCATAAATTTTGCGCAGGTAAGTACGAACTGTTTCAATGCTTATCAGGAGCCTGTCAGCAATTTCTTTATATGAATAACCTTTAGCGAGCGCGGTGAGAATTTCCTGCTCGCGCGTAGTAAAAGTTTCAAACAGCTTTTGATTCTTATTCTTATCAATAAAAGAATTTGTCACGAGCCGCGCAATCGGCGCTGACATCGGTGAGCCACCGTTAAACACATCGCGGATCGCATCAAACAATTCCTGTGGCGAAGAATTTTTCAGAAGATAGCCCGTGGCGCCTGCACACAATGAGTCGAAAGTTTTTTCAGCATCACCGTGTGATGTGCACATGAGAAATTGAACTTGCGGCTTAATGGGTTTTAGCTGCGTCACACATTGAATTCCACTCATGCCGGGGAGTGTAATGTCCATTACAACCACGTCAACATTTAGTCCTCTAAATTCCTTTACAATGTCTTCAGCGTTTGCAAATGCCGCAACACAATAGAGATCATTGGTAGTGCTGAGAAATTCCTGCATGGAATTTCTGATCTCATCGTCGTCTTCTACAATCGCAACATTGATTAATGATGGTTTCATAATTTCCCAAAATTAGATTTCGCTCATTCGAACAAACATCACATGAAAGTAGATAAATAAAACCTCGGTTAGTATAGTTGCCCCTCGAGAATAATTTTTGTCCCGATCTCTTTTCCGGTTTCCACTTCAAATTTACCCCTAATGTTTTCCATTCTCTTGCGCATGTTAATCATGCCATTGCCGCTGCCGTGAATTACATTTTCTTCTATTCCCTTTCCATCATCGGTAATGGTGAAAACATAACTTCTTTCTTCACAACAAAACTTTACATTAATGTTTTTTGCGGTCGAGTATTTCACAGCGTTGTGCAATGCTTCTTTCAAAACAAGAAAAAGATTTCGCTTGATCTCAGGATTTATTTCTGCATTCAGATTTTGTTCAGGGAAATCAACCGTTGTATGAAACGCTGTGTCTTCAAAAAACTTTGAGATGTACGCTCTCATATAGGCAAGCATGCTGTCGAGATTATCATTCTCAGGATTTACGCTCCAGATTATTTCAATCAATTTATTTACAGTTTCACGTGATGCTGAAATTATTTTCTCCAAAGCCGGTTCAATTTCATTCATTTTATTTTTCTGCGCTTTCGCTTTTACCAGTTCACTCATCCATGAAATTTTATTCAGCCCGGAGCTGATGTCATCATGAATATCCTGCGAAATGCGGCTGCGTATTTTTTCTGTTTCGGTTTGCTTTGCAATCTCTATCAACTGTGCCTGAGCTTCTTTCAAATCACGGGTGCGCTCCTCTACTTTTTGCTCGAGCATAATGTTTTGATTTGTCACAAGCAATTCTCTTTCCTTTTGCTCCTTCGCTCTCTTTTTTCTTAGAATGTATAATTGATTTACCATTCCGAGGAAAAGTATGATTCCGCTTAAGAGAGTTCCAATCTGTCCTGTTAAAAGACTGGAAGCAGTTTCAGCTCTGATTCCCCAACCCAAAATTCCCCACATGCCACAACCGATTATCAAAGGCAAGGAAGAGATAAGAGAGAACAATGCACCTCTTACTCCATTGCGCCATCCATCAATCATAATGACCACAAGGAAAATATAATAGCTTAGAAACACAATGCCGGTCACAATCGCATTGTGTTTCCAATTGAGAAACAGCAGACATACAGGTGCTGAGATAAGAAGAATAAAAACGAACCCAAAGAATAAGAATAATATGCCCGGATGATTTTGTTTCACTTCTAATAACTTCAGCAACCCGAATCCAATGCTGATATCAAGGAGCGGAAACCAGATAAACACATTTCCATATTTTGAAATGGAGTACAAGGGGTAGGAATAAAAAAATATTGAGGTGAGAATATTATTCAAGTCAAGAAAAAACATCATGGGGGTAAAGGCCATGAAAGCCAAATAGAGATATTGCACTTTGCGAGAAAGAAAATAATTGATGATCCAAAATAAAATGCCGAGGATGTAGATGCCTGCAAAAAATCCGTTGAATAAAAAATGATCTTCAATGATCTGTTGAAAATCACCGGATGAAATCAATTCACTTTCTACCGAAGAAAATCTTGCCCATTTTACATCAGCATGAATGTGCAGATAAACAGTAACAGCTTCATTGCTCTCTATTGATACTTTAAAAATATTTTCAGGACTGTAAACGCTGCGGTCTTTTAATTGCAACGACCAGCCGCTTTGCTGTGAGATGATTTTGCCATCGGGATAAACAATGTAGCAGGCGACTTCTGAATAATATTTGGAAGTCTTAAGAATCCAGTCAGAGCGTTCAGAAAGAGTTGATTTGATTCTTATTTGTGCCCAGGCATAAAGGTTGCGCTCGCCTGTTTCTTCAATTTCATTTTTTGAAAAAAGACGATCAAGCTTGCCTGATGAAATTTCTTCGAAGGAATATTTTTGATTTTTTTCTTCGAGAACCGAAATCGAACTGCTGATATCAGATGGAGAAATGGAATCTTTTAAAATGATTGTCTCACTTGCAAACAAGCTGTATCCTGAAAACAGAATGAAACAAAAAGATAGTATAGCAATATTGAGTTTCAAGTCAGGAGCAATTTTGAAAACAAGAATCTTATTGGTGTGTGCAATAGAGAGAACAGAAAAAATTTGTGCCTATCCGAAATTGTGTTTGTTATCGTGGTTGAATCCTCAGCACAAGATTGAAAGCAGAGTCATCATTGGCGGGAAAAGAAACAAAGCAATTCGTAAGGGCTCTCAATGTCTCAAGCTGATGCGTATCAAATGTAGGGATGATTCCGAACTATAAAACCTTCCTGAACCTAAATCAATTGTTTGCAACTTCAGGTAAGCAATTAACGATCTTGATTTCATGGTCAGAAAATTTCATCCCATCATCGGTAAATTTCAGTTCCACAACCAGTGCTTCACTTCCCGGATAATCCTGGTCGAATACAAAATTTCCGATGCTGAAATAAATTGGCTTGCCTTTATACGTCATGCGATCCTGGATCACATGCGGGTGTACTCCAATGATGGCATCAGCACCGGCGTCAATTAGTGCCTGCGCTTGAATTCGCTGCGATAGCATGGGCGATGTTTGAAATTCAATTCCCCAATGCAGTATAACCACGATGTAATCATTATTTAGTTCGGCTTTGTGACTGCGAATTTTTTCTTCGAGGTCTCGGGCGCTTGCCTGGCAAATTCCGGGTGAGTCAGGCAGGTAACTCCAGTTTTCAAGAGGCACAAGTGCTGATGAAAAGAGTGCAACCCGAATTCCATTCTTTTCAATGATCACAGGATCGCAGGCTGAAGTTTGATTTTCACCATAACCAACCGCTGTCATTCCATGCTGACTGATATTATTGTAGGTATCCACAATTCCTTTTCTTCCCTGGTCATTGGTGTGATTGTTTGCCATTTCAAGATGTGTGATACCGGCATCATGAACTGCGGTTAACCACTCAGGTTCACCGCGAAAAATAAATTGTTTGTTAATCGGCGAAACTTGTTTTGTAACCGGGCACTCCAGATTTGCAACGACAAAATCTGCATCGGAGAACAGCGGTTTGATTTTAGTAAAGAGTGAATCTGCATTGCTGTGCTCAATTCGTTGCCGCACACCACGGTCTAACAAGAGGTCTCCTGCAAATAATATTTTGACGGAATTTTTTTCAGCAGGATGAGAGCATGAGACTGCAAAACAAGCAGCAATAAGCCACCAATGAATTTTTTTTAGCATCCTGTACTGTAATAAATGCGCTCATCAAACTTAGGCATGTATTCACCGGGAACAATGAGCTCTTTGATCCAATCAGGTAGGGGTGGTGCATGATTGGTCTCCAACATCTTCTGCCAGTCTTCATCAGTCAATCGCTTTCCGAGCGGCTGCACAAATTCATGGTAGGTATATGTTGCTCCCTTTGTGAGATAGAGGTATCCTTCTATTTCAACCACTGCGTACAGATCGTAAACGTAGCCGGTTGCCTCATGCAGGATTCCATTCTTTTCACAATTCATAATATTTCTTGTGAAAACATCTGCCACTACTGCAATTGATTTATCGGGTCCCTGTACCAATGACCACGAATCAAGATTTTTATCAGGATCAAGAACGGAGAGGGTGAGGTACTCCACTGTGCTGCCTGCAATCTCAATCTCCTTGTACTCCTGCTCATTCAGCTTCGTTCCGCTCAATTCTTTCCCGCTGATATTTTTCAACATGGTGATGTGCTCTTTCAGATGATCTGTTTTGTTTTTAATATCATCGGTCATCAGGTTATTCCCGTTTAAAACTTTCGATGTGAGATCAATAAGCTCAATCATTTTATTCCAGAAAGCAAGGTTTGGTTCAACATAACCAACTGTGATCGGATCGGGAGGTCCGCCATCCCCGCATTCTGCAGCTTCAGGTTGTTCGCCGTACAGGATTGCATCGTGCTTCAACTGCGACCATGATGCAAGAGCGGTATTCAAATTCTTCATTGCCCACTCTTTTGTCTGCATCAGAGGAGGATAATTTTTATCCGGCTGCTGCAGAGCTATCAACATCTCTAACCATTTATTGTAGACTGAAGCTTCCCACTCTTTGTAATCAGTAAATTTTTCTTTCAGCTTTTTAATTTCCGGGACAAACTCTTTCCACTTCGCACCATCATCATCTTCATTCATCACCACTTCATTCGCAATCGGAGAGCCCATTGCTGCAAAAACGTGTGTCCCTTTCGGATAAGCCAGGGGCGCATTGGCTGTTGGGTCAAAAGTGGTATTGAGTACTTCATTATCCGGCAAATAACGCTGAGGCATGAAATTGATCTTGTCAACGCACGACATTCCCACTTTGGGCTTGATGCGGTTTTTCTCTTTCGTCAATTCTATCATCTCCGAATTTATTTTTCTTAATGTCTTCGGTTGGAAAACCTGGTCGGTTGTGGTCCAGTTATTTTTTTTCAGGATATCGCAGATGTCAAGCACTGAAAGATTATCGGGCACACCAATCAGAAAAACAATCGGCTCATACACGGAACGGTATTGCTGCATTAAGCCGGCATCCGAGTTGAGAAGGTATGCCATGAAACAGGCCCTGTTAAATTGCTGAACGCTGTCGCGGCACATCACTGCCGTTTGCAGCCACATCATGGCTTTGAAATATTTTTTCAATTCTTCCTTGCGAGTGTAATGTCCGCGTGGCTTGTAAAGCGAATAAGGAAAATAGGCTTGCTTAAAATTCAGAAAATCAGAGAGGGTATCCCTTTCGCTTTTTATGTTTTTAATTTCTGCTGCATACATCTCCTTCCATGAGGGAGGAATGGGTTTCCCGGTTCCGGTCAGCAGCTCATTGGGAATGGCGAAAAAAGCTGCGTTAAATTCTGCCAGCGATTTGACTTCACTGTTCGATGATGCGCCGGCGGCTTGCATGCACTTCATGTAAAGGCCATTTGTCAAATCAGTAAGGATGGGAATAAACTTCTTTTCTTCCAATGATTTCAGCACATAGGAGAAATACATGTGGAACAACTGCAGATACATATCCGTGGTGATGAAGTTTGGTATCTGGTAATAATCGTTCTGTTCATATACATGAAAGAGCTGAATATTATTATTCGGTACGATTACAAAATTGTTCTTGAAAAGCTTGTCGTAGAATTCGGGTGAATATGATTTAAGCTGAAAAAGATTGATGATGTTGCTCGCATTGGCGAGCTTGCGTCCGTTGACAGTGATATAATTCTGCTGCAGCCTGATCTTCATGAAAGAATCAATCCTCGCTATGAATTGCTGCTGCTCTTTGGTAAAGGTTATGGCGGGATACTTTTCTTTGGCGTCTTCTGCCCAAAAGCGTTCTTTCATTTTCTTATCATAGTCGGGAAGATGCGCCGAGAAATATCCTCTCAGGTCAGCTTCCATGAATAAGTAACCTTGCTCCGCGGAGAATGTATTTTTTAACAATCGCAAATCCTGCAATGATAGTTTCGACAAATCCTGGTTCATATCCATGTTGAGCAATGTATCAGCATTGAGTTGTGATAACTGCTGAACCCTCGAAGTATCAATGGTGGGTTGAAATACACTTTGCGAATTTTCCGATGCAGCGGGTGGATTTGCTTCTGTTTCTTGCTTCTTATTTTCCTGCTTGCACGATGAGAAGATGAGACTACAGGTTGCAAATGCAATGAACAGTGAAAACCATTTCATGGAGTAGAGTTTAATATTTTAAGTGCTTGTTCTTTTGAAATGTTGCGGTCAAGATAATTCACGAATTCCAATCCGAAGCTTTTCCACCGGTATTCAGCAACGAGGAAATTTCTGTTCTCTTCCCATTCAACAGTTCGCACAAAATTTTCACCGTCATGATGAACAATTCTGAAATCCTCCAGCGGCTGACCAACTCTTGATCCAAGCCACAATGGACGAATGTACCCCTCCACCAATTTGAAAATGAAAATTCTTTTGCGAACCACAGAATCAAACCGCGTTGGCTTAATCACTCCCACTAAGATATCTTCCTGACTATCTCCATTGATGTCAGCACATTCAAAATGATAAGCCGGAAAGTTGAGTTTCCATTTATCGGATAAGATCAGGTTTTTATCAGAATAAGAATCGGCATGAATAATATTTAAGCTGTCACTTTTTCTTTCAAGGTAAACTTTCACCCGCTTGCCATCAATATCAAGCACATAAACGTGATCATTACTGCGTGAATAGTTAGTACATGAAATGAAATATGCAAGAAGAAAAAAAGGGGATGAATTTTTAAGGATGTGTATCATTCCTGTTCTACAGGGTAATGAATTCTTTTTGATCCGTAATTAACCTCCCGCTGTAACCTGCAAATTCTGCAACAGCCTTTTTGCACTCAGCACATCTTCTGTTTCCATGTCAGGAGGAAACCAATCCAAAGTCTCAGAGAGAATTTTCAATCCGGCATCGCGCCTGCCTTGCCTTAGCTTCAACTTTGCTAAATCACCGGCAGCACGCAGCTCATAATTTTTTGCGGATTGTTTTTGGGCAATATCAAGTGCCCTCATCAGATTTTTTTCAATCTCTTCATCGGCTGCCTTTCCCGACTTCTCAAGAAGAAATCCTTTGACGCGATACAGCTCGGCAGCATAAAACAAGTCATCATTTTTCTCTGACATTTCAATCGCTTCACAAATAATCTCCAAACCTTTTTCAGGCTGATTAATTTTCCCATAAGCTTCAGCAATCAAAGCCAATGGATTCGATACCCACAATTGCTGTCCGCGTGCTCTTGCTTCTTTCACTGTAAGTTCCATTTTCTTCAGGGCATCTCCATCGCCACGTTCCATGAGCGCCCAGTTCTTCAGAATGGTTCCCATAGTTTGCCAGAATGCAAAACCGTATTTCGCGCCGAGCTCTTCTGCTTCCGTGGCTATGCTCAGCGTATTTGCAACATCTCTGTTCAATTGATAGGTGACTGCTGCAAAACCCAATGCATACGCGATGGTAAAGGGATGATTTAATTTTCTCGCATAGGAAATTGCAAGTGTTGCTGATTCAATTGCACGATCAGCATAACCAAGTGACCACAGCGTGTATGCCTGGTATGTGAGACAAGAAACAACAGGATGTTCAGAATAGAGATAGATGTGTTTGTAGTGAACCTCAGGATCAAATTTTTTCAGGGTGGCTTCTAATTTATTTTTCGCTTTCAAAAATTCACCTCTCCAGAAAAGACTGCCGGCCGTTGCTTTTCCAGCTTCAAACCAAATGAGCACATCATCCACCTGTTCTGAAATTTTTTCTAATCGCTTCGCAAGCCGTGTTGCTTCTTTGTGATTTGCTTTCACTGTGTACTGCGACCAAAGTCCTCGAATGATGAGGGCAAGCTGCGGTTGATCTGAAATGAATTCACTGAGTTCTGCTGCTCGCGCATACGTGGTTTCAACTTCTTTATCAGTGTATCCTTTTGTAGTGAGCAGGGCAGGCGCTTTTCCTGACTGCAGAAAAAATTCCAACTCATCACGCTCACGGCTTTCAGGAAGATTACTCAACAGGGCTAACCCCTTGTTGAAAAAAATGATCGCTTCCTGGTTTGCTGATTTCTCTAATGATGCGCGGCCCGCTTTTATCCAATACTCAATCGCTTCTTTGTTTTTGCCGGCTATTGAAAAATGATGTGCAAGAAACTCAGGACTCGCTTTCGCAAACTCCGGAAAATTTTTCTCCAGCACTTCAGCAATGATTGCATGATATTGTTGCCTCTTGCTTTTCAGTAACAGTTCATACGCTTTCTCCTGAACCAGTGCATGCTTGA
>DASRAJ010000017.1:0-16256 GCA_035638255.1 Chitinophagales bacterium
AACGCCCGCAGAAAAATATTTTTTGAATCCACGATCTGCCTGGAAATAAAGGCCGAGCGGTGAGTTGCGATCCCCGTTCCTGACAGATACTTCAAGTTCCTTTCCCGCATTTCCAATCAAGTCCGGTGCTGCCAGAAAGGAAAAACACCAGCTATGATATTTGTGCTGCAAAGAGTCATTTGCTTTTGTGTGTGCAACAACTGAAAAAAAAATGCAAACCCATATTCCAAATATTTTTTTCATAACGGTTATATTATGCCCGATGATTTTACATCAGTAAGCTAAAAATGAATTCTACTCCCCTCGCTGCTCGAAAATTCATCTTGCTCTTTCATATACCTTATTTCCGCTGCTGCTGTAATGATATCTTCCTCCGCGCGGTCCCAGGTAAATCGGTTGCCCTTTTTTTGTGCGACCAATAACCGGATTGTTATCGGGGGAAGAAACGGCTCCGGTACCATTGGAAATTATTTGCGTGACAGGGTGAATCTCATTCCATCCATGCTGATGATCGAGTACATAAGTACCCGTGGCAGAAATTTTCTCTCCCCGCTTAGGGATGTACACATTGTTGTAATAGCCACTGCATGCGCTCACGGCATCCTCCTGAGAAACATTCTTCATACAAATAACCTCGAGCACTAAATCTCCATGATGTTCGCTGTAATTTTTTGTATTGAGCAAATGCTCCTGTCCTGCATCAAGCCGCAGTGAGATGTGCTCATCACCATCTTTCTCCGGCTTCACGTCTTCCACCACTCCGGTTACAGTGATGCATTTCTGAATCACTTCCAATCTTGACGAATGGTAAATGTGTTGCCACAAACTTTGATCACATGGATCAACGGCATTACCGGATTCTTTAGTGGTGGAATTTGCTGCAACTGACGATCCGAGATATTGCGTCGCTCCTGAATGAATTGGTAAATGATATACAGAGAATACGGCAACTATTACAATCAGCAATACACCAATGACGAATTTTTTCACAACAATTTATTTTCTCACTCTATCACTATTTTCTTCAACGTTATCGCATTTCCCGAAATAATCTTTACTGCATAAACTCCTCCAGGTGCTGCACCAAGATCAATGAATGCTTCTGCATTTGCTTTTCCATTCCATATATTTCTTCCTTCCAGGTCATATACTTCAATCATGGTGTTAGGATCAGAAATTCCTTTCACAAAAAATAATCCGTGACTTGGATTGGGAGAGACAGAAACATTGATAGCAGATACAGGACTAACTCCGTTGCCAATTGGGGCGGCACAGTTCTTCCAGACAAAATAATTGCCGTAGGTACCGGAGTCTCCGGTTAACTTAAAATCACCGAGCGTTGTACTATCGCCATAAAATGCGCCTGCTACATAAGCATGATCCTGATGATCGTACGCCGCATCGTAAGATCCTTCATTATAAATACCTCCGGTGAGAAAGGAGGAGAGATAAGACCCATCCTGGTCCAGGTCTACAGAGAATAGATCCTCGCCACCTGCACACGTCAGGGTATCGGTGCCGAAGTAAAGTTTATCCAGACCCCAACCGTACGCCGTGAGCGTTTGATTATTATTGATGTGAAGAGAAAATGATAAACACGTGATTAAAGAATCATGAGTACCGAATTGTTTCAGCCACAATAAATTTCCTGAAGCATCATACTTGCCGATGATAAAAGTGCCGTCGTCAGGATGAACCGTAGTTCCCGAAAAATTACCAGAGCTGCTTAGCGGCGAGCTGAAATAAATATTATTCAGAGAATCGGTTTCCAAGCCGTAAGCGTTGGTAAAAAAAGCAATATCACCTGTTCCTCCCCTGATCCAAAGTGCAGTTCCATTGCTGTCAAACTTTGCCACAAAAGGAGGTGCACTTGACGTGTAAGCCGAATTGTCAAGTGTTTGATTTCCGAAAGAAAGAATGTATGCATAGTAACCGCTCAACAAAATATTTCCGGATCCATCAGTCCTGATAACATACCCACGTGATAAATAAGTATTCTGCGCCGCCGAACTCGTTGCCCAAATTACACTACCATTGTCAGCGTCAAGCTTTGCTAAATAAATACCGTAACCGCTCGAAGGCCCGGTAAGTGTAGTCCCACCCATTGTTAAGGTTCCGCGGTAACGGCCGGTGATTAAGGGATCACCTGCAGCGGTGTTCCAAATGCCATAACCGTATGAAATATTCGTGCAGGAAAAGGTCCGCGCCCACTGCACGTTTCCGTCAAGATCAAATTTTATTATTGCAATGCTGTTGCCAATGGCATTCCCCGTGAGTATGTAATTATCAAAAGTTACAGTTCCTGAAAAGGTAACGTTGAGAAAAATGGCACCATGAGAGTAATTCAAAAAAGAAAACACACCTCCAAAGGTTCCTTCAAAAGTTTTCACCCATTGAAAAGTACCAATTGAGTCATACTTGATCAGGAACAAACCCGTATCATTCGCAGTGTAGTTACCAAACAGGGAAGGGCCATAATAATATCCTGCAGAATAGGAATTGGCAGCATCATCCAGCGTGATACCCCAGGCATTATCATTATTGGGCCCACCAGTATGTGCAAAGCCAGCGCATTGGCTTCTTGCTGCATTTAGAAAAAGAAAGTTTATGACGGTGAAAGCCAGCAGCAACCTGAATGAAGTCATAGAGAGAATTTTCATACGAAGTTAGTGAATCGGAAATTGAGGCTGCTTAGTGACATAGCAATCAGCACTTACAACATTGTGTTTTTTCAGTACAATTTTCCCTCAATTTGATCCTTCACACTAACAACTATTCGTTAGCTAAATACCTGAAGAAAATTTTTGTCCATCGCCTATTGAAGCCTACTTTTGGCGCCTCTAAAAAATCTAAAAAATCAAAACCAAATTCATGAGAAAAATCCTTTTACTTCTCGTCACGATCTTTATCGGGACAACCTCAGCATGGTCGCAGCGCAGTTGCGGAACTATGGATCACCTTCAAATGCAATTGCAACAAGATCCTTCGCTTGCACAGCGTATGCAGGAAATCGAAACCTTCACACAAAACTGGATTGCAAATCACCCTTCGGGCGAGCGCACGGTCATTACGGTACCGGTTGTAGTTCATGTGGTGTATAACACTACTCCACAAAACATCAGCGACGCGCAGGTACAAGCCCAGATCAATCAACTGAATGCTGACTATGCCCGCACCAATTCTGACGCAGGCAATACCCCTTCCGTTTGGACATCCACCGCAGCAAATTGTGAAGTGCAGTTTTGCTTAGCGCAGCGTGACCCGAGTGGTAATGCAACTAACGGCATCGTTCACAAATTTACTTCTACCACATCCTTTTCATCTAATGATGGTGTGAAGCATAATGGCAACGGCGGTGATGATGCCTGGCCGGCCGGTTCTTATCTGAATCTCTGGTCTTGTAATCTTGGTGGTGGTCTTCTCGGATATGCCCAATTTCCCGGTGGTCCTGCATCCACCGATGGTGTGGTGGTATTGTATTCTTCGGTAGGAAGTTTAGCTCAGCCGGGAACATTGTCTCCATACAATTATGGCCGAACGGCGACTCATGAAGTCGGTCACTGGCTTAACCTCATTCACATCTGGGGTGATGCAAATTGCGGTAATGATCAGGTAGGTGATACACCGACGCAGCAAACTTCAAACTTCGGATGCCCCTCTTTTCCTCACGTAACTTGCAGCAACGGACCTAATGGTGATATGTTCATGAACTACATGGATTATACGGATGATGGTTGCATGAACATGTTTACAGCGGGGCAGAAGACACGCATGCAGGCATTGTTTACCTCCGGTGGCTCGAGGTTCTCTATTGTAAGTTCACAAGGATGCGTACCTCCATCAGGCGGTTCGTGCGGGATTCCTTCCGGCCTGAGTGCAACTTCCGTCACCACTTCATCAGCAACTTTGAACTGGGGTTCGGTGAGCGGTGCAACAAGTTACAATGTGCAATACCGCGTTGTGGGAAATGCAACCTGGACTTCTACAACTTCCACAACCACATCGAAAGCAATTTCATCTCTCGTCCAAAATACTCAATATGAATTCCAGGTGCAGGCGGTGTGCACAAGCGGAAGTTCAGCTTTCTCCGGCTCAGCGAACTTCACCACATTATCGTCCGGTGGCGGAACATACTGCGCATCGAATGGAAATAGCCAGGCGTATGAGTACATTGATTACGTTTCTCTCGGAACCATTAGCCGTACTTCCGGCCCTGATGCCGGGGGTTATTATAATGGTACTGCGTCGAGCACAAATGTTTCTCAGGGCTCCGGCTATACCATCACTTTCAGTGCGGGATTTACCGGCAGTACTTACTCCGAACACTGGGCTATATTCTGTGATTGGAATAGCGATGGAGATTTTCTGGATGCTAATGAAACCGCAGCATCATTCACTTCCAGTGGTTCAGGAAATAACTCGGCTACTATTTCTGTACCGTCAACAGCAACGGTGGCAAGCACAAGAATGAGAGTCAGCATGAAGTATGGCGCCGCTCCTTCCTCGTGTGAATCGTTTGCAGAAGGTGAGGTGGAAGATTATTCATTGAATGTTCAGGCCGGCAATGGCGGAGGTTGTGCAAACACTCCTGAGCCTAACAATACGAGCAGTACCGCTTCAGCTGTCCAGGTAGGAACAGATCTTTTGTCGCAGATCGGCACCAGCACTGATGTTGATTGGTATTCATTCGCAAACACAACCACCAATCACAATATCAAAGTCACTCTCGGCACATTGCCGGGTGACTACGATATAAAGTTGTACAATCCCACCGGCGGTAATGTCGCAACTTCACAACTTGGCGGAACTTCCAGTGAAACCATCATTTACAACACCAGCACCATTGGCACTTATAAGATTAAAGTTTACGGGTATGGAGGTGCATTTAGTTCTACACAATGCTATACAATGCACGTATTTACGAGTGCCAATCCGTTCCGATTTGAAAATGGATCTGCGGATGGCTCTATTAACACTGATAAGTCTGACATCACCATCTTCCCGAATCCCGCTTTTGATAACATGACCGTTCAGTTTAACAGCGATGTAAAAGATGATGCTGTGTTGAATGTGTACAATCTGCTGGGTCAGAGAATGTATTCGACTACATTCCTTGCTTTTGAAGGCCAAAACACCTTTAACATGAATGTAGGCACATTTGATAAAGGGGCTTACATTGTTGTGGTAACAAATGGAAATGAAGTTTTGAGAAAAGAATTTGTTGTAACCAAGTAATTTTCTTTGCTAAAAAGAGTGAAATCGGGCTGCTGATCGGTAGCCTGATTTTTTTTGTGATTAAGAATTCCGAGAGGGAAACATCATATATAAAGGCACTCAAAAGGTGGAGAAGAGAAAATAATTGCCTTTAGCGATTAAAGTAAAATAGGTGTTGCCATTGATTTCTATGGCGCAGTAATGTTTGCCCTATGAGGCGTGGCAAGTTTTCATATCTAAAAATAATTCTCCTTTTCGCGAAACAAATCAACCGGGTTTCACGTACAACCGACTTCACAAAAATTTTTTCGCTGTTAATGCAGCGCTTAAATTTGCCATCTCCCCGCTATTATTCACTTAAACTTTAGAATTAAATCATGAAAAAAACCGCATTATTTATGGCTATCATTAGTATGATCGCCACATCAGCATGGTCGCAGCGCAATTGCGGAACTATGGAGCACCTTCAAATGCAATTGCAACAAGATCCTTCAATGGCCCAACGTATGCAGGAGATCGAAACATTTACACAGAACTACATTGCCAATCATCCTTCCGGTGAGCGTACCGTCATCACCGTGCCTGTTGTTTTTCATATACTGTATAACACCACAGCACAAAATATAACCGATGCAAAAGTGCTGGCGCAAATTGACCAGTTGAACGCTGATTATGCGCGCCTGAATTCTGATGCCGGCAATACCCCCTCTGTATTTGCATCGTTGGCAGCTAATTGCGAAGTGCAATTCTGTTTAGCACAGCGCGATCCCAGCGGCAATGCTACCAATGGCATCATTCACAAATCCACCACTGTTTCTTCATTCTCCAGCAACGACAACATCAAGCACAACAACACCAATGGAGATGATGCATGGTCTTCTTCATCTTACCTCAACATTTGGTCCGGCAACCTTGGCGGCGGATTACTCGGTTATGCGCAATTTCCAGGTGGCCCTGCTTCTACTGATGGTGTGGTAGTGTTGTATTCTTCGGTCGGAAGCATCGCTTCACCCGGCACCCTGGTGCCCTACAATTATGGAAGAACGGCGACCCATGAGGTCGGTCACTGGCTTAACCTCTTCCATATATGGGGTGATTCAAATTGCGGTAATGATCAGGTGGGTGATACACCCACACAACAAACTAATAATTTCGGCTGTCCATCTTTTCCTCATGTAACCAACTGTTCCGGTAATGCTCCCAATGGTGACATGTTTATGAACTATATGGATTACACCGATGATGGCTGTATGAATATGTTTAGTGCAGGACAGAAAACGCGCATGCAGGCCTTGTTTACCTCCGGCGGTTCAAGGTTTTCTATTGTAAGTTCACAGGGATGCGTACCTCCGAATGGCGGATCCTGCGGAACTCCTTCCGGACTGAATGCTACTTCCATCACAACGTCATCAGCAACCCTGAACTGGAGTTCGGTGAGCGGCGCAACAAGTTACAACGTGCAATACCGCGTAGTAGGAAATGCAACATGGACTTCTACAACTTCCACGACAACTTCGAAAGCAATCTCATCTCTCATATCAAATACACAGTATGAATTCCAGGCGCAGGCAGTTTGCACAAGCGGAAGTTCTGCTTTCTCCGCTTCAGCAGCTTTCACCACTTTAACTTCAGGTGGAAATTGCACCAACACACCTGAACCCAATAATACTAAGGGAACAGCCTCAGCGGTTACAATTGGAACAGATCTTCTGTCACAGCTCGGCTCAAGCACTGATGTTGATTGGTATTCATTCGTAAACACCAGCACGAACCACAATATCAAAATTACCCTCTCTACATTGCCTGCTGACTATGAGATCAGGCTGTACACTAACTCCGGCACCCAGGTTGGCTCATCGTTAAACGGAGGTACTGCTGATGAAACCATCATTTACAATACCAGCACCGTTGGCACATACAAGATTAAAGTGTACGGATTTCATCACGCGTTTAGTACTACGCAATGCTATACCCTGCATGTGTACACAAGTGCAAGTCCGTTCCGCGTTCAGGAAGGCGCACAGGATGCTGCTTCCATGAACAAATCAGCCATTACGGTGTTCCCGAATCCTGCACTTGACAACATATCAGTTCAATTCAGCAGTGATGCCAAAGAAAATGTAGCGCTGAATGTATACAATCTGGTTGGGCAGAAAATGTATTCCACAACTTTACTCGCTCTCGAAGGGCAAAACATCTTCACCATGAGCGTAAGCAGCTTTGATAAAGGCGCTTACATTGTTGAAGTTGTAAACGGAGATGAAGCCTTGAGAAAGGAATTCGTAATCGCGAAGTAATTCACTTGTGAAAAATCGAAACCGGGCTGCTTATCCCGATCTATCGGGATGAGCAGCCCGGTTTGTTTTTATTAACCGGATTTTGTCCGCAGGAGCTTGAGAGCAGCTGAAAGCAAGAACTGTCAGTTCTGCGCGGAGGGAATATCCTCAGTTCCTGTTCATCACATCCTGAATCCATGCTGCGTAACTGCTAACACGGGTGTAATACTCAATCACACCGTAAGTTCCCTTCTTATGTCCATTGTCATCCTGATGTGAACTGATTCCTGCAACATAATGGGTGTTACCTTCATCAATGTAGGCGGGACCGCCTTTCTCTCCGGGTTCGCTGATTCCTTCCATATCAGTTCCACCCGGTGAACCGGGACCATCAAAATCAAGCCACAGCCACTGATCGTCAGCACCGTCTACTTTATTCGTTACGCCACGAATAATTTTATCCCAATGAGCGGGGCCTGAAATTCCATCACCGGCATCTTTAAGTCCTACAATGGTGATGAGCTTTCCACTCTCAGAATTTTGCGTGTACAATTTTGCAGGAGTTACATTTATTACAGGCGTTTTCAATTTCACCAACGCAATGTCATTCCCGGTGGGATTGAAATCGGGATGTACAGTCACGCTCTCAATTTCATAATCGCCGGCTTCAATGGTTGCTTTCGGCTTAAAGCCATCATGCAAGTCTTTCTTCAAATCATTTCCAACGTTGCCTGCTGTCAGCACCCAATCAGAATCAATCAGCACCCCTTCACCCATAGGGAAGTGACAAAGCGAATGATACTTCTTTCCCAATTCAATATACTTCGCCTCTTCAACCTCATGGTGGATGAAAATGAAGCTTTCAAGAAAGAGATAGGTAATGCCGATAAAAAGGAAAGCATTGATGAATGACTTCATAAGAATTTTCTTTCCGGCAAAGCAAGGGTAATTCAAAATCAATTGATGTTACACGATAGTTAAAGTGAGTTAATACAGGGTTAAATGATTGCGGCAGTCAGTGATCTCAGAAACAGGATGCGCGAATGAAATCATTGATTCCCGCTGTAAGTTTTTTACCTTGCCTTCAATATTATAAGCGCAATGAAAAGCAGGAACGTTATTCAACTTATCAACCATTCCAATGGAGAAAGCGAAGTGGTGAAGTTTTTATTTTTCGCATGGCATCACAAATGGATGTTTGCAGTTTGTCTCCTCGCCATCTTCACCATTTCTTTCTGGTATTTCACGAAGCATCCTCATTACTCCGCTACTGCACGGTTTTCCGCCAACTCTTTGAAACAGGAAATTCTTAATCGCAATGAAATGGATGTACAGGTGAATGAAGACCCCAATAAGATCATCTCTAATTTTTTCAGTGATGAAGCGGTTGACACGATCCGTAAAAAATTCTTTCACAGCACAAGGTACATGGACACGCTGCGGATAGCAGAGTTAAAATCGCAAATCGCCAATAACATTGTCATCAAGTCTGTTCAGTTCGGTAACTATGAGCTTACGGTGAAATCCGGCGACCGGTTTCGCTGTGCCGACATTGCTAACGAGCTCGTAAACCAGGTGCAGCAGATCAGCAGACGGCAAGAACAGCAATTGCTCCACCAGCGGATTGACATTATAACACAGGTTGCTCAGTCAGCCAAAGCGCCATTGTCAAAATCTGATTTGGAAAACCTGCTTGCTTCTATTGATGATGAATTTAAGAAGCTGAATGCAAGTGATCGCGAAAGTCCGTATTTGAAGCAGCTTCAATCACATGTGGCGCTGCTTTCTGATTCACTTCAGGCTGAAAATAATGCGCTCAATAAAATGAAGCTTGCGAATGAAGTGATCCTGGAGAGAGTGAATGAAAATAGTTTTCCTTCCATTACCCTGATTCAAAAGGCGTTGCCTGACCATTGCAATTACACACTATTGAATGCGGGATACAGCTTAATCATTGCGATCACAGTTTTAGCCTTGCTTCCCTTCCTGATTTATGTTTTTGCTACGTACCGATAGGATTGGAAGCGGATAGCACATCCGGATAAACCTTCCCATCCGGAACAGGAAAAAGTTTCTGCCACACCAATGTCCTGATTCCGACAGTAATTCCATTCTTATTTTTGAACCATGCAGATTACGGAGTTGTACGATATATTTCAAAAGTCAACAGGAATTTCTACTGACACGCGCGCCATAAAACCCGGTAATATTTTCTTCGCGTTAAAGGGTGATCGCTTCAATGGAAATTTTTTTGCAGAGAAGGCATTGCTAGCCGGAGCTATCGCTGTGGTGGTGGATGAACAGCCGGTGACTGTGAATGAAAAATTGATTTTGGTTGAGAATGTATTGAGCACCTTACAGAAACTTGCAAATCATCACCGGAATCGCCTCCAAACAAAAATTATCGCCGTTGCGGGAAGCAATGGAAAGACTACGACACGAGAATTGATCAACGCCGTTTTTCAAACTTCATTCAAAACTTTTTCAACAAAAGGAAATTTCAACAATCACATTGGCGTTCCGCTTTCGCTGCTTTCGATTGACCATCCCGCAAAACCGCCGTCCCTATTTAATCGGGACGGGATTTCTCCACTTCCGATTGAAAAAGAATTTGCCGTGATTGAAATGGGAGCCAACCATTCTGGTGAGACAAAGCTTCTTTGTGAAATTGCAGAACCTGATTTTGGTTTAATCACCAACAATGGCAAAGATCACCTCGAAGGTTACGGTAGTATTGAAGGAGTGAGAAAAGGAAATGGTGAGTTATATGATTTTCTGAGAGAGAAAAACAGAATCGCTTTCGTGTGTGCGGACGAAGATGATTTAGTGCAGATGAGTGAGGGAATGAATCGAATCACTTACGGAAAAAGCGAAACCGCAAATTGCAGAGGAAAAATTGAAGAGCTATTTCCTTTCCTAAGAATCAAACTCACGACTCACGAGCTCTCCCGATATAATCGGGACTCACGGCTCACGACTCAATTAATCGGCAAATACAATTTCGAAAATGTAATGGCCGCTGTTTGCATCGGTAATTATTTCGGTATAACGGATGAGAAAATCAAACAAGCGATTGAATCGTATTCCCCAACCAGCAACCGCTCACAAATTGTAAAGAGAGGAACAAATACTTTCATCCTCGATGCCTATAATGCTAACCCATCAAGCATGAATGCCGCACTGGAAAATTTCTTTGCTCTACCTGAAGAAAATAAAATCGCAATCCTTGGTGACATGGCTGAGCTCGGAACAGTGAGTGAGAAAGAACATCGCGAAGTAATTTCAAAATTGAAAATTTCAAAATTGAAAATGAGAATTCTTGTAGGGGACGAATTCCGAAAAGTTCTTAGTGATAGTGACAAATCTTTTCTTCATTTCAAAAATGTTGGGCAACTGAAAGAGTGGTTTGGTAAGCAAATATTTGAAAATCATTTTTTCCTGCTGAAAGCATCCCGTGTGATTGGTTTGGAAAAGTTAATTGAGTGAAGAAGTGAATCCTTTACCTTTAATCCTTCTTCAACATTTCAATGCCTGCCACCCGCCAACTCGCCGCCATCCTCTTCGCCGATATACAGGGCTACACGGCATTGATGCAGGAGGATGAAGCGAAAGCACGAGTCATCCGCGACAAGTTTAAGAAGGAATTGGAAAACGAAATCCCCATTCACCAGGGTCGTCTTATTCAATTCAGCGGTGACGGTGCGTTGTGTATTTTCAACAGTGCGATTGAAGCGGTAAGAGCTGCTATCGGTATTCAGAAAAGAATGCAGGGGGAACCGAAGGTGCCGCTGCGCATTGGCATCCATTCAGGGGATGTGATGTTTGAAGAAGAAAATATTTACGGCGATGGTGTGAATATCGCATCCCGAATTGAATCCTTTGCAGTGCCGGGATCAGTTTTCATTTCAGGAAAAGTGTATGATGAAATAAAAAATCAAAAGGACATTGAAGCCATTTCTCTCGGGAAGTTTAAGTTGAAGAATGTGAATGTCCCGGTGGAAATTTTTGGTATCAAGGGTGAAGGATTGATGATTCCGACCGACGAGACTCTTGCAGGCAAGGGTCATCCTGTAGCAGATAAGCAACCTTCATTTAAAAGATTTCTGATCACAGCAGGAACCATTATAATTGGGATTGTCGTCGCAGTTTTTCTTTATGAATTATTTTTTCCTCCCACATCAACTTATTCAGGGCTCAAAACTATTGCCGTACTTCCTTTTGCTAATCTAAGTTCTCAGCAGGATGATGAGTACTTTACTGATGGAATGTGCGATGAAGTGCTGACTCAGCTTTCCAAGATTGGCAGTCTGAATGTGATCTCGAGAACCTCTACGCTTCAATTCAAAGGCACTAAGAAAACGATGAAGGAAATCGGTAAACAGATTGGCGCAGATGTCTTACTTGAAGGAAGTGTGCAGAAATCGAATGACAAAATCCGCATCAACGTGCAGCTTATTGATGCAAGGAACGACCGGCATCTGTGGGCTGAAACGTATGACCGTGAGTTGAAGGACGTGTTTGCCATTCAAACTGATATTGCAAAACAAATTGCAGAAGCACTCAACACTACACTTACTGAAAAGGAAAAATCATTGTTCGAAGAAAAACCTACAGATAATTTACAGGCTTATGATCTTTACCTGAAAGGAAATAAATATGCCGAAACATTTTTGTTTACCAGTAAATTAGACCAGGTTGACAATGCTGTTCGCATGTATGAACAAGCTATCAAGCTGGATCCAAAGTTCCTCGAAGCATATCGTGCACTCATTGAATTGTATACCGAAATCTCATGGCGCAAATCTGTCATTAACAGCGAGGAATATCTTGTAATAGCGAAAGAGTGGCTTGATAAAATGGTCGCATTGAACATTGACCAGCCAATCATGCATCTTACTCTTGCCACCTATAAATATGAAGGCGCGCGCGATTATGCAGGAGCGCTTGCAGAACTGGATATCGCTGATGAAATGCTTGGAAACAGGAAGTCAACAAATACGATACGGGCGGTTGTGCTCAGGCGATTAGGAAGAATAGATGAAGCCCTGACTCTTTTACTAAATCAGGCAGAAACCTTTCCGAAGGAAGCTATAGTGCAATCACTCGTAACAGAGTCCTACATGATGAAGCGTGATTTTAACGGTGCTCTTCAACACGCCAATAAGACAATGGAATTGGAATCCGACCAGGTAGGTGTGTATTGGCAGAAGGCGATTCTCTATTCAGATATGAAAGGAGATGTTGCAGGTGCTTCTGCCGTTCTTGAGGATGCGGCTGCCGTGGTAGATACCAACTTGCTCAAGGACGTTTACATCCATCTTGAAATGCTCAAAGGAAATTATGAGGGCGCAATACGTCGCTTACTGCTCTACCCTGACAGCATCTATATTTTATCGCAATCTAAAATTGTTCCTGCTGCATTGCCCATTGCCATTCTCTATGAATTGAAAGGTGATGCGGCGCAATCAAAAGTTTATTTTCAGAAAGCCCAAGTGATCATGATGAATTTGCTTCAGCAATATCCTGATGACTTCAGGGTGTATGCGTCGTTAGGAATTGCAATGGCAGGACTGGGTGAAAAAGAAAAAGCGCTTGTTGAAGCAAACAAGGCCGTCGCAATGATGCCGGTTTCAACAGATGCCATTATAGGGATTGCGCCATTAGAAGATCTTGCCCTCATTCACGTGCTGAATGGAGAGCAGGATGCAGCGATTGACATTCTTGAACAGCTTCTTAAGATGCCTTTCGGTTGGGATACAACCAATACAATTCCGCTTTTGAAAATTCATCCATACTGGAAGCCGTTGCAAAATAATCCACGGTTTCAAAAAATGATTCGATAATTTTTTCCTCATTGTAATTCATCACGCATCGGAAAACCTCTTTATCAATGAAATCGAAACTCATTTCCCTTGTTGCTGCAATCATTTCTGTTTTGCTCTTCAACAGTTGCACTTCTTCCAATAAGAATTCAAGTGATCATCTCGGTGAAATAAATTTTCCGGTTCATGCTAACAAAGAAGCCCAACCCTTTTTTCAAAAAGGATTATTGCTGCTTCACAGTTTTGAATTCGATGATGCTGCAGAAAATTTTATCAAAGCTGAAGAACTCGACTCCACCTGTGTGATGGCATATTGGGGTGAAGCGATGACATACAATCATCCGCTGTGGCGCTACCAGGATTATGACAAGGGAAAGGCAGCCCTCACCAAATTGGCAGGCACACAGGAAGAACGGGCGGCAAAAGCATCTGTTGATTTGGAAAAAGATTTTATCACTGCGGTCGGCGAATTATACGGGAAAGGAAGCAAGGCACAACGTGACAGCGTATATGCCGCATACATGGAAGCGATGTATAAAAAATATCCCGGCAACAATGAGGTCGCTGCATTTTACAGTGTTGCGTTATTGGGTTCGGTTGAAGTGGGAAGAAATGATAAAGTGTATGAGCACGCTGCTGAAATTGCGAAAGGAGTTCTTGCAAGAAATCCCAATCATCCCGGCGCACTTCATTACCTCATTCATTCTTATGATGATCCCAAGCATGCAGCACTTGCTCTTGATGCTGCTGATAAATACTCAGTGGTAGCTCCGGCAGCCGGTCATGCATTGCACATGCCCTCACACATTTATCTTGCTCTCGGTTTATGGGACAAAGTCGTTTCCTCCAATGAAGCCTCATGGGCTGCCACTGTAGCACGAAAGCAAAACAAGAAACTTAAGAATGATGCACTCGGCTATCACTACCTGCAGTGGCTGCAATACGGTTATCTGCAACAGGGAAGAAAAGACAAAGCGAAAAAAATTCTGGAAGAGATGAAGGTGTATTGTGACACGCTTCCTTCCACCCGCGCAAGAGAGCATTTAGTTTTTATGAAAACCACGTACCTCGTTGAAAGTGGTGACTGGAATTCTGATGCAGCAAACATCAGCGTGGACCTGACCGACATCAACATCTCAACCCGGGCGATGTATTATTTTGCGGAAGGAATGAAAGCATACAACAAGAAGGATGATAAAGTACTTTCAGACTTCATTCTCAAACTCAATGGTGAAAGGTTGGTCGAGACTCAAAAAGTTACGGGGAACAGCATAGGTACCTGCATGAGTGTGAATGGTAATATTCCCAACCTCCTCGATGTGCAACAGGCAGAGGTCATGGAACTCGAGTTGCGCGCATTGCAGGCATGGATGAAGAAAGACACCATAGCAACAGGAAATTTTTTCAAACAGGCAACAACGCTTGAGAACAGCATTAGCTATTCATTCGGCCCACCGGTGATTGTGAAGCCATCGAATGAATTGTACGGGGAGTGGCTTCTTGAAATCAATAGACCGAAAGAAGCTCCCGGGCAATTCAACCTTGCTCTTAAAGCGGCCCCGAACAGATTGTTGTCACTACAGGGAAAAATGAAAGCAGCATTAATGATTGGCGATACAAAAACCGCAACTCAGGCAGATTCAATTTTGCACGCGATTTCTTCAGGTAGGATCTAAGAAAGAGGAGACAAAAAAATAAGGGTAAGATTGAATCATCAGCTTTTAGAGTTACGGAGAAGAGAATATCATGTGGAGAAATAAACTCTTAATCATTCAAATGCAACTGGCAAAAAGAAAAATCCGGCTGTTGTCTCATGATCGGGATTGTGGGATTGCTGCGATAATGTCATCAACACCTGAATATCTTTACAGCAATCAATTTAGATCTTTAACCTTCAAAATAAAAACAATGAAAAGAACAACTATCAATTCACTCAGGGCAATCGCTCCTCTGCTTATAGGGATAATGATGGTAATATTCACAAGTTGCTCCAGCAATCCCGGTAGTAACGGGGCCTACTCAAAGGAAATGCAGACGAAGATTGATTCGATGCAAAATGTTTTGAAAAACATTGATGAAGGAAATGCAGTCCTGGAAAAAAACTTAACCACTTTCGACACGCTGGATTATACGGTGTTCAGCAACCAGGAGTGGGTTAGGCTGCACGAGAGTCATTCAAAAGACATCATCGTTAACTGGCCCGATGGTCATCACACCGACGGAATTGAAAAACACATTGAAGATCTTAAAGCCATGTTTGTGTATGCACCGGATACAAGGATCAAGCAACATCCTATTCGCTTTGGTACAGGCAATGGTGAATGGACCTGTGTAACAGGAGTGTTTGAAGGAACATTCACGAAGCCCATGCCGATTGGAAACGGAAAATTTATTCAGCCCACCGGCAAAGCATTCAAGATGCCGATGTGTACCATAGGTCACTGGAAAGACGGGCTAATGATTGAAGAATCACTTTTCTGGGATAACCAAACCTACATGAATCAAATTGGGTTAGGCAAATAAGGTTTAACTAAGAAAAAACTGTCTTCACAGTTATTCAAGCCCGCTTATTGTTTTACAAACCGGATAGTTTGCAGTAATTCGCCGGCATCATTCAAGAGCCGAATGAAATAATATCCATCAGTCAGATCAGTAATATTCACATGCTGTGAAAAAGGAAGGGAGGAAATTTTTCTTCCGGGTGCATTATAAATTTCAATTCTTACAGCATCATTATAACTCCCGGTAAAAGTGAGATCGTTTACACCGGGGTTGGGATAGAAGCTCAATCTATCGTCAACAGGCGGTGGAGGCAGCTCTTCTCCAGTTGCTACATCACACAGCACCGAATCACTTGCGCCCGAATCAATCACCGCGATCACATCATTCCCCAAAACGCTGACATCAGACTCACTAACATCAGTTGTGTCATACAAGAAAAAAT
>DASRAJ010000018.1:0-15855 GCA_035638255.1 Chitinophagales bacterium
GAACAGAATATAGCTTAACCGGGAATTCGAATACGACATGGTATTTTGACGGTGACGGCGATGGTTACCATTCAGCTACACAAAACTCTTGTGTAAGTCCCGGTGCAGGTTGGAGTACATCTACCGCAGGTACGGATTGCGATGATAGTGACAACACTAAGTGGCAACAATCTGACTTATACGTGGATGCGGATGGTGATGGTTATGATGCGGGGCAGACTGCGGTCTGCTATGGCAACACCATTCCTTCAGGATATTCAGCTTCAACGCTTGGTTCTGATTGTGATGATAGCAATCCCGCTTATCACGCTGTACAAACATGGTATCATGATGCTGATGGTGATGGATATGATGGTGGCTCTTCGGATTATTGTGTTCCTCCGGATGCAAGCTGGTCTTTAAGTACACTTGGAAGTGATTGCGATGATAGCAATCCCGCATATCACGCTGTACAAACATGGTATCATGATGGTGATGGTGATGGATATGATGGCGGCTCTGCGGACTACTGTGTTCCTCCTGATGCAACCTGGTCTTTAAGCACACTTGGAAGTGATTGCGATGATAGCAATCCTGGGTATCACGCTGTTCAAACATGGTATCATGATGCTGATGGTGATGGATATGATGGTGGCTCTGCGAGCTATTGTGTTCCTCCCGATGCAAGCTGGTCTTTAAGTACACTTGGAAGCGATTGCAACGATAATGATGGATCGGTTCACGCTCCGCAGCAGTACTATGTAGATGCCGATGAGGATGGATATGGCTCTACCACTACAGCGATGGTATGTTCATCTACAGCACCAACCGGATACAGCAGCAACAGTTCAGATTGCGATGATGGCAACTCCGCCGTGAATCCCGGAGCTGCAGACGTTTGCAATGGCATTGATGACAACTGCGACTTTACGGTGGATGAGAATCCGTTAGTAGCTACCATCACCCCGAGTGGCACTGTAACTTATTGCCGTCTTATACCGGTAACGTTAGCAGCAAACTCCGGTTCGGGGATTACCTATCAATGGTATAAAGGGAATACGCTTCAATCGGGTGCAACGAATTCAACCTTCACTACTACTAAGAGAGGTTCTTTCCGTGTAGTTGAAACGACAGGCTTTTGCACCAGCACTTCTGCGTACACAACAGTAGCAAGACTTGCCATTCCTCAGGCAAACATTACTGTGTTTAGCAGTACTGATCTTTGCCCCTCAGGTTCTGTACTAATGCGTGCTAATAACGCCGGCAGTAGCAACAACAGCCACACATACCAATGGAATAAGGGAGGTTTCCCGATCATGTTTGCTACAGATCGCCTCTACACAGCTACCAGTACCGGCGACTACACCGTCACTGTCACGAACGACAATGGATGCTCTACCACTTCATCTGCTGTAACAGTTTATTCTTCCTGCAAAGAAGCACAGCCTCCGATGTTCGGCGTGGAATTGAATCTCTATCCGAATCCTAACCATGGAGATTTCGTGTTGGAACTCAAGCTGGATGATGACATGAACACCGAAGCTGATATTCAAATCATGAATGAACTCGGTCAAAGTATCTATCTCGATCGTGCAGCAATTGTAAACGGAGTTTTATTTGATAAGGTGAAGTTTGACAGAACCGTTCCGGGAGGCAGTTACTTTGTGAAAGTGGTTGTGGGTGACAAAGTGTATGCAAGCAAGATTGTGTATCAGAAATAGTCTCTGATCAATTCTTCAATTTTAAAGAAGGGCTGCCGTAAATGACGACAGCCCTTCTTTATTGTTCCTGATGAAATCATGCGTAAGACTTAAGATATAAGATTTCACTTTTTGCTTTCACAATGCGATCAATAGCTTCTTCCTCAGAAATTCATTCTCCGTTTTACACCACCAAACCATTCTGCGCGAACAAAAGATTGAGAGTAAAAGTGAGAGTGAGGATAAGGATGAGCACGATTTTCACTGTTGCAAATTTGTAATGATGACTTTCTTTTTCTCTATGAGGAGTCCTTTGGACAGAAAATTTTTTTCTCTATTGCAACAAACCGATAATCCCTAATGATTCACAAGGTGATTTTCGACTGAAGTAAATTGGAAATGAAAAGGACTGAGAATCCAGTTGCGCTAACCATCAGAATGAAACTTAAGTGCAGACAGAAACTTGGTTGGGCAAATAAAATTTTCTTCATTAGAAAGAAGTTAAGATATAAAATATGTGCAGAGTAAAAGTATGCCCTTTGCTTTTTGGGTTAGTCTGCAATCATAATTTTCTTCCTTACAAATTCATTCTCAGTTTTTATTTCAATGAAGTAAATTCCGTGTGCGACATCACTCAAATCAATTTCCTTCTTCCAATCATTAACAATAATTTTTTCTTCTGAACAAAAAATAACTTGCCCTAAAGTATTTGTAATACAGAGTGTCACGCCCGCCATTTGACCCCCGCAAAAAGCGGGGCAGGCATTCAGCAATTCAACCATGAAACTCCCATTGGAAGGATTAGGAAAAACATTCACGAAAAAATTTCCATCCACGCCTGAAATTCCAACGAGAGACGCATCAACGCTTGCTTGTGCATTACAACCATTCTCATCACCAATCACCACGGTGTATAATCCTGATTGTGTGATCGTATAACTCTGATTGGTAGCGCCGGGTATATCTACAGAGTTCAATTGCCATTGATAAGAATTTGCAAACGTGCTGGTGAGAACGTTTCCGTTTTGTGTGATCACCGGCGCGAAAGGATTTGTGTATACCGTGATATAATTATTCAGAGTAAGCGTATCGGAAATTCCATTGGCGTCCGTGGTGATCAGCGTTACATCAAATACTCCGGGATTTTGGTAGCAGATATTCGCGGGGTTTTGATCAATAGAAGAACCAGGAGTTCCCCCCGGAAAATTCCATAGCCATGACACAGGATTGTTCAAAGAAGAATCAAAAAAGTTAATGCAGAATTTTTCGCAGATGGTGGTATCTATTGCTGCAAAATTGATTTGAGATGGTTGTTGCTGTTGATTGCAGTTAGTTGAATCAGGAACGTAGCGCCACAAATCATTTTTCTTATCGGAGAATCCGGGTGTTCCTCCACCAAACATCCACATATTTCCAACGTTGTCCATCCATCCAACAGAACCATATTTTGCCGGTGGTTCATTTGCTGGTGAAGAAACTCCCTGTGTTCCATAAGTGCCTGTGTAGTTGCCGGTGTTTTCCCCGCTCACCCACGCCCACTCATTAGTTGATGGATCATATTCCCAAAGATCATTGAAAGACCAGCCTGCACCGCCTTCCTGTATTCCACCCCACAGCCAAAAATTATTGCATGCATCCTGCCAGAAGGTACGGTTCTCATAACGCGATGAAGGGATATTATTTACATCAGGTACGCCCTGCGTGCCGTAGTTTCCACTTCCTCCTGCAGATGACGGACCCGATATCCACGTAAAAACATTTGTGTGCCAATCATAACGCCATAAGTCATTCCACGCTGATCCTAAGTTGTATCCGCCGAAGAGATAGAAGTTTCCGGCAGAATCTTTCCAGTTGCAATATGATCCTCTTCCGGGAGGATAGTTTGATGAATCAGCAACACCTTTAACTCCATACACGCCGCTTCCGCTGAGAGTTTGTGTTCCTTGCATCCACGTCCATTCAGCAATACCGGGATCCCACATCCACACATCATTACCAAACCCTGCGATGCTCCATCCACCATATTGCGGTTGATAAATTGCACCGCCAAAAAGCCAAAGCCGATTGCTGTCATCAACCCAGGCAGCATCACTCTCTGCACGTGCACCTGGTAAATTACTTGATGCAGGAACTCCTTTTGTTCCGTAGATAGGGGAAATGGTTCCTGAACTCGGTCCATCCATCCATGTCCACTCATTGGAAGAGATGTCATACCTCCACAGGTCACTCAGCACATCATACGTTCCGTTTGCGCTGTAACCAATTCCGCCATAGAGCCACAGATATCCCGCAGTATCAACCCATGCCCATGAACCCCATCCCCGGGCGCCGGGAGTATTTGACGACGAAGGCACACCTTGAGTTCCATAAACGCCGGGTGCATTCAGGACAGAACTTCCTTTCATCCATGTCCACTCATTAGTAGCAGGATCAAATTTCCAGAGAGCATTGTGTTCGCCCACCCCTCCAAAGAGCCAGAACATTCCCTGCTTGTCTGTCCATTGGGTAGCTTCATAAAGTGCAGGTGGAGTATTGGTCGCGCTGGCAACACCCTGGGTTCCATAAGTGCCTGAAGAATTAACGCCGCTGCTGCCTTTCATCCAGGTCCATTCGTTTTGCTGGGCGAAGGTGAAAGTAAAAGTGAAGGTGAAGGTGAAAGTGAGGAGCGATTTTTTCATAGGAAAATTTTTCCGGGAACAAAAAAAGCGTTGAAGAAAAGCAGAATGAAAATTAGAAACAATTCTTCTGATGTTGCAGAAAAAATTTCGCACAGTAAAAATCAATGTGCGATAACAATTTTCTTTTTCAATGAAAAGTCTTCTGATAGAAGCGTAATGTAGTAAACTCCATTAGCGAAGAGTGTGAGATCAATTTCTTTTTTAAATAAGGTTGTCCCGATGTATTGGGATTCTTCAGATGAAAAAACCTTTTGCCCCAGTGTATTCATTACATTAATTGAAACCTCTCCAACCGTTAAGCCATGCAACCATTCAACCATGAAAGTTCCTGAAGAAGGATTTGGATTAATGGAAATGTTTGCATCACTTTCTGAATTATTAATTCCGCTAATCAGGATATATTCCGTAAAAGAATTTTTGCAACCATTGGAATCACCAACAACTACTGTGTAATAACCGGTTTGCAAAATGGTATATGATTGATTGGTTGCTCCCGGAATATCTACCGAGTTGAACTGCCACTGATACGAAGCAGCAGCGCTTGAAGTGAGTGTGTAACCGGCTTGCGTAATGGTCGGAAAAGGTGGGGTAGGATAGACGGTGATGTAATTGTGCAGTGTGAGAGTATCAGTTCCGTTTGCATTGGTGGTGATGAGTGTAACATCAAATACACCCGGTATCTGATAGCAGATGCTGGAAGGGTTTTGATCGGTCGAGGATGAAGGGGTGCCACCGGGGAAAAGCCATTGCCATGCCGTTGGATTGTTGAGAGAAGCATCAGAAAAGGAAGTGCAAAACTTTTCACAAAGCTCAACTTGCTGGGCCTCAAAGTTTACAGAGTCGAGGTTTACGATTTGAAGAGGACAGGAAAAATCAATAACATATTTCCACAGGTTATTTGAATATTCTAAGGCAGATATATCCTGAAAGCCACCGAACATCCATAGGTTGCCGCTGCTATCTATCCACGTTGCAGGTCCCATCTTGCTCCCGGGTTGATTAGAGGGCGAGGAAATCCCCTGCACACCATAATGTCCCGGTTGGTTGGGCAGCGTGGAGCCATTTACGAGTGTCCAATCGTTACTGTCAATTCTATACGCCCATAAATCACTATAAAGGTTATAAGTATAAGCAAGCGTGCAGCCTCCATATAGCCACATGTTGCCATTGCCATCAACCCATAAAGAGCGATTTTCAAAGCGGGCTCCCGGGTGGAATGCTGCGTTACTTTCGCAAAGCGATCCTGAATTGTCCGTTGCAAAATTTAAGTTGCTGCCACTCATCCAGGTCCATTCATTTGAGAGGGGATCAAATTTCCAGAGATCAGAATATATTTCCGCATAACCATTTGCCATGCCACCAAAGGTCCAGAAGTTGCCGGACTGATCTTTCCAGTTGCAATAGGAAGTTCGACCGCCGGGAGTGTTCGCTGCATCCGGAATTCCAAGCGTGCCATATACTGCGGGCAGACCAACGGTTACTGAACCTTGCATCCATGTCCATTCATTTATTCCAGGATCATATTTCCATACATCATCTAAGTAGCCATTAAAACTACATCCGCCAAAGAGCCACAAATTACCCGCATCATCTCTCCATGCGGAACCGGTTTCCCAGCGACCGCCGGGTGTATTCGTTACCGACGCTACCTGGTAAGTCCCATAATCAGGAAGCACACCGCCTTGATTACTTCCTTCTTCCCAGGTCCATTCATTCGTTACAATGTTGTACTTCCATAAATCATTAAGTGAACCGAAATTTCCGGAAGCATCATATCCCAATCCGCCAAAGAGCCACAGGTCGCCGTTGGCGTCAGTCCATGTTGCATTGGATCCCGAACGCGAGCCGGGGAAATTTGAAGCGGATGCAACACCAAGCGTTCCATAAACACCCGCCTGATCGCCGGAACTTAAGCCCTTCATCCAGGTCCAATTATTCGCTGATGGATCGTACATCCACAATGCTGTGAAGAATGAATTTAAATTATTACCTCCAAGCAACCAGAATTTCCCCTGCAAATCAGTCCAGCAAAAAGGGGCATACACCGCAGGCGGTTCATTTGTCGCAGCGGGAATGCCCATAGTACCAAAGTTGCCCGCCGAGTTGAAAGTGCTGTCTCCTTTCATCCAGGTCCATTCCCCCGCTTGCGCCACACACTCACACTTCATTGCGCAACAGAAAAAAATAAAGAGTAAAAATTTTTTCATCCTGCAAAAATCAACACTAAAAAAAGAGTTCTAAATGTCCAGTGAAATTACATTTGTTCCTTGTCAGGTTAGTTTGCAATCAAAATTTTCTTTCTCACAAATTCATGCTCGGTTTTTATTTCAATGAAGTAAACACCGCGAGCGACATCACTTAAATCAATTTGCGTCTTCCAACCAGGAAAAGACATTTTGTTCTCGGATGAAAAAACAATTTGCCCCAGGTCATTCGTCACCTCCACAAATATTTTTTCAGCCATAAAGCCATTCAGCAATTCAACCATGAAACTTCCATCAGAAGGATTCGGCGTAATGAAAACATGCTCATCACCACCAACATCATCCACTCCCGAAATCAGTATATACACCGAAGTGTAATTGAAGCATCCATGAGAATCATAAACTACCACTGTGTAATAGCCCGATTGCGTTACAGTGTATGATTGGTAGATCGCACCCGGAATATCCACCGAGTTGAATTGCCATTGATAACTTGTTGCGAAACTCGAGTAGAGAGTATATCCCGATTGGTTGATTTGGGGAGCCGGTGGTGTTGCATACACAGTGATGTAATTCGGAAATGTTTGTGTGAGAGAACCAAGAGCATTAGAGGCCGTGAGCGTAACATCATAGGTTCCCGGCAAATTATAACAGATCTGCGTTGGGTTTTGTAAAGTGGAAGTGGAAGGATTTCCTCCTTCAAAAATCCAGAGCCATGCCGTGGGATTGTTGGTAGATTGATCGGTAAAATCCATACAGAATTTTTCGCAGATCGTAGGATCGGGCACAAACAGACCGGGATGAGGAAGTTGTGAGCAGTCAATAAAACTAACGTTGATGCTGCCCGTGTTTTTGCAGCCTGCGTTAGAAACAATCACAGAATAAGTTCCTGAGTCAGTGACAGCAATGGTTTGAGCGGTACTCCCATTCGACCATGAATAACCGGCCCCAGCGTTACCGGCATCGAGGGTGAGCGTGTCGCCAATACAAACAGTGGTATCATTTCCGAGGGCAATTACCGGCAATGTTGAGATCAATACATTGATATAAATGGTATCGGCAGTTCCGCCATATAAGTATTGAATGAGGGTGACAAGAAATGAATCGGTGGCAGTGAACACGTGATGCACGCTCGCTCCCGTATCAGTGTTTGCAGCGCCCGAAGCAGGATCCCCAAAATCCCATGATACGAGGGAGTCAGCATTTGAATTGTAGATGAAGAGGTGTGTAGAATCGCCGAGGCAGATGTTTTCAACCTGTGGAAAAAGAGAGAAAGCAGAACAATAGTACATGTTCGGCAATCCTATACCATTCATTCCAAATAAGAGTTGAAAACCCGTATCATCAAAGTTACAACCGGCACCTAAAACATTCGGATCATTAATTACTCCGAGCCATGAAGAGTTGTATTGTGCCATGTAGATTTTACCATCTGTTGCTAATTGCAGTGCACCATTAAAGTTGACTGATGCAGTGCCTGCAAGTGTCTTTGATGCTTGGATCAGCGAATCACTTCCTGCAGTTAAATCCCACTGATAGAGGTACCCGGGAGTGATTACCGTTCCGTAAAGCCGCGTTCCGTCCGGAGAAAACTCTACACCATACGCGCCGCTTGATGCCTGGTTGTAGGAAGCTAGAAGAATGTTGTGAGATACAATGCCGGTAGATTTATCAAAGTCAAACATCTCAAAAAAATTATCTGTCCAAACAGCGAGAGCAAGTTTGCTTCCGTCAGGTGATCCTTTCAAATAGCCAATTGTATTTCCCGAATTACCAGTCATGGTTTGCCCTGTGCTGCTGGTTACCGGTGTAGCATCTACTCCAGCATCGCTGAGCAGGTATGCCTGGAAAGTATTGTTTCCCCAATCATGAGCCACGATCCATTTATCCTGTCCGTTGGCATGACAGATCGCCGTAATTTTTTCACACGATTGATTGTCGAGCAGAACATTTTTTACGATCACTTCCCCAAGTCCTCCCTGTAACGACATGTCAACAATGGAATAATATAATCCGTACGCCAACTGCTCGCCGGTCGTGAAAATGTAGTAGAGAGAATCACTGAGAGGCATGGGAACGATAAGCGCCGACTGCGAAGACGAGTATCCACCAAACAAGCCAAAGCCATTGACCATCCCATTATTGTTTTGGTTCCACACCGTAATACCATCAGTATAGAAAAGGAGGTTTCCAGCATCATCAGCAATACTCGCCGAGCCTTCGGTGGTATTCAATATACTTCCGCTCAGGCTTACAGGAACACCGGTGTTAAAATCAATCGACTCATTTACTCCGAATCGCCATTGATTGGTTTGAACTTGTGCAACACAAAATGGTGAGGGAAGAAGAACGAGAGCAGACATACATAGTCTAACCATGCTAAAGCTTCCGACCATGCTAAAGCTTCGTTGGATACATCGTTGGATAAATGAATTTTTTTTCATCACAACAAAAATTAACAGTGAAGAGAACAAAATTATTTGCCGATTGAAAGTACTCTTCCTTTCCGGGACTATTCAGCTATCAGAATTTTCTTGCTTACAAATTGATGCTCCGTTTTTATCACGATAAAATAAACACCACGTGCAACATCGCTCAAATCAATTTCCTTTTTCCAGGCAGGAGAATAAATTTTTTCAGTGGAAGAAAAAACTTTTTGCCCGAGTGTATTCAATACGTCAATCGAAATCTCACTAGCCATTAGACCATTGAGCCATTCAATACTTAGATTTCCATTCGAAGGATTGGGAGAAACCAAAAAGTTAAAATCAGAATTCTCATCTCCGATTCCGGAAATCAGCACATACACGGTAGTGTAATTAGTGCACCCGTGTGAATCCCCGACCACCACCGTGTAATAGCCGGATTGCGTTACAGTGTATGATTGGCCGTTTGCATTCAGAATATCCACTGAGTTGAATTGCCATTGATAGCTGGATGCGAAACTTGAATAGAGTGTGTAACCTGATTGGTTGATCGTTGGAGCAGGCGGCGTTGCATACACCGTGATATAGTTGGGAAATATTTGAGTCATGGAACCAAAAGCATTCGAGGCAGTTAGCGTGACATCATATACTCCCGGCAGGTTGTAACAGATCTGAGTCGGATTTTGCAAAGTAGAAGTGGATGGATTTCCACCGGCAAAAGTCCACAGCCATGAAGTAGGATTGTTGGTGGATTGATCCGTATAATCCAAACAGAATTTTTCGCAGATGGTGGGATCGGGTACTGACAATCCCGGCTGCGGAAGCAACGTGCAGTCAATAAAGCTCACGCTGATGCTGTCAGTATTTTTGCAGCCGCTGTTACTCACGGTCACCGAATAAGTATTTGAATCGGTGACAGCAATGGTTTGAGAGTTACTGCCATTCGACCATGAGAAAGCCGCTCCAGCATTACCTGCATCAAGAATGAACGTGTCACCAATGCACAGTATCGTATCATTTCCAAGATTGATCACGGGCATAATAGAGATCACTACGCTGGTGTAAACAGTATCTATCGTTCCTCCGGTCAGGGTTTCGATGATAGTGATTTGGAACGTATCTGTGGCTGTGAACACATGATACACATTGGTGCCGGTGTCAGTATTCGCAGCGCCCGATGCAGGATCGCCGAAATCCCATGACACGATCGAGTCGGCACCCGGATTCAGGAGATAGAGGTGTGTAGAGTCACCGAAGCAAAGGTTCTCGATTTTAGGGATATTGTTCTGTCCAAACCATGATGTAATATAATTCGGCAAGCCCAGGTAATTGTTATGCGGTGACGTGCTGAAGCCGTCGCTCACGTAATTGACTGCCACGCCGAATGAGTCCGGCTCATTGATCACCCCGAGGTAATAAACATTGTAGCGGTTCAAATAAATTTTTCCGTCGGGCGCCATCTGCAATGAGCCGAGGATGTCGGAGAAGGTATTTACCACCAGCGTGAGTGAGGCGATGATGGATGAAGAATCAGCGAGTGTCATATCTGCTTCAAACACCTGCCCGGGATTGAAATCAACATTGCCGAGGAACAAATGCCTGCTGTCGCGCGACCATTCTACACCATAAGAAGCAAATCCACTACCGCAAGGCAGCGTAAAATCATACGTGACTGCTCCTGTTGCTTTGTCGAAATTAAAAACCTGGAAGGAGTGCAGACCATAGAACGCTGCTGCAACTTTATTTCCGTCCGGAGAAAATTTCATGCAGCCCGGATCATTATAAGCCTGGCTTCCGCAGGAAGAAGTTACCATGCTTCCCACACCGGAACTGGTCAGCGGAAATGCGTAGAAATTATTATTGCCGGAGTCGTGATACAGGATCCAAAAATCAGTTCCGTTTGTCTGCCAGGTGGCAGTAAGCTTCTCTTGTGTCGGCGTCACGAGCGGAACATTTTTCACTGTTACAGAACCCAATCCTCCCTGCTGCGTCATGTCAATGATGTTATACTGTCCGCCATAGCCACCTCCGATTTCATTGGTGGTAAATAAATACCAGATAGAAGAACTTCCCGGCTGAGGAACAGCGATGCATGATTGCGATGAGGATTGTCCGCCGTGTAATCCCGTGCCGTTGTCCATCGTTACATGATTGGCGTTATAGACCGTAACACCGTCACTGTAAAAAAGCAGGTTGCCACTGGTGTCACAAATGGAAGTGCATCCTTCATAATTGTACATCGCGCTATTATTGATTGAAACCGGAACGCCCGAATTAAAATCAATGCCGCAGTAAAAATTGAAGTACCAAATGTTCATCTGCTTCGAGATGAGCTGAGCATTTGCGCCCTGGATGCATGCAAGAAGAGCGATGGTGAGCGGGAGGAAATTTTTTTTCATGAAGTTGTTATTCAGTGAAGATAATTTTTTTTGTCGATTCGTGGTGGTGTGCTTACCCCGATTTTATTAGCTCGAAGAAAAGACGGGGATAAATTTTTTATGAAATCATTCGGACAATGCAGGGGCAGAAAATTTTCTGCTCATACATTACCGCTACGATGCAATTAAAATTTTCTTCCTCACGAATTCATTCTCAGTTTTTATTTCGATAAAATACATCCCGCGCACAACATCACCTAAATCAATTTCCTTATTCCGTGCGGCGCCACCAGTTTTTTCATAAGAAGAAAAAATAATTTGCCCGAGTGTATTTACGACCTCAATCGAAATTTCGCCAACAATTAAACCATTCAGCCATTCAACCATGAAACTGCCTGAATTCGGATTTGGAAAAATATTTACGAAAGAGTTTTCTTCCACTTCCGAAATTCCCACAAGTGCTGCATCAACGCTTGCTTGTGCACTACAGCCATTTTCATCACCGATTACCACGGTGTACAATCCCGATTGAAGCATGTTGTATGATTGGTTAGTAGCTCCGGGAATATCCACTGAATTCAATTGCCATTGATAAGAAGTTGCCGGAGTGCATGAGAGTACATTTCCCGTTTGCGTGATCACCGGTGCAAACGGGTTGGTGTACACGGTGATATAATCGGGCAGCGTGAGCGTGTCATTGTTTCCGTTTGCATCAGTAACGATGAGCGTGACATCAAACACGCCGGGATTTTGATAGCAGATGTTGGTTGGATTCTGATCGGTTGAGCTTGAAGGACTTCCGCCGGGGAAAATCCAAAGCCATGAGACAGGATTGTTTGATGATGAATCAAAAAAGCTAATGCAAAACTTTTCGCAGATGGTAGTATCAGAAACGGCAAATGATGCGGGTGAACCACTGCATGGAATTTCAGAGATCACTACCGTATCACTCGTAGTGCAAACTCCATTGCTCACCGTTACCCAATACACTCCGGCTGTGTTCACCGTAATACTGGTGTCCGTTGATCCCGTTGACCACAGGTAGGTGAATGCCGATCCTCCGCCATTCAGGACATAGATAGAGTCCTCGCAGATAGTAGTATCAATGCCCAGATTTGCACCCAAATAATTTTGTCCCGAGCATTGATAATTATTCGAAGTGATTAGTGAAAGGATATTCTCCATTAGCGGAAGGCTTGTAGATTGATTTATCCAATCCTGGTCAGTAGTGAAAACGACGCGACCGTAACCACTTGCCGGTGGACAGAAAATAAATCCGAAGTAATCACTATTGTATTGAAGGAATGGTTCCACATACGAGCATGCGTTGCCTCTGCAACCGTACCAGAAATAAGTAAGGGGAGGGATGGTATTGGGTGTAGTGCCTAAAGTTCCTAATACATTCATTGGTGCCAGCGTACCGGCGATAGTACCATTCAATGTGAAGTTGCCTCCATTGCTATTCACCAGGTCTTCAAAGGTGCCATTGGTATTATAAAGATTACAATCATATTCTCCCTGCAGGTAAATGCTTCTGCCGCTTTGCATAAACTGAGTGATCGCAGTGATTTGAGAGTTGGAAAGAGTGATAGCTCCCGATGAAACAATCAGCGCATCGGTAGTCGAAAGGAATGCGGTATCATACAGTGTTGATTGGCCAGCAATCGAGGCATTCATTCCCATATTGGTTGCGACGCTAAGCCAAATATTGTCCATCACATGGCCGGGATTGTAGCTTTCACTCTCAATGATGGTAACGTTTTGCGCTACGGTTGTCATCGAAAAACCAATGATGAAAACAGAGTGCAAAAGGAAGCGAAATGAAAATTGATTTCGGTTCTGGTGAATGAGTTTCGTTTGCATAAGCAGATTTTTATTTGCCGTGAAATCAGTTGACCAAATTATTTGGTAAGAAGTATTTTCTTTCTCACAAATTCATTCTCTGTTTTTATCCCGATGAAGTAAACTCCACGAGCAACATCACTCAAATCAATTTCCTTCTTGATATCTGTAGCGGTAATTTTTTCTTCAATAGAAAAAACTTTTTGTCCGAGAGAATTCACAACATCAATGGAAACCTGACCAGCAATTAAACCATTTGACAATTCAACCATGAAATTTCCATCAGAGGGATTGGGATAGATGGAAATGTTCGCATCACTCAGTTCTGCAATGCCACTGATAAGTACATATTGATTTGCAGAGTTGACACAGTTATTTGAATCACCAACAATCACTGTATATAATCCGGATTGCAGTACGGTATATGATTGATTGGTTGCTCCCGGAATATCAACAGAATTAAATTGCCACTGATACGAAGCCGCAGAAGTTGATGTGAGCGTGTATCCCGCTTGTGTGATGGCAGGAAAGGGTGGTGTTGCAAAAACGGTGATGTAATTCAACAGTGTCAGTGTATCGCTTCCGAATGCATTGGTGGTGATGAGAGTTACCGAATATAAGCCCGGAGTATTGTAACAGATTTGCATTGGATTTTGTAAAGTAGAAGAAGACGGTGATCCCCCCTGAAATTGCCAGAGCCATGATGTGGGATTGTTTCCTGACTGATCGAAGAAGTCCAAACAGAACTTCTGACAGATAGTAGTATCCGCAGCAGAAAAATTACTTTGTGACGCGAGTGAAAAATAAATAGTATCAGATGCCGTGCAGCCATCTGCATTGGTGATCACCACGGAATAAAAATCTTCTGACGGAGGCAGGTAGAAAGAATTTGTTGCACCGGCAATTGCATTTCCTCCTGTAAACCATTGATAGCTTGCCGCCGCTGCCGCATATAGCGTGTCGTTGCTCTGCGTGATGTTTGCTGCAGGAGGCGGATAGACAGTAACAAAGCTTGTCATCACAATCGTATCCGCGCCGAAAGCATTCGCCACAATCAGCGTCACATCATACGTTCCTGCCGTGTCATAGCATACGTTCGATGGATTTTGATCGGTGGAGGAAGAAGGAATTGCTCCGGGAAAATACCATTGCCACGAAGTTGGATTGTTAGTAGAAACATCGGTGAAGTTGATGCAGCTGACTTCGCAAAAGCTGCTATCATCTGCCATCAAACCCGCAGCCGGAAAATTTGAAAGGTTGGCTATGCCCACATACACGCTGTCAATCATGTACATGGCTCCTTCGGTTACGAGTATGCAACTTCCTCCCGGAAAACTTACAGTATCAAGAAGCGTGTTTGCGTTATCGTGAAAGTTGCCGATTGTAATGTATTGTTCTCCTCCTGCTGCAACAAACGTCCCGCTTACCAACGTCCATTGTGAAGTATCGCTGATAATGGTAGCACTTTCAGCCTGTGGAGTTACTCCGGTAATAGCCTGATTCCCCGGTTGTGATATCTGTGCTATTGAAATATAAATTCCCTCATTGTTCACAACGTATTTGTTGAAGTCACCCGGTCGCACATACATCTGCACCAGGTAAGTAGTGCCTGCTACAAGCGGTGATGTCAAAGAGGATTGAATGTACTCACGGCAAACAGGGCAACCATCGTAGAGGCCTGTAATGATAGCGGCATAACCATTTCCGTTTGCAGCATAAGCACTTCCTAAGAAATTGTCGGGTACACTCACTGCGTTGCATCCAAATCCACCCGTAGAGCAAGAGTTCAAATAATCGGGAGTAGTGATAGAACCGGGCGGCACATCCCATGGTGTCGCAAGAGTAATTCCACTGTTACCTGCAGGGCATGAGGTATATTGCTCGAAGCTTGGATTCTGAACTAAGTTTTGTGAAACAGCAATGCGGGAAATGAAAAGTAAAATGTACAGTAAAATTTTTTTCATTCCACAAAAATTAACGGTGAAAGGGAATGCATTATTTGCACAGTGAAAATACACTCTTTCTTTTTTTGCAGGGGCTAATCAGCAATCAAAATTTTCTTCATCACAAATGCATGCTCTGTTTTTATGCTGATGAAATAAACACCGCGGGCAACATCACTCTCCGTATGGAGTCCTTTGGACAAATCAATTTTCTTCTTCCAATCACCAGCCCCGATAGATCGGGATTCTTCTGAAGAAAAAACAATTTGCCCGAGCTCATTGGTCACCTCCGCAAATATTATTTCAGCCGTTAAACCATTCAGCAATTCAACCGTAAACACTCCATTGGAAGGATTGGGATATATCAAAATGATTCCATCATCGTATGGCTCATCAATCCCGCTTATCAATATATATTGTGTAAAGGAGTTGCTGCAGCTATTGGAATCATAAACAATCACCGTGTAATATCCCGTTTGCAAAACGGTGTATGATTGATTTGTTGCTCCGGGAATATTTACGGAGTTGAATTGCCATTGGTAAGAATCTGCCGGGCTTGATGTGAGGGTGTAACCAACCTGTGTGAAAGTAGGAAATGGCGGAGTAGGATAAACGGTTATATAATCGTGCAGCGTGAGTGTGTCGCTCCCGTTTGCATTCGTGGTGATGAGGGTTACATCAAAGAGTCCGGGTGCGTTGTAGCAA
>DASRAJ010000019.1:0-13828 GCA_035638255.1 Chitinophagales bacterium
AAGCGATATCGGAGGATTCTCCGGCGAGCCGGATGGAGAATTGTATGTGCGATGGATTCAGTTCGGTGTGTTCTCTCCTTTTATGCGCGTACACAGCGCAGGGGATACGGGCAATCGTGAGCCCTGGGCTTTTGGCGCGAAGTGCGAAAAGATCGTGAAGAAATTTATTGAGTTGCGCTACAAGTTGTTGCCGTATATCTACTCTGTGTTCTGGGAAAATTCACGGTACCAGTTTCCGATGCTGCGACCGCTGGCAATGATGGAGCAGGAGCTTCCTGAAAATTTCCGGCGTGATGATGAGTTCACGTATGGCGATAAAATTTTAGTGGCACCCATCCTTCATTCCGGGGCTACGTCCCGTGAAGTGTATTTACCGAAAGGATTGTGGTATGACCTGTGGAATTTTTCTCTTCTCGAAGGCGGACAAACCATCACAGCACATGCTGCGCTCGATAGCATGCCGGTTTTCGTGAAAGCCGGCGCAGTAATTCCCGAATACCCTGTGATGCAATATGTAGGAGAGATGGAAATTGATGTGATGCTGCTCAATGTGTACTATGCGCCGTATCACATGAACTCATTTCTCTTCGAAGATCATGACGACACCTTTGGCTATGAGCAGGGAATTTATGTAGAGAAGAAATTTGAAACGCTCGGCAATGAGGCTATATTCCTGATTGATCAAACGATTGAAGGCATGTTCACGCCCCGCTATGAAACATACCGGATCAAAATATACGGCTTGCCATTTCACGTCGGGAAAATTCTTGTGGATGGAAAAGAGGTGAAGCATGTGAAGAAGGTTCAGCGCAATAAGATCATTTTGTTTGATGTGATGAAAAATTTTAAGAGGATAGAAGTTATGGGAGAATGAAGTGCATTATTTGCTTCTTCCTGATGAACATAAGATCAATCAAAATGCCTTTGGTGTTGTTGCCGGAATTTATTTTCACTTGAAAAAGGCTTGACAATCTCGGGATATTTTCCGGATGATTGAATCGAAAGGCTATTCATTATCTGGTTGGAGATCATGCAACTAACAGCATTTTCTTTCGTATAAAATGTTTTAGTTTTGATTGCAGGAAAAAAAGTATTCGGGTTGGAAGAGAAACTATCTTCAAACTTAAAATTATCACAGCTCGGTTATGCAGAGTTCATCACCTAAACTTTCTTGTAATACCAATTATCAACTTCAAATAATCACGTACTAAATCTTATTACCATGGGGAAATTATTCACTGCATTATTCATCACTGCAGGCTTTACACTGGCGGGCACTTCTTTTTCAAACGCACAATTTCAATATGTTTCGCCGGATCCGGGCTCAAAGCTTCTTGATCCGAACACCACCATTATCCTTCGTTGCGAAAGCCTGCCGGATGAATCTTCCGTTCACACAAAAAATATTTTTACTGTTAAAGGATCCATCAGCGGCAAACATGAATGTGAAATAACGCTTGCTGAAAAGGGAAAGACGATCATTCTGAAACCGACTAAACCTTTTGCCGGTGGTGAAACAGTGACGGTGGATGTTGCAGAAGAACTTTATACTTCAACAAATGAAAAAATTCACAGCACTTCTTTCAACTTTGAAATTCGTAAAGCAAGAACCGCTGAAGAAAATCAATTGATAGCTCAACAGATGCAACAGTTGTACAGCGAGGAGTTTGGCAGCGGAAGTCCATCATCTGACATGAGAACCGATGGTTCCGGCTTCCCTGATTTCACCGTCACCACCAACACTACGCCTGCTGACGGAGATGTGTTCTTCAGTAACTTCAATCTCTTCATTGGCGGCAGGGAACATTATTGCATTATCAAAAGCAACGGTGATTCTGTTTTGGGAGTCGCGGACACCGTTAATTACAACAATTGGGACATTAACAGAAACGGAAATCTTACACTTTTCAATGATCATGATTCTGCATTTGTAATGCTCGATTCCAACTACAGGCAAATCGGTGAATACCAGATGGGCAACGGCTACAAAGCTGATCCGCATGAGTTCGTTATCTATCCCAATGGCAATCATTACATGCTCTCGTATGATCCCGAGATTGTTGACATGACGGTTTACAATCCTACTTACAGTTCACACGCTACAGTGATTGGCTGTATTATACAGGAGCTGGATAGCAACAACAACGTAATCTTTCAGTGGCGCTCGTGGGATCACTATTCCATTCTTGATGGTGATCACGTAATCTTCTCGAATGCAATAATTGATTACTGCCATGCAAATGCCATTGAAGAAGACAATGATGGCAATCTTCTTTTCAGTTGCAGGAACATGAGTGAGATCACCAAGATTAACCGCAGCACCGGGGACATTATGTGGCGCTGGGGCGGATTGAACAATCAATTCACATTCGTTGGTGACCCTGATAAATTCAGCTACCAGCATAACATAAAGCGAATCGCAAATGGTAACGTAACATTGTTTGACAACGGCAACTACCACTCACCGTCCCGCTCTTATGCTAAAGAATATGTGCTGGATGAGGTGAACCATACCGCTACGCTGACTTGGAGCTACAACCGCGCCATCAACGGAGGACATGTTTTTTCAAGAGCCATGGGAAGCGTACAGCGACTTTCGAATGGCAATTCTTTTATCTGTTGGGGACTGGTGCAAAATCAATCCGGGGCGCCGAAACTTACAGAAGTAACTTCCTCCGGTACAGTAGTTTGGGAACTTGGTTTCCCGACAGAAGATGCGGTGTATCGCTCACACCGGTATGTGTGGGAACCTTGTGTGCGGGTAACCCCATCCACCATATATGTTGACAAGATTACAAGCACTACAGCAAAAATTCATTGGGGCGTTGCTAACAATGCTGCATCGTATGATGTTCAATACCGTAAATTGGGAAAGACGAAATGGAAGCTCAAAAACACGACTGCCCTTTTCAAGAAATTGACCGGGCTCCTTGCATCCACAACCTATCAATACAGGATTCGCACCAATTGTACCAGTGTGCCAACGGCTGCTTCAGGATTCACTGCCATAAAGACGTTTACTACTGCGCCTCTGAAAGAAGTGCTTGTGGTTTCCAATGATCAGGAGTCATTCACACTCTATCCCAATCCTGCAACCAACGAGGTACAACTGGAACTCGATCTTGACGATGCGCAAACTATTTTCGTTTCCTTCTATGATGTGACAGGCAAAATTGTTTTGCAGAGAACAGAGGGTGTGAAGGCAGGAGATCAGTCACTGCAATTTGATGTGAGCACTTTCCCGGCAGGAATTTACATAGCAGAAATAAAAACTGCTGACAGAAAAATGGTGCAGAAGTTTGTGAAGGAGTAACAGTGTCACGCGAATCGCGATACGCGTATCGCGATTCGCGTTTATCGTTGCCCGTGACTTTCACAATGTAAATTCCCGAAGAAGTATTCACAATATTAATCGTTGACGAAATTCCTGATGTTTTCCTGCTGCATATTATTTGACCCAGTGTGTTGCAGATAGTCACTGTAAGTTCATGATTACGGAAATTGTTTTGTACGTAAACTTTTAAAACTGCGACGGAAAAATGGTGCGGAAGTTTGTGAAAGAGTAATAGCCTCATTACGCGAATCGCGATACGCGTATCGCGATTCGCGATTTTTTTTGTCATTGAATTAAGACTTCTTCCGCAACTGTTTGATCGTTGCCCGTGACTTTCACAATGTAAATTCCCGGAGAAGTATTCTCCATATTAATCGTTACCGAAATACCTGAGGTTTTCCTGATGCATATTATTTGACCCAGCGTGTTGCAGACAGTCACTGTAAGTTCATGATTACTGAAATTGTTTTGTATGTAAACTTCCTTTTCGTAAGAAAAAATTTCAGGCAAAGTCTCGCTGACATCGGCTACCATAGTTGACAAACAAAGTACCGAGGAAAGGGGAGTGTAATTGTTAACCGAAAAATTTGCATCTGCATCAGTACCGGTAGCGGAGAGTGTGTAAGTTGGATCAACAGCTACAATATCATTCAGAATAGTTACAGTGAAAACTGTGCTCACGGGAGTACAATCGCTTCCTGTATTTCCTCCCAGATCACTCACTATAACGAGTGCATCATCGTTACCCCCTGAAGTGAGATAACCGGCAAAGCAAAGAAGCTGAGCGCTAGATTCATGAAAGTTGAAACCATAACCTGGTGACGTGCCGCCATGCTGATATGTTTTTGCCCAACTGATAGTTCCTGCAGCATCAGTCTTGAAAAGAAAAACATCATACGTTCCACTGGCACCCGAACAACCCGTAAAGTAGTAACCACCATCTGCTCCTTGCACCACACCTCCGGAATACTGTGCACTTGACTGTTGGTAGTTGTTTGCCCACTCAAGATTTCCTGCGCTGTCAGTTTTCACTGCGAGCAGGTCATAATCGCCACTGGAAGTGTAGGAATCAGAATAACCGGACATGATAAATCCATTGTCAGCAGTTCGCCGCACCTGTACCGCGACTTCATAACCGACGCCTCCGTAGTTTTTCATCCAGATAATATTTCCGCTTGTGTCCATTTCCAATAACAAATAATCGGCAGCGCCATTGGAATTCATTTCACTCTTGCCCGCGAAAATATAATTGCCGTTTGCTGCAAAGTCAATTGTGTAAACACCTTCATTGTTTGCCGCCCCGAATATTTCAGACCATATTAAACTCCCAGACGATGAAATTTTAAGCACGTAAGAATCATAATGCGCGCCGGCATTGATTGTTGTAAATCCTGCCACAACATATTCTCCGTTCAGCGTCTGCCGTATGTCGTAACCCTGGTCATTTGCAGATGTTCCGTAAATTTTGCTCCACTCCACATCTCCATTTGAATCAGTTTTGATTACGAAAATATCGTCGCTCCCAAAAGATCCGCTCAGCGTTGTACCCACTAAAGCAAAACCCTGGTCGCTTGTTTGAATCACATTGAATGATGATTCCAGATCCGTTCCGCCATAAGTTTTAAACCAAATGAGGTTGCCTGCTAAATCTGTCTTTGCAAGAAAAGCATCAAAGTTTCCGGCACCAAATCCGTCAGTGTACCCGCAAACAACATAGCCGCCTTTGAAAAGCGGCGTTACACATTTTGCATAGTCATTCGACGAATCACCAAATGCTACTTCAAAAACATTTTGTGAGAAGGCCGTTGATGATCCAAGGAGGTAACTGATGAGAAGAAAGAAAATTTTTTTCATGAGATGATTCTTTAAGTTCGAAAGATAGAGAAACTTGTTTTCATTTTGTCAGAAGGTGATTACCTGACTCATTCCTTGCTCGAACAAAAAAACGCTTCTCATTCTATCTTTGATACCCCCGCTTTTATATGTGCTATTTTTGATTTTCGTATCCAATGATCCCCAAGTGAAAAGTAAGTTCCTGACCGGTTTCATTCTCACAAGCATGATCGTGTTATCTGGGTTGCACTCGGAGGCACAATTTCAATTTATCAGTCCTGTACCGGATTCAAAATATCACCCGCCGCAGGAAACCATAATCCTTCGAAACGGCAAGTCGCTGGAAGCGTCTTCCGTACATACAAAAAGCCTTTTCAAAGTTACCGGCTCTGTTAGCGGCGTGCATCAGTGTGAGATCAGGTTAGTGGAAGGAAAGAAAACCATTATCGCCAAACCTTTGATTCCATTTACTGCCGGAGAAAAAGTAACAGTGAGTGTTGGGGAAAAAATAAGAACGGAACAAGGGGAGAAGGTGAAAGGAATTTCTTTCAGCTTCTTCATTCGCAAGACGTGGTCAGCAGAAGATCGCAAGCGCATCGGAATACAAATGCAGGAGATGGAGAAAGAAGAATATGGCGGGCGCGATGCTGATCATAGTCCCACGCGGGGGGCACAAGGCGGGTTCCCTTCATTCACCATTCTTACCAATACCGCTCCCGCTGCCGGCCAAATATTCTGGCACAACTTCAGTTCTACCAACACGGGCAGCGCTCACTATTGCATCATCGAAAACAATGGTGATTCTGTCTATGGAAAATTTGATACCGTCACTTTCAAAAGCTTTGATTTGAATCATAACGGATACCTCACGGCATACAACAGAATTGATTCGGTATATGAGATGTTCGATTCCAATTACCTGCACATTGCTACCTTTCAATGTGGTAATGGATACAAGGCTGATCAGCACGAGTTTCAAATTTACAGCGACCGGCAGCCATATCTCATTGCTTTCGATCCTGAGATTGTGGACATGACGGTTTACAATTCTTCGTACAGTCCGAATGCGACTGTTGTGGGGTTGATTATTCAGCAGCTCGATACGGAAGGCAACGTGATTTTTCAGTGGCGTAGCTGGGATCATTACGAGATCACCGATGCCGATCACGTGGTTCTTTCCAATGCCTTCATTGATGCCGTGCACGGAAATTCTCTGGATGTGCTGAGTGACGGGAACATTCTTATCTCAGCGCGTCATCTTTCTGAGCTTTCAAAAATTAACCGGACTACAGGTGATTTTATCTGGCGATTTGGTGGTGCCAACAATCAATTCAACTTTACAAATGACGCGGACAAAATTTCGTGGCAGCATGATGCGCGGCAACTTGCGAATGGAAACCTCACTGTATTTGACAATGGAACTTATCACACACCGGTGAAGACGTCAGTGAAGGAATATCAGATAGATGAAGTGAATAAGACAGCGACTTTAGTGTGGAGTTACTCAGGCAACGTAATTTCTAAATCGAGGGGAAGCGCACAAAAGTTAACAGACGGTCACTTCTTCATCAGTTGGGGATTAAGCAGTGATCCGGATGCGCCAGCACTCACTGAAGTCGATTCAAATGGAATCATCGTGTGGGAGATGCAAATCAATGATGACAACAAGGGAATGTACCGTGCGCACAAGTACACGTGGGATCCCTGCGCGCGTCCATCGCAGTCTGGTGTGAAGGCGAAAAAGATTACACCCACATCTGCAAATATTTCATGGAGCCCGGCAACCAATGCAACAAGCTACAGAGTGCGGTACCGGGTTACCGGAACGCAGACATGGACGACCAAAGGCAACATCGTCAAGACCAATAAAAAAATCACTTCACTCATACCGGGCACCAAGTACGATTACGAAGTCCGCAGTAATTGCAACCTCAACAGTCCGTCATCATGGACGTTCGTAAAAACATTTACTACGAAGACGCAACGCGATGTTGCAATTGCCGGCGTGCAGGATTTACAATTTGATCTTTACCCGAATCCCTGTCATTCAATTCTAAATGTGGGAATTGACTTGAATGAAGCAGGCGACGTGATTTTAACCGTGTTTGATTTGAGCGGGCGAATCACCTGTCAATCGAAGCGCCATGCCGAGGCGGGAAAGCAATCATTGACATTCAACATGGATGCTTTAACAACGGAAATGTATTTTGCTGAGGTTAAGGCGGGAGGTCAAAGACAGATTCAAAAGTTAGTGATAGAATAATTTTTTGTGAGGGAAATTTGATCAGGTTAAAATGAAAAAAAAGCTGCTGACTTTTTTCTTTCGGCAATTATTACGTGCTTTCAAAATTCACTTCTCTCTCAGGAAAACTTTTACTTTGCATACTTTCACGCGGCCATCATGAAAAAGCCATCTCCGATTTTGCAGAAAGCATCCGACTATGTTTTCAATTTGTTGCGAGAGAAACTTCCTGCCAATCATATCTATCACAACTTCCAGCACACCTCTGATGTGGTAGAGTCCACAGAAGAAATTGCTGAAGCAGTGGACCTTTCAAAAGAAGATACGGAAATAGTGATGCTGGCCGCATGGTTTCACGATACAGGATTTATCGAGAAGGACGAAGGGCATGAAGAAAAAAGCAAGGAGATTGCGGCGCGGTTTCTCAAAGAAAACTTATATCCTCAGGAAAAGATCGAAAAAATTCTCAATTGCATTGAGGCAACCAGGTATCCCCAGCAACCAAAAAATTTGCTCGAATATGTTTTGTGCGATGCTGATCTCTCGGGCATTGCGAGCAAAAAATATTTTGATAAGGCCAATTTCCTCCGTCGTGAAATAGAGCTGGTGCAGAACAGAACAGTTTCTGATAAGGAGTGGTACAATTCAGAAATAAAATTTCTTACCAATCATAAGTATCACACGCAATATGCGCATCTCAATTTTGACAAGCGCAAGAATGAACACGTGCTGGAGCTGAGAACAAAGCTGCAGAAGATAGAAGAGGAGGAGGCGAAGAAACGGGAGAAGACAACAGACAAGGAAAAAGCGAAGGAAGAAAAGGAAAAGCGTCCTGAGCGCGGCATCGAAACCATGTTCCGCATAACAGTAAGCAACCACATGAACCTTTCAAAAATGGCGGATGATAAAGCGAATTTTTTGCTCTCCATCAACGGCATCATTCTTTCATTTGCAATTGGCAACATCCTCGCAAAGTTTGATACTCCTTCAAACCGTTTCCTTATTATTCCTACAGCGCTTCTGATGATTATTTGCCTCATTGCAATTGTCTTCTCTATTCTTTCGACGAGACCGAAACTCAGCATCGGTAAGTATTCCCGGGAAGATATCGAGAAGAGGAAAGCAAATCTTTTATTCTTCGGAAATTTCTACAACATGAGTTTGGAAGATTTCGATTGGGGCTTTCATGAAATGATGAGCGACAAAGACTTTCTCTATTCCAGCCTGATAAAAGACCTCTATTACCTCGGGAAAGTACTTGGGAGAAAATACCAGTATCTGCGTATTGCTTACACCGTTTTCATGTACGGCATAGTGGTCAGCGTTACGGGTTATGCAGTGAGCTACTACTATTATGTGCGGATACTTGGCGACACGAGTTTGACAATAACACCGGTTAAGTGATCCAGCCTCATCATAGAGAAATCAAATAACAATTCCTCTCTTAAGTACAATAGAAGAAATATCGCGCCTTCCATCAGGAAAGCACCGAGGAAAAATTACTTCGCTGAACTCAACGGGATTTCTTAGCTGTTGCTTTAGCGGGTTTTGAAGTAATCGCTTTTGCAACAATACCGGTTGATTTCTTTTGTTTACCGGTAGTAGAAGCAGAACCGGGTCTTTGCATCTTTGGATTTGGAGGAGTGACAGTACCTTGTGGCATGATTTGGTGTTTTAGTATCTGCTAAAGGTATCTGGAATTAATTAAACCGCAAAGGACTTTGCAATTTTTATTTTTGACGAATGAAGTTCTTTTTGGGAAAGCATTATTCAATCTTACTTACTATTCTAAATTTCATATTTGCTATTTCTTGTTATGCACAGTCCGGAAATTTTTACATACGCAACTTTCCTCACTCAGAGTATCAATCGGAAAACTATACAGCGGGTCCTCAAAATTTTGACATTGTTGTTGATGGAAGAGGGATCGTATATGCAGCAAATCAAAACAGCCTTTTGGAGTTTGATGGGAACAATTGGAGAGGAGTAAAATCAAACGATGTTTTTCCTGAAGGAAGAAAATGTTTTGCTATGAATTCCAAGGGAAGGATTTTTGTGGGCAGCAAAAACGATTTGGGGTATTTATCAGCAGATTCTTCAGGCTTTATTTGTTTTATCTCTTTGAATAAGGAATTACAAAAAGTACAGTTCACAATCAACTCTGTTTTTTGCATTCATGATACTATTTATTTTGTCTCTGACTCTTCCGTCTTTCAATATGCCAGCCAGCGCTTTCGCATTTATCCTGCCAACGGAGTTGTACAAATGGCAACTACTATTGGCAACAGACTTTTTTGTTGCATCCATGACCGCGGATTCTTTGAATTTGAAAAAGATCACTTCCAATTTGTTTTAGGAACCGAAAATCTATCTTCAGTAAAACCAGTTGCAATTTTTTCAGACTCAGCAGGCAATAGCTTGCCTCATGCACTAAAAATTATTGGGAGAAATGGAATTTATCAATGGAATGGACGCACAATAACTAATACGAGAGCTGATTCTCCGATTTTCTCACGAATTAATTGTGCAATTCAATTGAGTGATAAACTAATGGCGATTGGAACAGATAGTAATGGTCTTATCATTTCTGATTTCTCAGGAAAAATTTTGAAGACATTTAAATCCGGAGGATTGAATGATAATTCAGTGAACAATGTCTTTTGGGATCAACGCAACGGCTTATGGCTTGCTTTATCAAACGGAATAAGCCGCATTGAATTTCCGTCGCCGCTTACTTATTTTAATGATAGAAACGGTGTGAGGGGAATTGTGTTCTGTGTCAACCGATACCACGAATCCCTCTATGCAGGCACATATACTGGATTTTATGAAATGCCATTGAATGATGAAGAGGAATTCAAAAAAGATAAAACTGTTGGAGCTGTTCTTGATATGCTTTCCATTAATGATGATCTCATACTTGCAAGTGTAGATGGGATTTTTCTACAACATAACGCGACTAAGAAAAAAATTGTGAATGGATTGGCATATCAATTATATCACAACCCTTTTTTTCCAGATCATATCTTTCTTGCAATGGATTCAGGAATTGGTGTGTTGGAGAAAAAAAATAATCAGTGGCAATTTATAGGAAGGATCAGTCAAGTTGATGCCCCTATTAAACGAATTACTTGCGACAGCAAAGGGTTTTTGTATGCCGGCAGAGATGAGTTTTTCAAAATTGATTTTCGGCATGGCGTTTCCCTTGAGTCTGAAGTAGACACTATTAGAATTTCCGGGGGCGAGCATCAGGACGCTGTGTTTTATCTTTTTTCATTTCAGGATAAAATTGAAATCGGAAGTAGTTACGAAGGGTTTTACGGTTACAATTCAATGTCTAATTTCTTTATCCGCGACTCAGTGCTCAATAAAGTTTTGGAAAAAGATCGGGAAGTAGCCTCACCTTACATTGATGATGAAAACAACCTCTGGTTTGTTTCAGAAAATCGCGTAGGGAGAATCTTTGACGAAAATGGAACTGCCCGATGGGATACTATTCCATTCATGAGCATTCCCAAGACTGCAGTGTGGAATTTTTTTCGCGATCAGGATCACATACTATGGATTTGTACTAGCGATGGGATTTTTCGCTACGATGAATCCATTCCAAAAAAGTATGACATCCCATACAACACCCTGTTGCGCAATGTAAAAGTTGCAGGCAAATCCATTTTCAATGGAACATTTTTTTCTGACAGCGGTTTGGTTTCTCTTCAGCAAAATGAAGTGTTCAAGAAAGAATTTACTTATGACTCAAACGATATCGGGTTCGAATATTCAGCCCTCAATTTCGAGTCAAAGGAAAAAACTTTTTACTCTTATTTGTTGGAAGGAAGCAAGAACCATTCATGGAGTGAATGGCTGCCGGAAAATAAAAAGGAGTACACCAACTTACACGAGGGGAACTACATGTTTCATGTTCGCGCGAAGAATGGCTATGGTATCATCAGCAATGAAGCAACATTCTCCTTCACCATCCTTCCGCCATGGTATCGCACCTGGTGGGCTTATGTGATTTACGTGATCTACTTCTTCATATTTATACAGCTCATTATCTGGTTCAATCACAGACGACTCATCCAGTCAAAGAAGCTGCTGGGAGAAACAGTGAAAGAACGCACGCAGCAGTTGGAAGAAAAAACAGATCAATTAGAATATACATTGAAAGATTTAAAAAGTACACAGACGCAACTGGTGCATTCAGAGAAGATGGCTTCGCTTGGTCAATTGACTTCAGGCATTGCGCACGAGATCAACAACCCCATCAACTTTGTTTCGGCGAACATCAATCCCCTCAAGCGTGACATAGATGAAATCATGCGGTTGCTTGAAATTTATAATGGACTTGATCAACAGAACTGTACTGCGAAACTTGAAGAGGTATCGAAATTCCACGATCAAGTTAATTTGAAGTACACGCTGGATGAAATCAAATCACTGTTGAAAGGAATCGAGGAAGGCTCGAATCGCACCGCAGAGATTGTAAAAGGGCTTCGCAATTTCTCGCGTCTCGATGAAGAGGGGATGAAAACAGCAAACATCAATGAAGGAATGGAATCTACACTCGTGCTTCTTCAAAATAAAATGAAGCAGCAGGAGATCGAGGTGCATAAAGCCTATGGCGCAATTCCTGATATCCAATGTTTCCCCGGTCAACTAAACCAGGTGTTTATGAACTTGCTCACCAACGCTATTGATGCGATTGGCAGGAATGGGAAAATTTTTATCACCACGGATACCGTCGCTTCAAGTAATGGTGTCAGCTCCGTGCGGGTCTCGATTCGCGACACGGGCGCGGGTATGAGCGATGAAGTGAAAGAGAAAATTTTTGATCCTTTCTTCACCACCAAAGATGTAGGAGAAGGAACCGGGCTGGGGCTTTCCATCAGCTATGGTATCATTCAAAAGCACATGGGGAAAATAGAGGTGAAGAGCGAGGTAGGAAAAGGAACCGAGTTTATCATTACACTCCCGATTCATCAATCAAAGTAAATTTGTTACTTAAGAGAGTGAATGTATTTGAACATTGTAATTTTTTTACTTTGGAATTTATTTGTGATTTGGAATTTGTTTTTTGGAATTTTAACAACCCACACCTTAACTCGTATCCATGAAGCATCTCATTCTTGTTCGCCACGCGAAATCCAGTTGGAAAGACTCAGAACTTGATGATCACGATCGTCCACTCGGAAAGCGTGGTGAGCGTGATGCGCCATTCATGGCAAAAATTTTTCGGGAGAAGGAAATGGATGTTGACCTCATCGCTTCATCTACTGCTGTGCGCGCATTCGAAACAGCGAAAGAGTTCGCAAAGAAACTCGATTACAAAAAGGAAAAAATTCTGCGCGCCTCAGAACTGTATCTTGCAGAAGCAGAAGAGTTACTTGATTACGTGAAAGCGCTCGATGATGATTACAAAACGGTGATGCTTTTTGGTCACAACCCGGCATTCACATGGTTTGCGAATCATCTTACGAACGGGAGCATTGAGAACATTTTTACCTGCGGAATTGTAGCAATTGATTTTGAAGTGAAATCATGGAGCCAGGTGACGGGAGGAGAAGGAATTCTTCGTTTCTTTGAATACCCTAAGATGTACTTGAAGGATGCTGAGGATTGATGAAGAGAGAAGATTGAGGGGAGAAGAAAGAAATTGGAAATTGGAAAATTGGAAATATAAATTGAAGTATCATTTGATTGACCAAATTTCAAATTACCATTTACCAATGACCAATGACCGAATCTTTACAAAGGGGTGATTAAATTTTACCTGCAAAATTTCGCGGTGCAACTTTTCTTCCTAATTTTAAGTCATTAAATACGCGCCCATGCGATTTTGGGGAAGTGATAAAATTAGCGAAGAAGATTTGATCACCGGATGTATCGGAGGCGATCACAAAATGCAGGAGGAGCTGTACAAAGCGTTTGCTCCGCGCATGTTTGTTATTTGCCTGCGTTACGCCAGCAGCTATCCTGAAGCAGAAGATATGATGCAGGAAGGGTTCATCAGGGCATTCGGGAATCTCAGTAAGTTTCGCAACGAAGGATCATTTGAAGGTTGGATGAAGCGCATCTTCATTAACACGGCGATAGAAGGATACAGGAAAAATCATTCCAGCAACGGAACGCTTGAAGTAGAAGAGATGAAAAATGATTTGGTGCAGAAAGATGATTTTCATTATTTATCTGCCGCTGATTTGCTGAAGATGGTGCAATCACTGTCACCGGGATACAGAACCGTATTTAACCTGTACGCAATTGAGGGGTACAGCCATCAGGAGATTGCTGATATGCTGGGAATAAATATTGGAACATCAAAATCACAATTGGCGAGAGCCAGATACCTGCTGCAAAAGATGGTATTGAATTCACAAAAGGTGCAACGTTATGCCGCTGTCTTCTGACGAACATATTATTGA
>DASRAJ010000020.1:0-13042 GCA_035638255.1 Chitinophagales bacterium
ACTTTGCAATTGAATGCTGAATAAATTAGGAGTTGGATTGGGTGAAGCAATGACGTTGAAATAATCTTGCCCTGCTAACGATGATTCACCTGATTTGCAAACAATCTGTACGGTCTTTCCGGTAGAAGTTTTGGAGCAACCGTATGAATTCGTGACAACAACTTTATAGGTGCCTGCTGCTTTTGCTGTGTAGGAAATATTTGTAGCACCGGCAATATAGCTGCTTCCCACTTTCCACTTATAGGTACAGGTACAGGAATTGGCTGTCAGTATTACGCTGTCACCTGCGCAGAATGAAAGAGGTCCGTCGGCGGTAGTGGTTGCCGTAGCAGCAGGATTCAACGTTACAATGACCGTGTCTTTAGCCGTACCACAACCCAACCCATTGTCAACAGTAACAACATAAGAAGTGGAGACGGTTGGAGTTGCTTTGGGACTTGCACAATTGGTGCAGCTTAATCCTGTTGCCGGTGACCAGGTGTAAGTTGAACCGCCTGTGGCCTTTAGCGTAGTACTCTTTCCACTGCAAACTCCAACATCGGAACCGGCATTGGCAGCAGGTATCGGGCAATATTTGATAGTAGTGGCGTCAAATCCTGCCGTTCCACTGCCTTTTGTATATCCTGCAACGTAGATGTAGCCAAGAGCATCCGCAGCCATTACGCGGGGTACGTCTTCACCGTTACCTGCGCCATTGGATCGCACCACCCATTTCCTTCTCCCGGCAACATCATAGACGATGGTGGCGTAGTCACTACCTGATCCGGAACCAACACTTTCTCCTGTTGCGTAGATGTTACCAAATTTATCAACTGCGATCGCATTACCTCTGTCTACGAGCGATGCGGGACCATTATAACGATTCAGCCAATCCTGCACACCACTCGAGAGGCTATATTTAATCGTGACTATGTCTGCGCTATCAGCTCCTGAGGTTGGAGCGCTTCTTCCTGTAATGAATACTCCTGATGCAGTTGAAATAACACCGTAACTACGATCTGTGTAACTTCCTGTTCCATTGTAGGTAGATGCCCACTGCTGAACACCGCTACCGTTGTATTTGATGGTTACGTAATCATCACCGTTTGAAACGGTTCCTGTATTTCCTGTTACATAAAGATTTGTTCCGTCAAAGTACATATCACGGGGTTCGTCGTCTTTAGCGGCGACACCTGAATACTTCGTGAGCCATTGTTGTGTAAGAGTTGCGCCGTACTTAATAGTAACGATATCGTAATTGGTGCCGCTCCACGTTCTGCCGGTAACATATTCATTGCCTGCTTTCAGCACAATCTTTACACCTTTATCAACACCGTTGCCTGTACCATTGTATCTTACTACGGCAGACTGTGATCCGGCAGAAGAGTACTTAACTGTTGCGATATCATAATTGGAAACGAAAGAAGAAACATTAGCGTCGCAGTAGCCTGTTACGAACACATTTCCATTTGCAGGATTTACTGCAATTGAAGTGGCAACATCCGCTTCCCCAATATAGTTATATCGGGCCGTCCATTGCAGGACACCAAGAGTGTCGAGTTTAATGGTGATGTAATCATCGCTGGTACCGTTTCCAATGCTGTTTCCGCATACATAAACGTGGCCGCTGGTGTCGAGTGTGATGGCTTTACCTTCGTCATCCTGCTGAGAGAAATCATAAGTATAAAACCATTTTAGGACTCCCGCTGAATTCATTTTGGCTACGAAAAGATCTCTTCGCACCGCATGGTTCATCACATAGCCCGTGACATAAACGTTGTTTTTGGCATCGGTAATTATTGCCTGAACTTTATCAGTGAAGTCACCTTTGCCGTTGTAATTTTTCGTCCACGCCGCTGTGCCGGATGAAGTTGCATATTTGATAAGAGTTGCATCGTCTTGCGTAGTGAGATTTTGTGAACCGCCACAAACGTAAAGATTGGTCGCAGTAGCATCCAGCACCATGCCCTCTGCAATATCATCGCTGTTTGTTGCCGTTCCATCAAAGTAAACTGACCATTGTAAAATCCCTGATGAGTTGTATTTGAGAGTAATGAAATTGTCTGCTGTGATTGCTGCCGCCGCATTCACATCGCTCTTTCCTGTGACATATACATTGCCGGCGCCATCAAAAAGAATGGCACTCGGATCTTCATCATTCAATGCAGCATTGCCAAAAGTTTGTACCCACTGCTGAGTGCCTGTTGAATTGTATTTGAGAGTTACAATGTCATAGTTGGTTCCTAAATTAGTTTGCCCGGTGACATAAACATTTCCGGAAGCGTCGGCTTTGAGGAAGCTTCCATAATCATCATTACCGCCATTGTAAAATTTAGTCCACTGGGCAGCTCCGGATGAATTGTACTTAATAGTCATCACATCATAGTCACTGCTGTTCTTTGATCTTCCCGTTACATACAAATTTCCTGTGCCGTCTATAAAAATATCTTCACCGCGATCATTTCCAAATCCGCGATTGTAAACTGTGCGCCATGTTTCAGTTCCGCTGCTGCTGTATTTTATTGTGATCACATCGTCATCTGCTGTGGTTGCCGTTCTTCCTGTAATCACGCAGCCTCCTGCATTGTCTGCAACAACGCCGTTACCGCGATCTGTTCCATTGCCCGTTCCATTCACCTTTGCCGCCCATTGCTGAACACCACTTGAATTGTACTTGATGGTGAGTATGTCATCATTAAGCGTGGAAGTTGAATCACGATCTGTTTCGCCGGTAACGAAAACATTGCCGCTGTTGTCAACTGCAATTCCGTTCGGTTGATCATCCTGATTTGATGGAGTATTATTATAAGTTGCTGACCACAGCAAATTACCGCTTCCATCATAGGCGCGCGTCACGATATCATTCTGCTGGATACTGCCGCCATCAGATTGGCCGGTTACATACACGTTGCCCGACCCATCAATGGCCATGTACAAAATTTTGTCAGCACCGTTTGAAATACCATTGAATTGGCGGGTCCAAAGCGTGTCGCCGCTTGAGTTCATTTTTACCACTAAATAATCTTTGTCCTGAACAGTGTTGAACGTATAACCGCTAAGAAAAAGATTGCCTGAAGCATCTGAAACAATTGCATTGTAACGATCAGAATTATCGCCGGTGCCGGTTTGTGAGTTGGTCCATAACGTATTGACCTGGGCTTGCGAAAAGAAAAAAGAGATCACGAGCAAAGAGGAAAACAAGTATTTCATGATTGAATTTGGGTTGGTTAACAAGAATTAGTGCAAAAGACGATTTGGCGTAGTTTACCCGCAAATGTTTGTGGTTGTACGAGGTTAATTTGCCACATGAACGAGCGATTGTTGGAACTAAGCTGGCAAAGGTCTTTTGTTCTAATTCACTGATGAATGATATTAATCATTATATGCAATGACAATTGTCACCACTTATCATGCCAATGCATTTGGGAGTAAAACGGGGCGAGCCGCGAAACTAAATGGAATTCCTGACCAGGTAATTGTAATGCTTGTTTTCGCGGGCAATAAAATTCAAACCAACAATTTTTGTTTAGGAATAAAAATATGTCGCATGAAAACAATTCTCTGATTTCATTTCCGCTCAAAAATATTTTCGGGACAAGTAAACACCAGAACAGCCAGTAGAACATAAAGCCGAAGAAGTATCCTTTCTTCTCACCAAATTTTTTCCTGAAGAACCGAAATGCAAGCCAGGTTGAGGTAAGGAGAATGAATGGAAGAATCAGCGCTATGAGTTCAAGCACGGTTTTAAGCTGTTCTCATGGGTTTTAAGAGACTGTCTCAAAGTGCCTTGTCGTGCTGAATGCATTTCAGCATCTGCCGGAATCCGGGAGATTCCCAATCACGATCAACCGGAATGACATTTTTTCGTTTGCACTTTTGAGACAGCCTTTTCGATTCTGAAAATAAAAATCAATTAGACGCTGCGTCAGCTTTCTTTTTGTCCATAAATTTTTCAATCAGATCGGGCACTTTCTCAAACACTGCCGACAATCCTTTTGATGAGCGAGTGGGAATAAACTGAATCTCGTCGCCTTTTGTAACAAGGAAGCCTACCGGTCCCATTCCCATACCGGCTCCGGCGCCGGTTCCTGTGCCTTCACCCTCGCCGGTATTTTTTGCGTTGCCCTTTCCTTCGCCACCTCCGCCGCCAAATCCAAGTCCGACGGACATTACAGGGACACAAGTGAATTCACCTAATTTGAATTGTTGACCAATGATGGTTTCGGTCTTTGCTTCTGATTTCAAAAACTCGGAAATGTTACCGAGCACTTCATTTAAGTTGTTCATGATGTTTTGTTTTTGAGATTAGTGAATGAAGATTTAATGAATGCCCAACCAATGCGGGCGAAATTATTTTCGATTTCAAGGATGATCTTAGTTTCATTCCCAAAATTTATTCTGATGCTTTTGCCAGTGAGAATGCTTATCCATTGAAACAGCGGATACAAAATTCCATTGAGTGGCATGTCTCCAAAATCGAAATTGACATCGCATTTATTTATCCTGAAGCTTTGCAACATCGCCCAAACTTTTCTGAATGGTATCCCTGCTCTTTTCTTTTGCCGTCCAATTTTTTTCTGAACAGGTTTTTTCTTTTGCTTTGGGGGAGCAAGAAGATCAATTTGTTTTTCCACTCCTATGATTTTTAAATCAAGTATCAAAGAACTCTCACTCATTCGCAACTTCGCACTTGCTAAAAAATGAAACCTGATTCTGCACAATCCTTCAACACTATCTATCTCCAGATAAAAAGGTGCAACGAGGAGATAAACAAAAACGAGCACTACGATTAGCAACAGGATCAGCCATATCATCTATTGAAGATTCTTAGTATGCAAAGGTCATTGCAGGCACAAATCATAAGTTATGAGAACCATTACCTAACGATATGACATTTGTCAACCGGGGCTATTGAAAACAGGGGTTGCAACTGTGTCGTCTCTCCGAAAGATTCAATCGCCTTAAAATTTTTGCAGGTGCATTTTGACCATCAATTTGTCTTAAGCAAGAAAAGATTCTGGTCTTTGAATTCTGCTCACTCACTTTTACAAAGTTCACATATGTCTCATGAAATATTACACACAACTTTGCAATGAATGAATCACAACTTCACCACCTTCTTTACCACCGGAATATTTTCCTTCATCAACTTCACATAATAAACGCCTGCAGATAAGTCGCCAAGATCTGCCACGGTACTTTGCTTTAAGTTGCTTAAAAAAGTTTTCACTACGCGACCTGATGCATCGGTGATCATAATAGTTGAAGAGGAGTTGAAGTGATACACAATCTGTACGGCATCAGTGGTGGGGTTGGGAAATACGGAGATCATTTCATCTTCCTGCAAGGGTCCACCCACTTCGGTCACCACATCGTCGGCATGCAGCACCCACAATTCCGGATCAAAGATTACCTGGTCAGGAATAAAACCAAGAGAGATGTTGAATTGCTGCCCCGGGAATGAATTGAACACCACCACCGTGGTATCGTGATATGCATCTTTGAATTCCACTGGCACAGGCATTTCAAAAAACGAAACCGAAGGATCAGATTGTGTTTGGCTGATGGTGAGATTTACATTGTATCCTGCAGGATACCATGAGAGCGAATAAGTGGGATAGCCCTGGTTGTAATACCACTGGCTGAAAAATGTGGTGAGGTCTTGTCCGCTCACAGCTTCAAGATGCTGTTTTAAGTCGGGAGTTTTTGCATAACCGTAAGCAAGGTTGGGATCGAGAAGATATTGACGAAGCCCTTTGAAGAAAAGTGAATCGCCCAATTGCCAGCGAAGCATGTGCAGCACATAAGCGCCTTTTGAATACGAAAGCCGTCCGTCAAAAATGCGGTTCACATCATTGGTATCCGTGCACATCACGGAACCATCAGGTGCGCTCACGATGTAATCACGATTGTTGATCTTCCAGTTTTGCCAATTCCATGGATACAAATCCTGCTCTGTCAATGCTTCAAAGTAGGTAGCAAATCCTTCGTTGAGCCAGATGTCCTGCCAGCTTCCGCACGTCACCTTATCGCCAAACCACTGGTGTGCACATTCATGCGCGATGAGCCACGTGTCAAAGATCACGCAGTACGTCATCGTTTGATGTTCCATGCCACCGCCCCAGCCGAATTCGCAGTGACCATATTTTTCTTTGAAGAACGGGTAATCAATCGTGAGCGAATCATACAATCCAATCACCGGAACAATCTGCGGCGTGAGACCGGCGGCAGTGGCTGAGTCTTCAGGATAAACATAGTTGAGCACTTGCAGTGAATCACCGCCTGACAGGATAGCATAGTTACTGTACTGCGAATAATTGGTGACAGCAATTGCAACGAGGTAAGCTGCGATCGGGTAATGACTTTTCCAGTGATACGTTCTGGTGTTTCCGTTTTGTATTTCAGAAATCAAAAGGCCGTTGCTTCCGTCGCGATATTCTGATGGGCACGTGACGAAGATGTCAATCGAGTCAATTTTATCATCGAGTGTTTGCTTGCAGGGCCACCAGTCTCTTGCGCCAAATGGTTCTGACAATGTCCAGATGACAGGAATGGAATCAACACCGTGCGTAGATTTAACAAATGATCCGAAACCTGAACCAACGGGAGCACCCTGGTAAAAAACAGAGACGGAATCAAGAGTGCCTTGCGGAATTTCATTGGGTAAACTGATAGCAAGCACATCGCCGGCTTGCTGCATGAATGATACCTGAGCGCCGTGATACGTGACAGAATCAACAGACATAATAGTTGAAAAGTCAAAATCAATTTCAATGAAGCCCGGTGAAACGGGAATAAAATAAGAAGTAACATTTCCGGAGATGTAGTAAACGTTGGGATTAATATTCCATTCGCAGCGGTGATATTTCAAATCATAATCACTGCCAATGCCGCGGGTGTCGCCTTGTAGTTTCCAGGCATTTGCTTTTTTCTCCCACGCTGCGGTTTGTTTTATTTCCCCAATGAAGTCTGGAATTTGCGATTGTGCTGATAGAAATAGTTGAAGGAAAAAAAATATGAGGAAAGTTTTTTTCATTTTATGGAAGAATTTAAGAGGTAAAGTTATTTGATTCGGGGCAAGTAGATTCCGTTTTCATCGGTACTTTGAATGACTGGTGATTTGCGAACAACAGAGAATTAAACCGGCCTGAAGTGCGCCGTAAAATGCCGCAGAAATTCCGGCTCGTAGGTAATTGTAAATCCACGGGCTTTCTTTCTCTTCTTAAAAACATTTTCAAAAACTTCAACCACATAATCAATATGGCTCTGCGTGTACACCCGTCGCGGAAGGGCGAGCCGAACTAATTCTTTGTCAGCGAGAATCAATTTCCCGTTGCGATTATACTTCCCGAACATCACGCTTCCGATTTCAACGCAACGAATTCCTCCTTCGAGATATAACTCACACACCAATGCCTGACCGGGATAATTTTCAACGGGGATGTGCGGATAAAATTCTTTCGCATCAACATACACAGCATGACCACCAATGGGGTGCATGAGCGGAATTCCTATTTCATGCAAATGGTTTCCAAGATACGCTGTGCTCTTGATGCGGTAGTTTAGATAATCGTCTTCAAACACTTCGTGCAATCCGATGGCGATCGCTTCCATGTCTCTGCCGGTGAGCCCACCGTAGGTCGTGAATCCTTCCGTAATGATGAGCAGGTTGGTGCAAGCTGCTGCGAGTGTATCATCCTTTATTGCGAGAAAGCCCCCGATGTTCGCTAAGCCATCTTTCTTCGTACTCATGATGCACGCGTCAGCAAGCGAACACATCTGCTGTGCAATGGCGTAATACGATTTTTTCTCAAACCCTTTTTCAAAATGGCGGATGAAGTAACTGTTCTCTGCGACACGGCAGGCATCGAGCACCAGCAGCAATCCGAATTCATCGCAGATTTTGCGGACCTCTTTTGCGTTCTGCATGGAAACAGGTTGACCACCGCCGGTATTGTTGGTAACAGTGAGAATGATGGCAGCGATATTTTTTCTTCCGAACTGCCGTATCAGTTTCCGAAGCTGATCGGTATCGAGATTTCCTTTGAAGTGAAAATCAGAATTCATGTCAGTTGCTTCAGGTGTTAAGCAATCAATTGCTTGTGCGCCGGAGTATTCAATGTTGGCCCGGGTAGTGTCGAAGTGTGTATTGCTGATAAAAAGTTTCCCCTTGCCTCCGAGGTGTCCATATAGAATTCTCTCTGCTGCCCGGCCCTGATGGGTAGGAAGCACGTGAAGCATTGTGGTTAAATTATGAACTGCTTTTTCAAACTTTTGCCAGCTGCTTGCGCCGGCATACGATTCATCGCCAAGCATGATGCTGCTCCATTGATTCATGCTCATGGCAGACGTGCCGCTATCAGTAAGCAGATCAATGATTACATCTTTTGAATGAAGAAGGAACGGGTTACAATGCGCCTGTCTGAGTAATTTGCTCCGCTGTGATTTGGTGGTGATAGAAATCGGTTCCACCGTTTTAATTCGAAAAGGTTCAATGATCGTTCTAAACATGATTGAAAAAAGTTACGGGCTCAGTTGCATCGCCTTCCACCGGGTTGCCAGGGTAGTAATGAGAATAACACTGATGGAACTAAGAGGCATTAGTATTGCAGCGGTTATGGGAGAAAGAGTCCCCTGCACGGCAAAGTAAATACCGGCAAGATTGTAAAGGAGAGAAATGCTGAACGTAAACCAGATGATGCTGATTCCGTCACGACAAAATTTCAAATAGCGATGGAGGTGATGAAACTCACTGCCCTTCATAATCGCATCGCAGGCCGGAGAAAACTGAATGATGTCATCGCTTACCGCAATTCCCACGTTGCTTTGCTGCAGTGCACCGGCATCGTTCAGGCCATCGCCGATCATCATCACATTTTTCTTTTGAGCACGAAGGCATGAAATAAAATCCAGTTTGTCTTTTGGCGATTGATGGAAAAGGAGATGATCTTTGTTTTCAAAAACTTCTTCCATCATTTTTCTTTCACCATCCTGATCACCGCTGAGCAAATAGCAATCAAACCTTTTTTCCAGTGTCAGCAATTCTTCCTTTAAACCGTAACGAAGCGTATTGTGGATTTGAAAATATCCGAGGTAATGCTCTTCGATTGAAGCATACACTCTTGCAAACTTAAATGAATCACCGCCGGTTAACTTTTTGCCGAGGATGAATGATTGTGCGCCCAGCTTCACATGCACGCCATCTACAAAAGCTTCGATGCCTTCACCTGCTTCTTCATGAAAGCCGGTGACATCATATTTTTTTGAAGAGGGAATGAAATTGTGTATGAGCTTACTCAACGGATGAATGGAATGCTCAACAAGATTTCGAAACAAAGAGTATTGATAGCCGGTAAGCATACTCCCTTCAAAAGAAATCCGATTTGTTTCTTGCTGCGTGACTGTTCCTGTTTTATCGAATACAATAGTATCAGCCCCGGCAAGCGCTTCCACTACGGAAGCGTTTTTCAGGTAGAAATTTTTTCTTCCGAGTAAACGAATGATGCTCCCGAATGTGAAGGGAACTGTGATGGCGAGAGCGCACGGACATGCAATAATGAGAATGGCAGTAAATGCAAGTATCCCGCGATGTACGTCTTTTGGAAACCAGTACACAGCTGTTGCAAGTGCCATCAGCAGGATGACAATCGTAAAATACTTGCTGATGCGATCAGCGAGGGAAGAAAGCGTCGTGTGTTTTTCTTTTTTGTCCGAAGGACTCCTCTTGGAGAAACTTTCATGATTCCACAGTTGTGTGAGGTAACTCTGCTCTACGGTTTTCTGCACGAGCAATTCAATTGTTGCACCTTTCTGTTTTCCCCCGGCATAAATGAGATCGCCAACCTTTTTGTAAATGGGATTTGATTCTCCCGTTACGAAACTGTAATCAATGTGCGCATTGCCCTTCAGCAGCAAAGCATCTGCAGGAATTAATTCTTCGCTGTGGATTACAATCTTGTCTCCGGTCCGAAGTTTTGAAAGAGGGATGGAAATCTCCTCACCCTTTTTCCTGACTAAAACCGACACAGGAAAATACGATTGATAGTCACGCTCAAACGACATATTCTTATACGTGAGCGACTGAAAATATCTCCCGATCAGCAGGAAGAAAACCAATCCGGTCATCGAATCAAAAAAACCCGCACCGGTGTGTGTGAGAATTTCATAGCTGCTGCGAAGAAGCATTGCGGTTAATCCGAGAGCTATGGGAAGATCAATGCTGAAATATTTTTGCCGCGCAGCCTTCCATGAGTTTACGAAGTAATCCTGCGCACTGTAAAAAAATACAGGCATTGCGAGTACAAGATTGAGATAGCTGAAGAAATGTTTTAGCATCGGATCAATGCTGCTGACGCCGGAGAGGTATTCCGGAAAACTCAGCATCATAATGTTTCCAAAGCAAAAGCCTGCGACACCGATTTTGAGAATGAGAGCGCGATCAGTTTTTCTTGCTTGTTTCTTCTTCAGGTCGTTGAAATGAATCTCCGGTTCGTAGCCGATGCGGTGAAGCACTTCCACCAAGCTTCGCAATGAAGTTTGTTGATTGTTAAAAGCGATCGTCATTTGCTTCTCTGAGAAATTTACTCTCGCAGCGATCACTCCTTTTTCAAGGCGATGCAAATTTTCGAGCAACCAGATGCATGATGCGCAATGGATTTGAGGTATGCTGAAGTTAACTACTGATGTTGAACCTTCTGAGAAGCTGAGTAATTCCCGGGAAGCAGAATCATCATCGAGCCAGGCAAAGCGATTTGATCCTGAAATTTCTGCCGGCTTTTGTCCCGGATGTTCTGTGAGCTGATAATAGGTGCAAAGATTATTCTCTCTCAGCAATTCATTCACGAGCTTACATCCTTCGCAGCAAAAAATTTTATCTCCTTCACGAATGGAGTTATCAGCACAAGCATCGCCGCAGTGATAGCACAGAATTTTAGTGGGTTGAAACACTTCTGCCATTGGTGCAAAAATCATTGCAGGATTCATCCTGCAAAATGACTTTTGTCATGAGTCAGGGAGAGAAATATCAGTTCGATATAATTGAGTTACGTTTTTGTGAAAGAAGGCGGATGTATGATGATAATGAGATTCAAGTGATGAAGGTGTTGTTTTTATGTGCGAAGAATTTTATCACTCCCGGCATCATCGTGAAAATAATGATGAGCAAGCCAAGAAAGATGACCACTGGCTGCAACCAGAAATATTGAGTCATGAGCATTTGGAATGCAATCCAGGTGATCACCATGATTCCTGCGTACAGTGAGTAAGTCCATGCCCAATGCATGGCAGGAAAAATGTTGAGCGCATTCGCCCGCCTCCACGAGAGCTTCAGTGCAAGCCCGGTCAGAATGAACAGCGGAAAAATTCCGTAGACAAGAAATAAAATCAACCCCGGCAGCAGATAGTTTTCGAATGGAGCATGATCGAGCCAGTCCTGCTGCATGCCAAGTAAAGAGCCATCTGGTTTTAAGATGAGCATGGCTCCCCCGACTGTTGCATTGACTCCGAGGAATAACAGGAGGGAACACAGTAAGTAAAATGAAATTGGTCTCCTCATAATGGCTGTTTCATGTTTCGTAAATACCAAATGAGCATGGTCATACTAAAGAGTGCAAGTACTGCCATCACAATGGTAATTGCCAAATTTGATTCAAGTCCTCTGTGTTTCATCACGATGATCAGGAACCCGATTGTGATGTCCATCAAAACAAAAAATGTAAGAATGGCCGGAGCGAATAGCAAGCCCATCGGTTTTCTTTTCAGCATCAAAATTCCGATGATAAAAAGTCCGGGAAGGAATAAGGCGAGATCAATGACATGCACAGGATTGGTAGGTAATCCTGTTTCGATCAGGTTCTTCGGCGTTGTGTTTTGAATGATAGCTGGAATAATTTCAGAGAGCCAGAGGAAATAGAAGAGAGCAGGAATGACGAGAAAATAAATTCCAACAACTCTCACCGGAAGTGAATTTTGAAATTCGGTCACAAAGGATTCTTTGCTTTGTTCAGAGAGGAAATAAATGAACGAGTAAAAAGACAATCCGAGAATGAAACAATAGATGACGAAGAGATTGTTGAAGTGTACATCGAAGCAGTAAATGATAAATGTGTAAATGAGATAGAGGACGACTCCTCCCCACAAAACTATTGCAACCCGATAATTTCTCCATGAAAGAAATCCGGTGATCAGCAAACAGGGAACAACAAGGAACAGATCTACTAAATCCTGCCCGATGGATTGTGCCTGCCAGTTAAAGGATTCTTTTCCGTAAAAATCATTGACAGACAAACCAACACTGCTTGCTAAAATAATCAGCAGAGCAGTTGGCAGAGTCAACCATAAAATAAATTTGCTGTGATGAGCAGAACTCATTCGGTGAAAAATTAACAGCAAAGAACTAACCGCAAAAAAGTGGAAAGCATGATTTTAATCATGCCGGCAATTGAGATCATTCAGCTATTAATCAAGCTCAAAAAGTCAAATTGCGATTTTGGCAAAGGGCATTTTGATTGGAAGTTGGAATGGGGGAGGAGCGAAAACAATTTGAAGTGAAGCCAAAACAGAAATGAAATTATTCTTAGGATGACAACAACTTCTGTGACCTTTACTGTGACGTTTTTTTGATTCTCCTATGAAAAATGTGTAAAAGTGCCCGGGACTGGATTCGAACCAGCACACCTCGCGGCGCCACCCCCTCAAAGTGGTGCGTCTACCAATTTCGCCACCCGGGCAATTAGTTTTGATCTTTAATTTTCGATTGCGAAAATATTCTTAAAAAAAATGCGACCGCCCCGATCAATAGGGGCGGTCGCAAATGTAAAAATCTTTTTCTCTACCTCACGAGAGTGAAATTACCCTTTCGTTCAATGCTTGCCGCACCGGGTGCGGTTCCTTTTCCTTTCAGGTAATACACATAAACTCCCACAGGCTGTTTTTCGCCTTTAAAGATTCCATCCCAGCTATACGTTAAATCAAGAGGTTGTGAGTTTTGGCTTGCCACCTGTACATTTCCAATATCAAACATCACTTGCCCCCAGCGATTATAAATTGTAAACTCATCAATGGT